>DHLU01000091.1 GCA_002405435.1 Flavobacteriales bacterium UBA4660
CGCTGACTGCGCGAGGGCAGTGATTCTATCCATTGAAAATCAGCGTATTGGGTGCCGTTGTATTGGCCGAAAAACTGATAGCCTTATTTTAGGCATCGTATTTGAAAATTTCAGGAACCAAACATAACCCATGATGAAAAATTCAATCTTGTTTTTTCTCCTTGCCGCTTCCATACACGGTGTTGCCCATAGCCCCGACTACAACGTCCTGTTGAAGTTGTTTGTAGATGAGAAGTATGAAAAAGTGCTTTACAAGGCGGAGAACTATACCCTGAGTGATGACACCCAAAAGGATGCACTCCCCTACCTGTTTATGAGTATGTCGTTTTTCGAAATAGCCAAAATCGACGCGATGAAGGAGAAGTATCCGGACGCATTTAAAAATTCGCTTAAATACGCATCCAAATACGGTCAGAAGGATGTTGAACGCGCTTTCGTCAGCGATTATGAAGATTACTTCGCCAAGTTCCGCAAGGCCGTGATCTCTGAGGCGGAGACTTTTATGGATAACCTGAAATTTACCAAAGCCAAGTCGTACTACGACTGTCTGGTCGACCTTGACAAAAATGATGCGGGTGCCCACCTGATGATGGGCATGGTGTACCAGTCGCTCAAATCAAAAAAAGAATCTGAGGCTTTTTATGCAAGTGGAAAGAAACTGATCAGCGACAAAAGTTGTTCGATGTCTGCCGAGCAGCGTGTACTGCTGAAAGCGGCCATCATTCGCCTGGCAGAAAGCCAGGATGCCGCCGGTGCCCGCGCAGAGGCCAAGGCGTTGCTTGACCTGGGGCTTGAGTACTTTGAAGACGACAAGGAGTACCAGGTTACCTACAGTGCTATCGCCAACTAACTTTTTTCACCATCATCGCGGGGCTTGAGGCTGCCTCGGAAGCGCGCAAACGGTTTTCAGACTGGTTGCGCGTTTTTTTTGTGTGAGGCTATAGACAGGCTGATCGGGTTACCGGCAAGCGCTTCACTTTCTAAACAGCTGCCAGAGCAGCCGGATCCACCGGTTTCCGGCCGTGAGCTGGAAGTAGGGAACCTGCCTGCCGCCAAAGGATCTGAAAAAATGTTCGACGCCCGGAATCATGCTGCCCTCAAAGTCAAAAGCCTGAAGCCCGCGCATCCGGGCCTGCTGAATGCAGTGCCAGAGTCCCGCATGTCCGGTATTTTTTTCGCACGCGTCAACCGTATGGCCAAACAGGTAATAACAGGTATGGCTATCGTGCACGCATACAAAGGCGCCCTGTATTTCGTCTCCCCTCCGCACTAAAGTGGCAATGAGCCTGTTGCCGGCATAGGCTTGTTCGACGAGCGCTGCAGCCGTGTGCTCGTTTGTGCTGAGTGATTTTTTCTGAAAGGTGCGTTGCACTATGGCCATAAGTTCGGCAGGCCTGGCCTGCGTATCAAGCAGCAGTTCTCCCGGATCCAGCAGCCCCCTGACCTTGGGATCCACGTTTTTGCGCAGCGTCTCTTCCGGCTCAGACAAAGTGATAACGTACGTGTATTTCGGCGAAATCTCCATGCCCTGCCACAACAGCGGCTGCACATCGGTGATCGAATGGGGCCACTCCAGTTTGACAAAAGCCGGTCCGCTGTCTTCAAGGAAACCCCCGATTTCTCTAAGCACGCGCTTGCGAAAACTGTTGATTTTCGACTGGTTTTCGCTTTCCGTTTCTTTGAAAAAAAGTCCGCAGTGGGGAGCAAATGGCGGCGTAATCCAGGCGCGTATTCCTTTCATCCGCGTTTCGGTAAAGACGAATCCCCCAATGAGGTCAGCTCCTTGCCAGAGACCGGCGATACGCAGGGCATCGCCGTAAACACGGCACCAGTGCTCCTGCACAAACAGGGTTCCTGCTTCTTCCGACAGTGCGAAGAACCGCGGTCTTTCTGAAACGGAGAGCAGGCTTACGCGTAAAGACATTGCCGTGCTGTCAGGAGGCGTTTAGCACCTTGCGGATCTGCGGTGCGCTGTGGTAAATGCGTTCGATGATGTCCACTACTTTCATTCCCTCCAGTGCATTCGTGGTAATGTTGGTGCGGCCTTTTAAGGTATCTACTACATTTTGTATGATGTACACATGGTTGGCCGCAGAGCCCTTGTAGGCGCCGTAATCATTGGCCGGATTGGCTTCCCTCAGCTGCGGCATCGTATAGCCGGGAATGTGGCAGTATTCTACCTCATTCATATACTGACCGCCAATTTTTACGGTACCCTTCTCGGCGATGATGGTCATACTGCTCTCGAAGTTGGTATCCCTTACAGAAGTCGAAAAATTGATATTTCCTATTCCACCATTGACGAAATCAAAACTGACGATTCCGCTGTCTTCGAATTCCGTCAGGGCAGCGTGGTTGAAATCCCGGAAACGCGACTGAATGTGTTCGATATCGCCAAACAGCCAGTACATGATGTCAATGAAATGCGAAAACTGGGTAAAGAGGGTGCCTCCGTCTGAGTCGAGTACGCCCTTCCAGTTCGGTTGTTTGTAGTAGCGTTCGTCGCGGTTCCAGAAACAATTGATGGTCACCATGTAGATGTTGCCGAGTATGCGGTTTTCCACCAGTTCCTTGATCCATTCGCTGGGTGGACTGTATCTGTTTTGCATCACACAGAAAACCTGTCTGTGTCGCTGGAGGGCAGTGAAAATAAGTTTTTCGCAATCGGCCCGGTTCAGCGCCATAGGCTTTTCCACAACTACGTGCTTACCCGCCTCGAGCGCTGCAAGCGCATGACGCGCATGAAAACCATTGGGGGTGCAAACACATACGGCGTCCATCTCCTGGGCCATGAAAGCATCCGTATCATTAAAGAACGGAACATCGTAGGCCGGGGCGCACGCTTCGCGCGGGCGTGTGTCACACATGGCGACCAACATGGCCTCCCCGTTGCGTTCAATCATCTCTGCATGCCGCTTACCAATATGTCCGGCACCGATGACTCCAAACCTGATTTTACCCATAACTGCTGATTTGACGGCGCAAGGTAGGCATACCGCCTTAAAGGTGGCGGCTTAGTCGCGCGAAGAACCGTTGTAGAGCAGATAGCCGAAATTGAAGAGGACACTCCAGGGCTCCTCGCGTTGGTCATAATAGTTGGCACTCAGGCTTAGCGGACCGAGTGGAGAGTGCATAACAACGGCCGCCGAGGCATTCAGCAGGGCCTTAGGCGTATCGCTGTACCGGGCCTGGTTGAGGGCGTCAGACACCAGGGGTTGGTAGTCTCCGAATATATGGCCTTGCATCCGCCATTCGAGGTTGCGTGCAAACCGCAAGATGAATTCCATGCCGGCCGCTGTATAGGCATGTGACCTGAATTGCGGCAAAAAGAGGGTAGGACTTTCCGGCAGGGGTTCAAAGACGGGCGCCATGATGGCACTTGAGATATAGTTTTCAAAAAAATCCTGGTTGCTATAGCATGCTTCCAGGTGCAGGCCGACACCCACTGGTCCCTTCTGAAAGAAATAATTGGTATAGCGGGCCCTGAAGAGCAGCCACTGGTGGTCAAGATGTATGGTGTCGCGCAATATGCTCGTGCTGCCTGGTATGGTGGCCTCCCGGCCGGTTACCGCTTTAACACTGAATTTGAGCCGGGTTCCTTTTGATGCGTATTGCTTGCGGTCGAGTGTGTTGCGGTCCCAGGTGATGCGAAGCGCTCCGGAGCGAAAGCGCGTCTGGTCAGCCGTATCAGTGGAAAGGAAAGCGGAAGTCTGGTAATACCTGTCGCGGGTAAGCCCGTACAGGGCGTCGGCCTTAATCATGCCTTTGTTGCCGGCGGGAAAACGAAGGGTGAGTCCGCCAAAGCGTTCATAGAGTACCACAAAACTGGGTTTTACGTCTTCGAAAAATGTCGTTAGGCTCTTGTAGTAATCCCAGCGGTTGATGGTGAAAGAAGCCTGCACCGAAAAGGGAAATGCACCTGGAACGTCCCAGCGGAGGTTGGTGTTTACCGAACCATATAACCGTCCGAAATAGCTATTGGCGGAGAGCGTCGCGCTGGTGGTTCCCAGCAGGTTGTAGCGCAGGCCGATGAATCCCGTATTGATGCTGCGCGACGAAAAGTTACCGCCAAAGGCCATTTCCACATCTTTTTCTGGCCTCACATCCAGACGCAGTTCGTAGCCCCCATCGCCGGGGAAGGCCCCCGGAATAACCGACTTGATCTTGTCGTCCATAAAAAGCCGGAAATAGGCGGGTTTCAGGGTTGAAAGGGGTGCCGGCATGTTTTTCACCCGCATGACGCGCGACACATATTTTTCCTGTTGCCGGTTGAGGCCCGTGTATTGGATGGATGCGATTTCGATAGGCTGAAATTTTTTCATGAACCTGAGTCTCTCCTTCATTTTTTCTTCATGCGTCACCCTGCGCTCTATTAGGGCGAGTATGGCGGGCATGCTGTCTGTGGAGGCCTCGTACCCCAACCCAATGGCCTCTTCACCTTTTGCAAAGTCAAAGGTGCCGATGTGCGCCGTGGCAGGATGCACGATGATCATCTGTTCGCATAGACGATCAAAATCGGTTTGCCCTACGATCATGCTCTGCAACTGGGAGAGGATATTGTCTTCAGAGGCAGGCCCGTTGTTCTCCGATACATTGCACCCGATAATGACATCAGGCAGGAAATCGCGGTAGATGACGTTCGCCGGGAAGTTATTGTAGATGCCCCCGTCATAGAGCAGTTCACCCCGAATACGCCGGGGTGGCAGGTAAAACGGATAGGTGCACGACGCCCTCACAGCAACATCAAGCGGACCGTCGCGGAAAATCACTTCTCTTTTGTGGCTCACCTCGGCGGCAATGCACCGGAAGGGAATGTACAGGCTGTCGAAGTTTTCTCCCGCGGCCACGCCGGGTTGCGTGAATCCCTCCATGAATTTCCAGTCGAGCAGCACCGGATCAACCAGGTAGGTGGGAAGTGCGCTGGTGATGAACTGGCCCTTGCTGTATTTGAAATTGGCCATGGAGGCATCTGTATCGTAACTTTTGAAATAATACTGGTAGAGGTCATCAATTTCTCCGCGGGCCATCTGCAAAAATTCAGTAGTGCGCACCAGGGAGTCAATTATGGCGGGGGAATATCCGCTGGCATACATGGCCGCAATCACGGCACCCATGCTCGTTCCGCCGATGTAGTCTATGGGAATGTCGTTTTCTTCCAGGGCCCTTAGGAAACCGACGTGGGCCAAGGCACTCGAGCCTCCTCCGCTGAGCACCACACCCACCTGCTGCGACTTGCCGGTCAATGCCAGTAAAAGGATGGGAAGTAACAGCAATGCAGGGCAGCGGGTCATGGGAGTTCGATGGCTGCAATTTGCCACCAAACGCGCAGCCGGCGCATTCCGCTTGTAAAAAATTATGAAACCAGCGGTATGGGCAACGCCCCGGGCCGGAAAGCGCAGGAAGTGTAACGTACCCGCCGGGCCGGCTGACCGTAAATTTGGCGCATGAAAATCGGCATGGTGTGTTACCCCACCTTCGGGGGGAGCGGCGTGATAGCCACTGAACTGGGCAAGGCATTGGCCGCAAAAGGACACGAGATTCATTTTATCACCTATTCGCAGCCTGTGAGGTTGGGATCATTCAGAAAGAATATCTTCTACCATGAGGTGAACGTGAGCGACTATCCGCTGTTTTTATATCCGCCATACGAACTGGTGCTGGCAAGCAAAATGGTGGACGTCGCCAAATATGAAAAGATTGACTTGTTGCATGCCCACTATGCCATTCCACACGCTTCAGCCGCCTACACAGCCAAGCAGGTACTGGCCGAAGAGGGTATCCACTTGCCTGTCATCACCACCCTGCACGGCACAGACATCACCCTGCTCGGAAAAGATGCCTCCTTCGAGCCGGTCATTTCATTTGCCATCAACAAAAGCGATGCAGTCACCGCGGTGTCGCACAGCCTGCGCAACGATACCTACAAGCTTTTCGGCGTTAACCGCGATATTGAAGTGATTCCAAATTTTGTCGACCTTGAAAGCATGCGTGAAGAACTTCGGGTCGACATGCGGCAGGAGTACGCACCGCATGGCGAAAAGCTGCTACTCCATATCTCCAATTTCAGGCCGGTGAAAAATGTGCTGGACGTTATCCGCATGTTTGCCCTGCTGAAAGACCAGTGCTCGGCAAAACTGGTGATGGTAGGTGACGGTCCCGAACGTTCGCGTGCCGAACAGTTATGCCGCGAGCATGATATGTGTCACAGGGTCATCTTTACCGGAATGCTGAAAAATCCGACTGAGGTGTTGTCAGTGGCTGACTTGTTTGTGTTGCCCTCTGAAAGTGAATCCTTCGGACTCGCGGCACTGGAGGCCATGGCCATGGGCGTTCCGGTTATCAGCACCAATACCGGGGGCTTACCTGAACTCAACCGCCACGGCGTAACAGGCATGATGTCTGACGTCGGTGATGTGGAAGACATGGCCCGTCACGCGCTTTCCCTGCTCAATGACGAGCAGCGGTTGGCGCGGTTCAAAAAAAATGCCCTTGCACGAGCCGCAGATTTTTCCATTGACAAAATTCTACCCCTTTACGAAAAAGTATACCACACGGTATTGCAGACGGCATAAGTGCTGTGGCAGCCGAAATACATGAGTGAGCATGGATCAGACCAAACCGCGGTTTATAGGAAAACGTATCGCTGTTACCCGCACGCGAAATGCCCTCCGTATCGTAATCGGACAGCGTGTGGAACGCTGGCAGGAGGCGCTACTGCTGGCCTGGGTGGCAGCCTGGTTATTTTGCGGCATCGTATTTATTCGCGAAATGTTGCTGGCCAGCGGAGGTATGCGCATTTTTCTGGTCATCGCCAATTCACTCTGGCTGTTCCTGCTGGTGCGCATTGGAAAGGTGCTGCTGTGGCGGTTGGGCGGAAATGAAATCATCACGTTTGAAAAAGGACGCGTGACGCTTCAAAACGCCGTC
Source organism: Flavobacteriales bacterium UBA4660 (assembly GCA_002405435.1). Taxonomy (GTDB): domain Bacteria; phylum Bacteroidota; class Bacteroidia; order Flavobacteriales_D; family Sanyastnellaceae; genus UBA4660. The sequence continues at coordinate 6,928 of DHLU01000091.1, forward strand.
TGGAAGCGGGGTAAAACGGAAAGTTTCCTCATGACAAACATTTTTAAGCCGGGTATCGTCAAACGCGATTCGACCAATTTTTTTGCCTTCCTCGACAACAGCTTCTGGATTTTGGGCGGCGATCGCTGCGGTTTTTCCTACTCGGGCAGAAAGATCGTGTTTGGAAAACAACTTGATATGCGGGAAGCAGAATCGCTCATGCGCATTTTTGATCAGGCATTGCGCGAATTCAAATGACAAGCCAGCCACTGCATATTCGTCCGTTAGAGGATTGGTGGCCTGCGGCGGGCAAGCCGAGGCTCATCAGTGGCCCTTGCAGTGCGGAAACACGCCAGCAGGTGGTGGAAACCGCCCTGCGCCTGAAAGCAACCGGAACGGTACACATGCTCAGGGCCGGATTGTGGAAACCGCGCACGCGGCCCGATAGCTTTGAAGGGGTAGGAGAGCAGGGTATTGCCTGGATGCTCGAGGCGCGCGAGGCGACCGGGTTGCCCATCATCACCGAGGTAGCCACGGCCCAGCATGCGGCCATTTGCATCAGCCGGGGTATAGATGCGCTCTGGATCGGCGCCCGTACCACGGTAAATCCATTCAGCGTTCAGGAACTGGCCGATGCTTTGCGGGGTGTCGACATTCCGGTTTTTGTAAAAAATCCGGTAAATGCAGACCTGCAGCTCTGGATTGGGGCCATTGAGCGGTTTAACCGAGCAGGCATCACCAGGCTCGCAGCGATGCACCGTGGTTTTTCCTACTACGGACAAACAATCTACCGCAACAAGCCAATGTGGGAGATTCCGATTGCGCTGCAAACCCAGTTTCCTGAGCTGCCCATCTTTTGCGACCCCTCGCACATCTGCGGCCGCCGCGACCTGCTCGCACACGTGGCCCAGCGCGCACTCGACCTCGGCATGGCCGGTCTGATGCTCGAAAGCCACATCACACCTGATGAGGCATGGAGTGACGCAGCCCAGCAGGTGACCCCAGAGCGCCTGCGTGAAATGATTGGCGCACTGAGTGTGCGAAGGCCCGGTGCAGACAGTGCTCCGCAAACCAATGAACTCAAATTGTTGAGGGAAAAAATTGACCGTATTGACAAGCAATTGGTCGAGTTGCTCGGTGAGCGCATGAACCTCGCGGCCGAAGTCGGGGAGTACAAGCAGTTGCATAACCTGCAGGTGCTGCAGGTCGAACGATGGAAAGAAATAGTCGCCACGCGCAGCGCACTGGCCGCCGAACTAGGGCTGAGCAAACAATTTATCGCTCATTACCTCGAACATATTCATAAGGAAAGCATCCGCAGGCAGTCGGCCGTCATGTCGGAGGGAAATACCGGCAACCTGCGCAACCCGTCAGATAAGGGCCTAACCACCTGATCCCCCGTGGGTAAAGCCATGCACAGGCAGCCCCTTATAGAAGGAACTACTTGATTTTAACGCGAAACATTTCATCTTGTCCGATATAACCGGTCAGCACATCGTCAG
>DHLU01000024.1:0-4285 GCA_002405435.1 Flavobacteriales bacterium UBA4660
CAAGCCATTGGATTGTTCTTCCCCCTGCCCTAACTTTGTTCACTTCACATTTTAGACTCCAGATGAGGATACGCGTGCTGTTGAGCGCTGTGCTGATGTTGCCGGCCCCTGTTTTTTCCCAATTGCTGATTAACGAAGTCCAGACAGCCAATATGGCCACCATTGCCGATAGCGAAGGTGACTTTGAGGATTGGTTTGAACTCTATAACAATGGACCTGACCCGGTCAACCTGGCCGGTTATGGTATTTCGGATGATCCTGCCGAGCCGGCCAAATGGCTGTTTCCGGGTATCACAGTGCCACCTCAAGGCCACGTTTTTGTTTGGGCCAGTGGCGAAGACACGGGCGGGGGCGGCAACCACTACGAAACGGCTGTATTTCCTTCAGATACCTGGTCTTATCTCGTGCCGGATACTGAGCCTGACGGCGCATGGCGAAGTACGGGCTTCGATGACAGTGGCTGGAATACAGGCACAGGTGGATTCGGTTACGCGGACGGAGACGATGGCACCACGATCGTGGCACCTTACAGTGTCTACATGAGACGCACTTTCACACTTGAAAATGCCGCACAGGTTCAGGCCCTGGTCTTACACATGGATTATGATGATGGCTTTGTGGCCTACCTCAACGGAGTGGAAATTGCCCGTGCAGGCATCGGCACCGAAGGAATTCCCCCGGCCTGGAACGACCTTTCCTCTGGCCACGAGGCCAATGGCTACCAGGGTATTCCGGTTGATGCATGGACCCCCGATGCTGTTGTGTGGGCGGGTGCGCTGCAGGCCGGCGAAAATGTTCTCGCTGTGCAGGTGCACAACAGCGACCCGGGATCAAGTGATATGACCGGCAATGCCTGGCTTACGCTGGCCTTTCCAACGGGCATCAGCGAATTCCCCGATGCTCCGGAATGGATGGGCTTCAACCAGGCAACCGACATGCACACCAGTTTTTCCCTAGCCTCGGGTGAAACACTCGTCTTGACGGATGCTGACGGCAATGTGGCCGACCAGCGGTGGCTGCCACAAACAGCTATCGGACATAGTTACGCCAGGATGAGCAGCGGTGATCCCGACTGGTGTTTTGCGCCTGAACCTACCCCGGGTGCGGCCAACAACAACACACTCTGCGCCATCAGCTATGAGCCGAAACCCTTGTTCAACATCCAGAGCGGCATATTCCAGAACGCACAGGTGATTGAACTGTCAAGTGTTTCACCGACTGCCGTTATCCGTTATACAACCGACGGCAGCATTCCCGATGAAACCTCCGCGCTCTACACCGGTCCGATTGCACTGGATACTACAGCGACTATTGCTGCGCGCTGCTTCAGCACAGGATCGCTGCTGCCTTCGTTTACTGAAAAGAATACGTATATGATAGACGAGCTGTTCCTGACACTGCCCGTCATTTCTATCAGCACCGACCCGGCCAATCTGTGGGATTACAATACCGGAATTTATGTGCTGGGTCCGCCCGATTACGGGGGATACCCTTACTTCGGCTCCAACATCTGGGAAGATTGGGAGAAGGAGTCATACGCCGAGTATTTTGATTACGATGGTGTGTTGCAGTGGGAAGGACCAGTAGGCTTGAAAATTCATGGTGGCTGGTCGCGTGCGCTGGACCAGAAAAGCCTGCGCATCATCTGCCGCGATGACTATGGGATGGATGAAATTGACTACCCGCTCATACCCGACAAACCTTATATTGATTCTTTCAAAAGTTTCAACCTGCGCAACGGGGGCAATGACTATTTCGGTCCGCGCTACCATGACGCCCTGATGCAGCGCGCCATGCGTTCCACTGAAGTCGACTATATGGGTTATACCCCTGTGCTCACCTTCCTTAACGGTGAATACTGGGGCATGTATGAACTGCGTGAAAACCTCAACGAGCATTTTTGTGAGGACAACTCCGGAGTGCCTGCCGACAAATGCACGGTCATCAGCTACAACTATATGGGCTGGAACGTGATCAACGGCAATGACGATTCGTTTTACACCATGCTGGATTACATTGTGAATGCCGATCCTCTCAGTGATACCTATTACGAAACGGCATCGACTTTTCTGGATATGGAAAACTACATGGATTACATCATTGCCGAGACCTATTACGCCAATGGAGACTGGAGCAACGGCTACATGAACAACACCAAGTTCTGGCACAATGATGAGCCGGGCGGAAAATGGCGCTTTATGCTGATGGATCTTGACTTCGGTATGGGCGAATGGCCTTGTGTGGATTACATAGTCAGGGCAGGCGATGACTGGTTTGAAACGGACCAGTTGTTTGCCAATCTCAAGCAGAATGCTGAATTCAGGAAACGTTTTGTGATGCGTTACTATGACCTGGTCAATACCGTTTTCCAGACCGAAAATTTTACCGCACTGCGCGACCAGATGCGCAATGAACTTAATGCTGCCATGCCGCGTCACTGCCAGCGCTGGGGAACAGATTACAACGGATGGTATTATGGTTATGATGGCCGGCTCAACTGGAACAATGAGCGGCTTGCCTGCATCGATGATGTAATTCAATCGCACTTCGGACTCAACAACTTGCTGCAGGTGACGCTCGATGTAGAGCCGGCCGGTGCCGGGCGTATTCATATATCAACCGTCGAACCATCGGAAGATGAATACCCATGGACGGGCACTTACGTCAATGGAATTCCGGTGCAGGTCACAGCCATCGCCAACCCTGGCTATCGTTTTGAATACTGGGAGGCCAATGACTTGTTTCCGGTCAATGCCAGCATTAAGCAGTTTGTGCTGAACCTGGAGCAAGACATCACCTTCCGCGCTTACTTCTCCGGAGAAAGCGCAGCAGATGCGGTTCGGATAAGCGAGTTTATGTATAACCCGGGCTCTACCGATACATCAGGAGACTGGGTAGAAATACATAATCCGCTTGAGGTGCCGCTTGACCTGAGTTCGATGGAATTCAAGGACCAGAACTATTTTAATGACTTTCAAATTCCGCTCAATACCGTTATTCCGCCGGGTGGTTATCTGGTGCTTGCCGAAGAACCGGAGGCGTTTATGGCGCAATACCCGGAAGTGGATGCCGTAACGGGTCCGTGGGACTTTGAACTCAACGACGACAACGATGTGTTGAACCTGTATTTCGCCGACGGTGCGGAGGCCCTTTCCATTGCCTACAGCGACGATTCTCCCTGGCCCGCAGGGTCAGATGGTACGGGCCGGAGTGTTGAATTTGATACCCTGGAAACTGACCTGCAAAATCCGCTCAATTGGTTTGCCGGTTGCATCGGTGGTTCACCCGGCAGTGCCTATGACCTCTTGTGTGGCATCACCTCCGTGGAGGATGAGGAAGCACCTGATTTTCTGGTATATCCCAATCCGGCCGAAGAATTTGTCACGGTGGTATTCCCCGAAGCAAACCTGTTGCCGGCTATTGAGTTGTTTGCCGCAGACGGCAGGCGGGTTGCCCAGTGGCGTGTGCCGGCTGGAAGCACCATGGCTGTGTTTGACATAACCGCGCTTGCACCCGGTGTGTATTCACTTGCCGCAGCCGGCTCAGGCCTGAAAGGGGTGCGGTTGGTAGTTCGGTAAAGAGCGCGCACGCGTGCAGAAACCTGCAGACGAAATATTCCGTTTACAAGCGTATAACTGCTTGCGGGCAGCGTAATTTTCGGCGATAAAATACCGGCATGAAATACGGCAAGCGGCTTTTTGATTTCGTGTATGACCAGCAGCGGAGTTTTCCCCTGCAGGCCATGCTTAGGTCCAAAACGGAAACCGGCTGGACGGAAATATCCACCGATGATTTTATCGATAAGGTCAACAGGCTTTCAATGGCGCTTATTTCTTACGGCATCAGGCCGGGTGACCGGGTGGCGCTGGTGGTGCACGCCAACTGCATGGAGTGGAATATAATGGACCATGCGGTATTGGAGGTGGGCGCGGTTGATGTTCCCATCTATCCTACCATGACGGTGAGCGATTACCGCTATATAATCAACCACAGCGGTGCGCGCCTTTGTTTTGTCTCCAATGCGGATCTCTACCAGAAGGTGATGGCGGTTAAGGAAGATACCCCTTCATTGGAGCGGGTTTTTTCTTTCGCGAAGCTGGAAGGAGCCGAGTATTGGGAAAACCTCACCTTCGAGTTCAGCAGCGACCAGACGTTGCGTTTGCAGGAAGTCAGGGCCGGTGTCAAAGAGGAAGACCTGGCCACAATCATTTATACTTCGGGTACGACCGGAACGCCTAAAGGGGTGATGCTTTCCCATGGCATTATAGCCAGTAACGTAATCGAT
>DHLU01000024.1:4456-4848 GCA_002405435.1 Flavobacteriales bacterium UBA4660
CTGCCTCACCTGGACAAGGGGCAGTCGCATGCCTTGAGTTTTCTTCCGTGCTGCCACATCTTTGAGCGCATGCTCCATTATTTGTATATCAACAACGGTGTGAGCATTTCACTCACGGGAATGGATGCCATAAAAGACGATCTGGTTGCGGTGAGGCCCCACATTTTTACGGGAGTTCCGCGGCTGTTCGAAAAGTTTTATGACGGTATTGTGGTGAAGGCAAGGTCGGGCCGCGGCATCAAAAGGGTGCTGTTTAACTGGGCACACGACCTGGCCATCCGCTGGGAGCCCGACGGCGCCAACGGATGGTGGTATTCACTGCAGCTCGCACTCGCACGGGCGGTTGTCTTCAGCAAGGTAAAAAAAGCCCTGGGCCTTACCGGCATTCGGGG
>DHLU01000180.1:0-328 GCA_002405435.1 Flavobacteriales bacterium UBA4660
AAATCTGCTTTCGGATAGGTATTGCTTTCCATGTAATTTTCATTGAAATGCTCCTCCATCAGGGCTTTTTCAAACGCAAAGGATTTCACCTGAGCCGAAAACTGAAGGGTCCCGGTTTTTAGTTGCAGCACGGCATGTACTGCATGGTTGTCGGCCTCAATATTTTCCATCTTGGTGCTCGAGAAGAAGTGGATGTGGCCTGTGCGGGTGCCATAGACTTGCGCGCCTGCGGCAATAACGGTCAGCATTATGACGACGGAAAACAGTAGTTTTTTCATGATTATTGACATTTAGTGGGATTCGTTCGTTACAAGGATACAGTCTTTGA
>DHLU01000180.1:476-2990 GCA_002405435.1 Flavobacteriales bacterium UBA4660
CTACAAGGATACAGTCTTTGAATTCGAGTTCGGGCAGCAAGTCACCCTCAAAGCCGTTGCAATGTCCCTTGATGGTAACTTGTTCGGCAGGAGCGGGCACACGGGTTTCTTCCGGGAGCATCTGACAACTGACTACACCCATTTCAGAAGGGGCTTTGAGATAGAACACCAGCATGCCGTTTCCGGTTTTTTCAGACGAAGTCATTTCGCCGGTGACTTCAATCATCTTGCCAAGGTACTGCCGGTTGGCCTGCGCACTGTCTGCGGCAAAGGCCTCATACAATTCGAAGGCACTCATGCGAAAGACCGTTTCGGCATTGAGCGCCGTCTCATGCGGCTTGTTCCACAGATAATAGCCTATGGCTGCGGCGGCAAGCACCACAAACAGCAACAGGTAAAGCACTTTCTTCATGGTATCAGTTGTTAGGGGAGCCCTGGTTAATCCACAGTTGCAGCAACTGAATCTCACAGGCACTCAATTTCGCGGCATTTTTAGGCATTGGCGAACATCCCGATTCATGGCGCACGACGCACATCAGGCTGCTGTCGTTCACGTAAGCTTTGAGCGCATCGTAGCCTTCGACCACAACACCGGCATTGGCGTTGGCTGCGGTATGGCACGGAAAACAGCGGTCGGCAATCAGGGGCGCTATCTTCTGGTTGTAGGTAATGCCCGTGGTATCGCAGGGAGCGGCACCATACAGGTACACCTCGTTGTCGTAATAACAGGATTCCTGCATCAGCACAATGATGCATAGCAAAAGGCCCCCGGCCAATAACCTGGGCTTTCTCCGATTGCGGACTGAACGACTAGTTGTTAGGTGCTCCATCATTTATCCATGTTTCGATCATGTCTATCTGGCACTCCAGCAGCGGACTGCTTTGGTAAGGCATCAGCGTAAAGCCGTCTGTGCCCAGCAGGGAGGATAACAGCGATCCATCAAGTGCGCTATTGCGGATGTCTTCGTAGGTGACCAGGGCACGGCTGCCTTCCGGATTGGCGCCGCTGTGGCAACCCTCGCAATAGTTAGCAATCAAGCCGCTGACCGAACCGCTGAAGGTGACATTCACCGTGTCGCAATCCGCACAGCTGTTATTGCGCGCTCCCTGGCTAATCCAGGTCTGTATGAGGTCAATTTCGGCTGCGGTCAGGGGCGATAAGGGCGGGGGAGGCATAACGTCATCGGGATCACTCGTGAGGATTTGTTCGATCAGTTCACCCTCCCACGGCTGTCCGGGTACAATTTCCCCATGGTTCATGATATTGGCATAATCTGTAAGCCTTACTCCCTCCTCAGGGTTGTCGGCATCGTGGCAGTCGGGCGATGCGCAGCGCGAAGTGATCAGCGGCAGGATGTCATGCTGAAAATAGACGGTATCGGGATCGCAAACACCCGAAAAAGATGGGGTGTCGGGCGGCAATGGCACCTCTGGTTCATGCCGGCACCCTGTCGCGATGGTGGCAAAAAATGCGAACGCAATCAGGTATTTCATTGTTAGGGTAAAATTAACGTGATAAGAGCAAAGATGTGCTCGGCAATCCGGAAATTTTTCACCAGCCGGACGAATGGAAAGAAAGTGCGACCGAACGGGAATAAAGCGCTGCCGGCTGCGCAGGTTGTACCCGTGCGGCTGCTGCAGCAAGGGACCCAGTTCAGGTGTTTCCCATCCAGGCTTTGAACTGGGGCGACTTGTCAGTGCTCACCACCACTTCCCCCTGCGTATAGGGAGGCTCCAGTTCCAGTTCTATGCGCGACTTGGAAGCGGGTAACATTTTTGAAATGCTCTTGACATGGACGATGAATTGGCGGTTGATTCTGAAAAAGACCCCCGGATCAAGTTCTGTCTCCAATACGTCCATCGTCTTGTCGAGCGGATAGGTCCGTTGGCTGAAGGTCACCAGAAAAACCGACTTGCTCAACGTGTAGAAATAGGCAATTTCGCTTACGTCGATACTCCTGATCTGGTCTCCGAAACGAATGAAGTACCTGCGCTGGTAGCGCTGCTCTTCCGCCATGATGGCCCTGGCCAGTTTGACATAATCAATGACCGGCGCTGAGGCAGGCTGCATTCGCTGTTGCACTTTTTCAAGCGCAGCATTCAGCGCCTGTTGTCGGACTGGCTTCAGTAGGTAATCGGCCGCATTCACCTGAAAGGCCTCGAGGGCGTACTCGTTGTAGGCGGTAGTGAAAATGACCGGACACGGCGGTGGCCAGGAGCGGAAAAGCTCAAAACAATCGCCATCGCCAAGTTGCACATCGGTGATGACCAGGTCGGGACTGCTCACCCGCTGAAGTTTTTGCAGGGCATCGCTGACCGAATCTGCGCACACCATCACCCGGTGGGGTATGCCCGACTGCTGCAGCATGTCTTGCAAGCGCGTCATCGCGAGGGGTTCGTCTTCTATGAGGGCAATGTTTAGCATCAGGTGGCGCCGTTGATGGGCAGTAAGGGCAATGTTACAGTAAAATGGGTTTCTGATTTCGCGACCGTGACTTCTTGCCCAAAGAGAAT
>DHLU01000200.1 GCA_002405435.1 Flavobacteriales bacterium UBA4660
TCGGTATCACCTCCATCAACCAACTCAAGCCATTCATTGTAATTCTCCTGATATTCAGTGGTTGCCATCAGACGTTGTTGTTCCTCATTGCCGGGAGGAAGAATACCTACATAGTCATCACACAGGTTAGGATTAATTGCCAAATTGGAAATCGACATTCCACAGGTACTTCCCATTTCACCTGTTAGGTTTGTAGAGTTCAACTCTGAATTGTGGTAACGGTAAGCGTGGTTCACAAACGGAAGGTCTTCGTCTAGATCATCGCAACAACCCATGTTCAAATCGGTATCTGCATTTGAGCCGGTAACACAAAGTGGCGCAAGCCAACTGTCCACAAAGTTATTTCCAGCACTTGTTGTTGCCGAGATAGGCAATGGATACGTTTTATGCTGTTGCAGCCTTACTCCCGGATTCAAAATGGTCCCGCTCGTGGCATCGATCCAAACATCGTGTTGGTTCGATTCAAAAATATTGCATTCGTACCGGATGCCCACATTGCCGGTGGAGTTCCGGTTGGAATTGCGGAAGTACAAGGCTATGATCAGTTACGAAATGCCATCTCTAAGGTATTACAAAATACTTATCGAGTGCCATATAGATAAAATGCAATTATTATATCAAATAAATTCCGGGAAGGGATTTCCTTGTTGTAGCCATTGTCATTATCTAATATGAGAGCACCGTAGTTGGCGTGTGCTACTTATTTGATTATCCGGCATTACCCGAAGTATTCTTTTGAACCATTCATCAACTGAAATCCCAAATAATTAAGCTTGATGCCCGTCTATAGTTAATGAGTCCAGCAAGTGCAGACAGTCCTTCCATTCTGTAGTTCCAGGAAAGGTTGATTTGATTTTACGTCGAAAACAATTACCGCCCATTGTACTTGCTAATAGTGCATTCCAACTTTCCACACCAACGTTCATTGCGGCCCATAAACGGGAAACTATACATTCCATCTGGCGACTATCCATGTTCAAGAGTGCAATTCAATGCTGAAATTTTACTTGGAGATAACAAAAGGTGAATCAGATTCTCCTTAATTCCGTCATTATCCGCATTTCATTAAACTTCAATACTCGGCTTTCTTCTCACAGTATGCCGCAACCAGTTGCTTCGCGATCACTCCTCCATCAAACTTGCCTGTTAAGGACTCTTTCAGCGATGCTGCCTTCTCCCGTGCTTCTTCCCTGTTGTGAAGGTGCCAGGCAATAACTTTGGTCAGTGCTTCAACATCACCGGCATCCACCAACGATGCGTTGCTGTCGTCGAGCAATTCCGGAATTCCACCGACGAGGGTGGCAATAACCGGCAGCCCCATCAAGCCGGCTTCCTTGATCACTCCGGGAATGCCTTCAGCGTGGCTTGGCAATACCAGGGCATCCGCTGCCGACATACACGACTTCAGTTGATCGTGAGGTAATAACCCCAGGTACTTCGTTTTTCTGGTCTGCTCAAGGGTGCTCAACGCGTCGCCCTGGTTTCCGCAGGCAATGAGAATCAGGTTTTCATTGTCAAGATTAGCCAAAGCAGCAGACAATTCCATCACTCCTTTCGCGGACGAAATATTTCCCGCAAACAGCAGCACAAAACAATCATCGGGAACCGCCCATTGTTGTCGCCATCGTCTTCTCTCCGTTTCCGAAAACTCCACTGACTTTGCCGGCATATACATCACCTCTGCTGTTTTGCCGGTCAACGACGCCACCCTCGATGCAAGCGCTTTACTCACCGCATATACCTGGCGGCTTGAGGACACGGTAAGGAGAAACTCGTTGAAGAGCGCCTCGTTGTCGGTACGCATGTTGTTTACGTCAGATCCGATGAAGGTGGTCATACAAGGCACATTCCATTGCTGTGCGAGCAGGGTAGCAGCACGCGATATGGGAAAAGCCCCGAAGCCATGAACCAGATCAGGTGCCGGCATTGACCTGCGCGCAATCGCGGCAGCCACATTGCGCGCGGCGGTAGGCCTGCGGGAATCCCGTGGCAACGTGAGGTAACGCGGCCGCACGACAAACACACCTCCTATATATGCTTCATCCGCGGCCATGGCATACTGTTTCCATCGCCTGCGCAACAGCGTGAGTGGCCATACCGAACGGGGAACCGGAGCAATGACGGTGAGCGCTATGCCTTCCGCTGCAACCGCTTCTGCAAGATGCCGATAAAAGAGTCCGGCCTGCCAGTTATGCGCACCCGGGTAGTTAGACACAACCCAATATACAGACAGCTTTTTCATGACCGTTTTATCAGTTTGAGTGTGGCCTTTATGCGTTCCCTGTGAAAGGGAGGCATATAGCGGATGAGGTCAACACTTCGCATGAGGTTGCGGCCTTGCAATCCGAGACCGCTTGCCGCACATAGCCGCACCCAGCGCAGGGCCAGTTCTTTACCCAGTTCCGCTTCCGGCAGCACTCCCGACAGCCGTGTGTGCAATGCAGCAAGCCATGCCGCCGCCTGATGAAGACCTGCCTCCGTATGTACCCCCGCGCCGTCAGACAACATCAGGTGCATATCCATCCGGCCATCCTCCGGCGGACAACCGAGCATGCGCAGGTAGTCTTCCATAATTCTCCGGCGTGAAGCGCGTTTCTGCACTGCCTTCACCTTTGATTCCTGGGCAGGGTGTATGCGGTAGGTCAGCCAAGGCTCAGGCAGATTGGCAAACTTTGTGGTTGCGGCCAGTTGTGTCCAACAGGCAAAGTCCTCAGCCCCTTCAAACCCTTCTGGATAGTGCGTTTTACAGGAAGCGCGAAACATCACCGTCGGATGGGCAAAGGGAGAGGCAAAAAGCAGACGGCAACGGATGGCCGCATCAGAAACCGGCAGCACTATTTTTCTGGTGCGCCTCTCGCCCAGGGTATAATAACCGGTACACAACACCCCTACCTCCGGATGGCTTTTCAAAAAGCGAACCTGCCGTTCAAAACGTCCGGGCGCACAAAGGTCATCGGCATCCATGCGGGCGATCAGGGGTGCGCGTGCCAGGGATAATCCGTGATTGAGCGTGGCGATAAGCCCGCGGTTCTTTGGTTGGTCTACTGCCCTGATTCTACCATCCGAAAAAGTAGAAATAATCTTCCAGGAGTTATCGGTACTGCCGTCATTGAGTACAATGAGTTCGAAATCGGAAAAGTGCTGCGCGAGCACACTGCTGATGCAACTGTGTACATAGGCCGATGCATTGTACACGGGTAACACCACACTGACCGCGGGTATGTGGCCTGCCTTATTCAACCGAAAAGGCTAAGGTAGGTCTCGAGGTAACGCTGCGCTATGTGCGACCATGTGAATTCGCTCCTCCAACGCTGACGCGCCTCTTTCATTTGGCTTCGGTGAGCGGAGGCATGCTCCATCATTTCGCGGAGCATAGCAGCCCCTGCCTTCACATCGGGCAGGGTGCGGCCCGTTTCAGTTGTTGCACCGGGTATAATAGCGCTACCTGGGCACCATGAGGCAATTTCCGCCGCATTACCCGCATCAGAGGCGAGAAAAGGGAGGCCCGCAGCCATACATTCAAACAGCACTACGGGTGAACACTCCATGTGCGAAGGAAACAGAAAAAGATCTGACTGGTGGAAGGCCGCCACCGTAGCGGGTCGGTCTGCTTCCGTCATAATGATACGGTGGGTGAGCAGGCGCGCCCACATGGACCAAAGCCTGGGATACCTGTGCAGTTGGCGTCTGACCTGCAGGTTCCTGCTGCCACACATCAGCAACACACTGTTGGGCACGCGGGCCCTGCAAAAAATCTCTACGGCCTCAGCATGCCCTTTCATGCCGGTATAGGCACCCACATGCAAAATAATCCGTTCATTTTCCCTGATCCCCAAGGCCGCGCGCAGGTTGCTCTCTGGCGGGTTGTCAAATTCTTCTTCCGACGCCCCATTGGGTATGATCACTACGTTTCCTATTCCGTGGGATTCCGCAAACCTTGCATCGCGGTAAATCCGCGAATGAAAAATATTGCAATCCATCTGGCGCAACCAGGCTGGCATCATTTCAAAATATTGCGCATAGGCCGGCAGCATAAGTCCTGAAAAACCGGTAGGCACAAAAACCTTTTTGGCACCAATTGCATTGAGGTGCGGAAGCAGGGCATCAGTAGCCCACTGTTGCGCGGAAAAAAGCACAAGTACATCAAATTCACCGCGAATTACATCGCTGACATACCGCTCTGTTTCGCCCTGCATACCGTTTACCCGGTTGCCTTTGATTGCATATGACCTGACAGCCACCCCCCGGATGTTGTCGGTTTTTCGCTCCCGGGCCTGTGAGGTGAAAACGGTGACACGGTGTCCGCGCAAGACCATGTGCTCAGACAGCCGGCGCGCCACTTCCGCCATGCCCGTAACCTGCGGGGCGTAGCTCTCCACGCAATGGGCTATGTTCAGCACCTTATCCATTTTGCAGGCGCAATATGGCTCCGTTGGTTTGCAAACCAATGCTCAGGAGCCACAACCTCTTTGCCGGGCGCATCATTCAGCCAGGCTCCCCACCAGCTGAAGCTGCTGTTGGCAATGATATGGTGGTTACACT
>DHLU01000012.1:0-3725 GCA_002405435.1 Flavobacteriales bacterium UBA4660
TCTATAATGCTGTGTAAAGCAGGTCGAGCAGCCCCTTGTCGGCTGAGGCAGGCCGTGAGGTGGTAACAGCCCCGGATGCCGACGCCGGTTTGTCGGCCTCAAGCGCCTTGTCAAACAGCTGCCCGGCCATGGTTACCGGTTGGTATTGATTCAGCGCTCCTTCATGAATCCGTTCTGCATCATCCGATGAAAACCCTGCGGCTTCACTTAATTGCTCTACCTGCGGTGATTTACCCGGCACCGAAAACACGACCGGAGCCGGCTGCTCCTCCCGTGTAATCGATTTGAATGATTCCAGGGAAACGTCCTCTGCAGGCTCCGTAACTATCACATCAATGCCCTCTTCGGCTGCGGGTGGCTCACTGCGCACCAAGGCCATCTCAGTTTCAGACTGATTACCGGGCAAGGGAAGCCCTGGTGCGTCGGCGTTGCGCAACACGGGAGCAGAATCCCCATCGCCTTCGGGAGCAGAAGGACGCTGTTGTGCGGGCTTTTCGATGCGCTGGGCGACCTCTGCGGCAGGCTGAGGGTATAGCCACCAAAAAAGTACACCGCACACCAATAGCACCGCTGCCACGGCGAAAACCGGCCGGCCTACTTGATTCAAGCGGCTGAGCATCGGTGTAAATAACGCATTGAGCCATACTGTCAGCGAAGCAGCTGGCCGGTCGCTAAAGGCCGCCATTAGGTTGCGGCGGATCGAAGGGTCGGGCTCCAGCCATTTGTCTTCATCCCGACTTGCCTGAATATCAAAGAGGGTGCTCCTGATGCTCTCGTACTCCTCTTTGTTTTCCAAATGGCGCAACACAAACTCCTTCTCTTCGGTATAGAGTTCGTCGAAGGTTTTGTGCCGCATCAGGGACTCTATGTCTTCGGGATCATATGTGGAATGGTTCTTCATCGGTTTTTCTGTTATGCTATTCCTTCAAATACTTTCAGTCGCTGGTTAAGTTGTTTCAGGGTATAAAACAGGCGCGATTTGACGGTGCCTTCGCTGCACTGCATCACCTGGCTGATTTCCTCGATGCTCATCTCATGCCTGAAGCGGAGCTCAAAGGTGTTTCGTTTAATCTCGTCCAGCTCGCTGAGTGCCTCGGCCAGACGCTGGTTGAATGCTTCGCGGTCCATGGCCCGCTGCGGCTCATCACGGTCAATACTTTCAGGCCGTTGACCGAGTTCCTCACGTGCATTGCGCCGAACCTCAGCCTTGCTGTATTCATTCTTGCACATGTTGTGCGCAATGCTGTAAATCCATGTCTTGAAAGGACGGCCGGCATCGTACAACCCGGGCTTGTGAACGAGCTTGGTAAACAGATCCTGGGTAAAGTCCCTTGCCTTCTCCTTATCCTGCCACAGCATCTTATGGAAGTAATTGTACATAAGCTTGCCATACCGATCGTAAAGGACGCCAAAAGCCTTCTGGTCGCGTTGTGCAACCAGCGGCATGAGCTGTTCATCAGGCAGCGCGTGGTATGAACTCCGGAATAATCCCATGCGCTTCAGTCAAGATAGTTAGACAATTCCGCTTCACACTTTGCATGGCGGGCCACCTGCCTGAGTATTTGCTTCACCCCTTTCGCATCGACCTGCCGCCCTGCACTTTCATAATACTGCACCAGTTGTACGAGTGGAAAGATGTAGTTGCGGTTGAGCGCCTCAGCGGAGGTGACATGCTTCTTTGAAAACTGCACTTCCCAGTTGTTGACCAGTCCGGACACATTAGGTACCGGCTGCTTGCTGTACCGGAAAACAAGGCCTTCCAGGTAGAGTTGGGCGGCGTACTTCTTCAGTTCGGCCGGCGGCAGTGTCAGCGCCAGACAGAGGGGTACACCGGAGGCTGCCATTTTTTCAAGTGACCCGGAAACTGATGCGCTGAGGCCCGAAGCCGGCATGCCGCACCAGCCCGCTACCCGGGCCCGGTAGGTTTCAGCACCGAACCAGTCGAGGCAGACGATCTTCACATCGGGCCTGAATCCGTAAAGCTGCTGCTGGATAAAAAGCGGATAGGTATCGACATGGCCGTAGGTCACCAGCAGGGCACCCGGCGATACCGATGCGAGCACATTACGGTTGTACTCCATCTCGGCCGGCGAATACAAACCCGAACCATTCAGTTGGGCTGCGAATTGTTTCACCCGCGTCTGGTCGCCGCTGATCTCCGCCCGCATCAGCATATCATCCCAAAGCTCCTGTTCAGCCGGACGCATCGCGTTGGCGCGGCTGAGGGCGTCGAGTGCCTGCGGACTTTTGTTGCCGTGGAGGTAGCGGATGTAGGCTGCCTCAAAACTGTCAGGAACATACCGGTCTGCGTTGTTGGCAATTTCCTCCAGTTTAGAACGGCTTGCACCCGATACCGTGCGCGAATGGGCCGTGTAGTTGCTGTAAAGTTCAGCCTTATACAGGTTGAGCCAACCGGCCGCCGCACCGAGCTCTTCCTGCAGGGCCTCCTGCTGGCTATCGGCCAGTTTTGCATACTCGGAGGCCGAAAGGCGCTTCTCTTCAATGGCCGGCACCTCTGTCGCAGCGGGCTGCTGATTCGTCTGCGACCACCCTTCGGCCACCAGTGGCAACCACCCCAATAAGAAGACAAATTTTTTCATACTGACATGTATTGATGGCCTGTACAGGAGAATAGCCAAAAGGTTCAACCCTGACAATTAGAGCGAAATTATGCCCTCAATCCGCGAGGCAGCCTCGTAGCGTTGAAAAATACTCTCGGCATCCAGCATCATTTCCCTGACCGTAATGCCGATGTAGCGGCCATTGGCCGACAGGCGCTCCTGAATTTCGACACGCTCATCGAAAATCCGTTTCAATTGGGTAATTTTCTGCTCGTCGCGCGGAAGAATAAATTTAAACATGAAAATGCTCGGCCACTTGTGAATTTCATTGAGGCGCTTGCGCAATTCCTCTCGTTTTTCGGCATCATCCATGATTTCCCGCACTTGCTCCGGCAATGATACGATTAAAGACCGGAAAACCCTATGGGGAAGCGCCCCACCGGCACCGGCCAGAGGAGGAAAGAAAATTACTAAGTGTACTTTGTACACACCTATCGAATTTCTCCTATGTTTGTCGCGGAGGCCTCTCGGGTTTCCCCAGCTAACTAATTCTTTCATGAAAAAAATCGTTGCAGCGATCGCGCTGCTCTGGTGCGCCGGAGCTGTTATAGCACAGTCAGTATCGGGTGTGGTCAAAGACACCGGGGGTGAGTTCCTTGTGGGTGCTGCCGTGCAGGTAGGCACGCGGGGGGTCTTTACCGATGTGGCAGGCAAGTACAAACTGGAACTGCCAGCGGGCACCCATACGCTGGTGTTCAATTACACCGGCTATGCATCGCAGTCGAAGACGATAACGCTGGCTGCGGGCCAAAATCTCGAACTGAATATGGTGCTGCAGGGTGAAAGCAACGACCTCGACGATGTGGTGGTGATTGGATATGGTGTTCAGCGCAAGCGCGACGTAACCGGAAGCATCGAGACGGTCTCGGGCAAACAGCTCACGCAGTTTCCTGTGCCCAGTTTCGAAGCGGCCCTTCAGGGCCAGGCAGCTGGTGTGCAGGTCTCTCAGGGATCAGGGTTGGCCGGCAGCGGCAGTATCCTGCGCATCCGCGGAATTGCGTCGATTTCGGCCGGCGGCGATCCGCTTTACGTGGTAGACGGCATTCCGATTACCCAAAACCAGTTTCTGCGCGGCAACAACGGCGCGATGAACAACAACCCGCT
>DHLU01000012.1:3850-4805 GCA_002405435.1 Flavobacteriales bacterium UBA4660
CGAAAGTGTGGAGATTCTTAAAGACGCTGCGGCAACCGGTATTTACGGATCGCGCGGTGCCAACGGGGTTGTGCTGATTACCACCAAGCGGGGACGGCAACCGGGCTGGAATTTTGACTTTACTACCCGGCTCGGTGTCGGGGTAGCGGCTTCATTGCCCGATATGCTCAACACGGAAGAGTACCTGGCCGTTCGGCAGGAAGCCTGGGAAAATGACGGAGGTACAGGATATGTGTGGCTTCCCGGACGAAGCCTCGCTTCCGATTCTCCCGAAACCCGCGAAGCCGCATTTAAGCAAGCCATGAAAACCAATACCGACTGGATCGACCAGACTACCGGTACGGGAATCAAGCACATGTATAGTTTCGGTGCGGCCCGGGCCGGTGAAAAAGATAATTTTTATGCCGGACTCACCTTCGACCATAATGGATCTTTTCTCGTGGGCAACTATTTCGAAAGGCTCAGCGGCCGGATCAACTACGACCGCAACCTCGCCAAAAACCTGAAAATGATTTCATCGCTGTCCATCAGCAATGGAAAGAACCAGCGCATCGATGCGGCATGGAGCGGTGGTATGGGAGAGGCCATGAGTACGGCCCTGCCTTACTATCCGGTCTATGAGCAAGGCAGCGAATACGGCGGCTTCTTCATGTGGAACAACGGGTACTCGAATCCGGTCAACTACATCGAACGACGCCCCTGGCGCACCACGGAAAACCGAACCATTGCCGGCCTCTCGCTGGTCTATTCGCCGCTGCAGGATCTCAACATCAAAGTGAGCGGAGGTTATGACTACATGGACCTCGCCAATGCTGTTTTTATTCCGCAGTTCCTCAATGCCGGCGAACGCCTGGCCAACCGCGGGTTCGGAGATGCCAACTACGTAAACAACTGGAACGCATCGGCCACAGCAGACTACACCCGTACCTTTAAACACCACCACCGCGTAACGGAT
>DHLU01000012.1:4952-9392 GCA_002405435.1 Flavobacteriales bacterium UBA4660
CCCGTACCTTTAAACAACACCACCGCGTAACGGTTCTGGTCGGTGGTGAGACCCAACGTTCGCATTCGGAACGCTATGAAAACATCTCTTACTTCAATGTCAACGGACCGGCCTACGACAACGATTCGGAAACCGACAGCACCGTAGTGGCCAAGTTCATCGGTTCGCCGGACGCCTGGACCTTCATCAGCTCATTCGCGCGGATGAACTACTCCTTCAAGGACAAATACTACCTCCAGGTGGTGGCCCGCAGCGATGGTTCGAGTAAGTTCGGTGAAAACAATAAATTCGGTTTCTTCCCAGCGGTGTCTGCGGGCTGGATCATCTCCGATGAGGAATTTTTCCGCGAGAATCGCACCATTTCTTTCCTCAAACTCCGGGCAGGATGGGGTAAAACAGGAAACGCCGATGTGCCGGGTGACGCCCAGTACGGCACGTTTTCAGCCGCAGACAATGGTATCACGTATAACGGAGCGCCCATCCTGTATCCCATAAAACTGCCCAACCCCGACCTGCGCTGGGAAACGAGCACTACGCTCGACGCCAGCCTGGAAATGCGCCTGTGGAAAGATGCCCTGCAGATTGAAGTGAGTGCATACCGCAAATCCAGTACCGATGTGCTTATGAATGTGAGCGTGCCCGCCTCCACCGGATTCACACAGTACTGGGACAACGTGGCGGAGATCCTCAACCAGGGTCTTGAACTCTCCATCACCAGCTACAACTTCAACGGGCCGTTTTCCTGGAAAACCGATTTTAACGTTGCCCGCAACTACAATGAGCTTGTAAGCATTGGCAACTACACACCCGACGCCGTGAGCGGCGGAACCAACGACAGCCGCGTTATACCCGGCAAACCCGTCGGTTCATTTTACCTGATGGAATTCAGCCATGTTGACCCTGCCAACGGCCTACCCGTTTACCTCGACCTCAACGGCAATGAAACCTATGACTACGACAACAGCCAGCGCAAATACGTAGGCGACGGACTGCCTGATATTATTGGGGGTATCACCAATACCTTCAGCTACAAGGGCTGGGACCTTACCATACTCGCTACCTACAGCCTCGGCGCCAAAATTTTTGACTCTTCCGGCAAAAGGCAAATGGGCGTAGTGACCGACTGGAACATGCGTGCGGAAATTCTCGACCGCTGGCAGCAACCCGGAGATGAGTCATTCTTCCCGAGACTCACGCTCGACGAAACCACCTACAGCCTGCCTTCCGGATTCCCCTGGTGGAATACGAGCCTGTTTATTTTCGATGCAGACTACCTCCGCCTGAAAAACATTGCAATCGGCTACAACTTCACCCTGAAACCCGAAAGCAGACTTAACTCACTGCGTGTCGCTGCCAACGTCACCAACCTGTTTACCCTGACGAACTTCCCCGGACTGGATCCCGAATTGGTGCGCGACTTTGAGAATGCACAGGACCGCAACCTGTCTCCTAACGTTACCTACCTCACACCTCCGCAGGAAAGGAGCTATAATTTCAGCATAAGCACCACCTTCTAATGACTACCTCCATGAAAAAATTTGCCAAACAACTGACCGCACTGCTGGCATGCCTTTCGCTGCTGCCCGCCTGCAACAAGTGGCTTGAAGTGGAACCCACCGGCGTCATTCTGAGCGATGAAGCGCTTAATACGCCGGAAGACATGCAACGCCTGCTGAACTCGTGCTACGACGTGCTGGGCAATGCATTTGACGGCAGGGTGCAAAATATCTGCGAACTGCTGAGCGACAACCTCGCAGAACCGCTCAACAACCTGGAATACCAGGCTGTGTATGACCGCGAAGTCACGTTCTTCAACACGACCACCAATAATGTATATACCGACCTTTACCGCGCCGTGTACCGCTGCAATACACTGCTTGCCAATTTTGACCTCATCGAAGGACTTAGCGAAACGGAACGCTCACGTATGGAAGCCGAAGCCCGTTTTATACGTGCGCTGTGCCACTGGTGGGTGCTAAAAACCTGGGCACAGCCCTGGGGCTACTCTGCCAACCACGACCACCCCGGTATCGTGATTCGCGAACTACCTGTGCAGGATCCTCTGCCGCGCAGCTCAGTGGACCAATGCTACACCTTCATCATTAGCGACCTGACTTTCGCCGAAGAAAACCTACCTGCCTCCAACGGCGTCTATGCCACCTCATGGGCCGCGAAGGCCATGCTCGCTTTCGTCTATTTTCAAAAGCAAGACTGGAACCAGGCCTATACCAAATCAAGCGAACTGATCAACTCCGGTGTTTTCGAGTTACAAGAGGATAACCTTGACCAGTTCCATGCACAGGATTCGTCCTTCCAGTTTGAACCCAACCCTGAAACTATCTTCGGCGTGGTGAGTTATTACAACCTGTCGGAAGGTATCGTTGACAGCCGCAATGAAGGCTACCGCGATAATTACTGGCCGGGCACAGCCGGCGCACAACTCAGTGCCAGCGAAGAATTCTGGAATTTCATCAACCTTAATCCCACCGACGCACGCATCGATGAGTGGCTGCTCAGCGAAGGCGGACAATACCAGGTGACCCGCTTTGGCTCACCAAACAATCAGGTCTTTTTCTTTCCTTCGCCCCTGGTTCGCCTGACCCATATGCACCTGATCCATGCCGAAAGTATCTGCCTGCTGAATATGACAGACCAACTGGAAATGGCTATTGGCGATATCAACCTTATTCGTGACCGCGCCTTCGGGGAGGGAATCAACCCCGTTCCTGCCGATGCGTCCGTTATAGACATTATCCAGTACGCACGCGATGAATTCAGGAAAGAAACCATCGGCGAGGGACTTTGGGTTGACTACCTGCGCCGCATCGGCAGTTTGGGCGAACAAGAAGTCATCATACGCGGCGCGCCATGGAACTGCCCCGGTATGGCCATCCAGTTTCCGAACAGCGAAGGCACCGGATCAGCATTTGTTTTTAATGAAGAAGGGGGTTGTAACTAACGGATTGTATAGCAACGCAAGTTTAAGGACATGAAAAAATACACATTTCTACTGATGCTCACCGCCCTCTCGCTGGTGACGTGTAAACCGGAAATCTCAGGTGAACTGGGCACAAGGCCCGAAAGGTTCGGTGCCATGAACGGCACATGGAGTATCTACTCCTTTTCCCAACTGGACCTCAACAATCCCATACGCGAAGAACGCGACCTCAGTGAGTTTTACGTCATCGAAGGCGAAACGCCACTGCGCATTTCCTTCAATGCTTCAGACCTGACGTATGCCGTTACGCCCGGCCCCGGGAAAAACTACTTCGGTACATCAGGCACCTGGGGATTTGACAACGCTGAATTCCCCTCGTACCTCTACCTGTACGGAGACGACACGCTCCGCTTTGACCTCGGCAGCATCATCAAGCCAACCGATACGGAAATGGTACTGGCACTTCCCAGGCTTTGCGATGACGGAGCCGGTAATGTTCTTGAAACAGTTATTTACAATTTTGCCTTCGAGCGCATCCCCTGATCCCCATGAAAAGACTACTTATCTGCGGTATTGCCAGCTTGGCTGTTCTCCCGCTCACCGCCCAGGTCATTTACGTGCAACCCTCTCCCACGGCGGCCAATGAGGAGATGACCCTCTATATCGATGTAAGCCAAAGCACCGATGGGGTACAAAACAATGGTCTCAAATCCATTCTCACCGCACATCCCGATGCGCAGGACAGCGTTTACCTATGGACATGGATGCCCAGCGGCCCGGACGGCGTTGGGGGAAACGGAAACTGGGGCAGCAGCAACGACGACCTCCTTATGACCCATGAGGGCGGCCTCCTCTACTCGATCACCTTTGTTCCAACGGAGTCTTACGGCGTCGACGGTCCGACCTTTTTCTCAAAAGGGATTTCTTGCCTGGCTAAACTCTACGACGGCAATGCCTTCAGTGATGACGGCGTCGGTGAAGCGAAAACGGAAGACCTGCATGTCGACATTATTCCCAAATTGTGCGATGACCTCTTCTGTGTATTTCCCGAACTGGCCAAAAGCGACGATTTTGTTTCTTTCACCTACGACAATGACCAGGAAACCATACCGGGATTGCAAAACATGGGCGACGACGAATGTTATATCTACCTCAGCGCCGTCACGGTAAACAATACACCCTACCCCTATGTACCGGTGGCGGATGTAACCGCTACCCCGGCACTGCGCATGAAACCTGTGCCCGGCAAACCGGGTTTTTTCAGACTGACCATTGTGCCGGCGGACTTCTTTTCGACCGTAGTGCCGGCAGGCGAAGCCCTCGATAGAATCGTGTACCGGATCTACCGACCCGGATTTGTTTATACAGGCCCGCCTCCCAGTTGGAATTACACCTTCCTGGAGTGCTCCGAATAATATTGTCGGGCAAAGGCTGGCCTGCAGCGAAAGAACAAGGTCTTCAGCGCGTGCCCGAAACAGGTAACCCGACCACCCACATACCCC
>DHLU01000012.1:9533-14074 GCA_002405435.1 Flavobacteriales bacterium UBA4660
AGAGGTCCCCGCGCGCAAATCCCGTGGCGAGGTCATTGGGATACTTCTCACGGATAACAGCCTGTGTCTGCGCTGCAATTTCCTTCCCTGCCATTCCGTGGCATTGCAGGCACATCTCATCGGTGAGGATCGGATAGTATCCAAACGGGCGGCCGTCGATGGTTACCGTGCGAGGCGCTGGCTTCTCTCCCCGGTTCATCTTCTGACGACATTCGAGTAGATATGCCTGCTCATCGGCCGATGCGGCATTGGCCGGATTGCGGTTGCGGTCAGAAACACGGCGAATCGCTACGCCCAGATGCACCGCCATACTGTCGGTAATCGGCAGGGCCCGCGTCGAACAAAAATCTACGGCCCCGTGAGACCCGCGCTGCTGAACCGCATTGAGCAGGTTTTTTCCCAACACTGATTTGACGGCCATCACATGCTGCATACCGCGTTCCAGCGGAGGCAGGCTGCCCGTATCGGCATAGCGCAATTTGTCGCGGGGATATACCTCTGACATCCAACCGGGTTGTGCCATATCAGTCGCCCAGAGGTAGGCCGCCACCGCGCGGTATTGCGCTTCCTGATAAATGCCGGAAGGCATGGGACCGAACCGGGCCATTGCATCTTGCATTTGCGGTTTGCCGCCCATCAAGAATGTCGCTATAGCCGAGGTAAAGGACAGGCTGTCAGGCGCCAGTCCCAGGTAGTACGCGCGCACCTCCGCCATGTTGGGGGCCACCCCCACGGTGTTGGACGGATCGGGATGATGGCATGAGAAACAATTAGACGCAAGCAAGTTCCAACCTACCGCCCGCAGGCTATCGGGGTGCTGCGAACCGGCCGCAGGGGGCAGCAGGTTTTCTCCACGGCCACAGCCCAACCCAAGGGCGAGCAACGAACATGCGGTCAAAACAACAAGTAATGGCTTCATGGATGCAATATTCGTTAGAATGCGCTCCCGGGTAATGTAACCTGCATCACCCCCCGTCGGAACAGTTTCCCGAACCGGCGGCACCCTTGCACCCCGGCGGCGTTCCATTTGTTCTTATACACGATGCACTGCAGCCGGGAAAACGAATACCCAAAAAGAAGTTTTCTCACGGCCATGTCAGTACCTTAGCATAGATGAACCCAAACTTCTTCTCACTATGAAATACTTTGTTGTGCTGAGCCTGCTGTGGCAGTTGCCCCTGATCGCCCAGCAAGAAACTTCAACGGTTGTGGCGCCATTCACCACCGGGGCATCCTACACGGCGGTTACCCGCGAAAAAGGGCTAAACCAGTACCTAATGCTGAAACCAGACCGCGCGGTATGGGAGCGTATTCTCGAACAGAAACCGCGCACACTTACACTCGAGGTACCTGTGCCGCCCATGGGGTCGGTGGTACTCGAACTTGAGCAACGTGAATTTTTCGGCAACTACCTTCCCGTCTATGCGCGGAACGAATCGGGTGCAGAACCGGTTGCCTACACACCCGGCGTGTATTACAGGGGTAAGATACGGGGCACGGCAGGATCCATGGCCGCTATATCTTTTTTTCAGGACGAAATCATCGGTGTATTTTCAGACAGCCGCGGCAATTTTGTGCTGGGCAACAAAACAGACGATAAGGGATTTCCGCTGGCCGACCAGTTGGTGGTGTATAACGACCGTGATCTCGATCTGCCCTTTGAAATCAAATGCAGTGCAGACGCGCTCAACGGACCGGGTAAAACCCATGTGCAAAAGGGTCTCAAAAAAATGATGCCCGCAGGAAACTGCCAGGTAGAAGAGATCTATTTCGAATGCGATTATCAGATGTACCTCGACCGAGGCAGTTCAGTAGCCAGCGTGGTCAACTACCTCACCGGTATTGTAAACGTGGTTGCCGCCATTCAGGAATTGCACGGCATGAAACTCGTTCTTCATTCCACCCTGGTATGGACCGTGGATGATCCCTATTCCACCACTTCATCGGTGGACGCGCTATTTGGCCTTTTCAATACGCAGATTCAGGTGGCGGATTTCCATCACCTGCTCTCTACCACCACCAGCAACCTCGGCGGTGTCGCCTTTCTGGCCGATGACCTGTGTTCGCTGGTATTCGAAGGCAGCCGCTACAACTATGCCTACAGCAACATCCAGAATACCTACGAAAATTTCCCGCTCTATTCCTGGACTGTGATGGTGGTGACCCATGAGAATGGCCACAACCTGGGAACACCGCACACACATTGGTGCGGTTGGCCCTCGGGAAGACTCGACAACTGCGGTCCTTCGCAGGGCTACTTCGATAACGGAACGTGTCCGAACGGTCCCACGCCTACCAACGGCACCGTAATGAGTTACTGCCATCTGGTGGGGTCAATAGGCATTAACCTGTCACTGGGATTCGGCACCTGGCCTGATGTTGGTCCCACCGACCTGGTGACGGATGAAATGGCCACCAATAGCTGCTTTATCAATCCGGTTATCGGATCGCTCAGTGCGAGCGCCAATGGTCCCGTCTGTGAGGGAAGCCCTATCGTACTTACTGCTTCCGCACATCCAGGTGCGACCATCAAATGGCTGGGGCCGGGCGGTTATTACTCGGAGTCGGCCGTTTCCGTTATCCCCAATGCCTCTGCCGCACAGGGTGGAGAGTACAAGGCGGTAGCCACCTTTGTGGGTTGCAGCACAGACACCCTGAATGTCTCCGTGCCGGTCATCCCGGGCTATGCAGCACCTACGAGCCTCACCGCCACGCCAGCCCTTGTGAATGCCGGCGAGAGTGCGCTGCTGCAGGTTGCCACGGGCACGCTACAACCGGGGGCCTCATGGCAATGGTATGCGAATAGCTGCGGAAGTGCACCAGTCGGTTCCGGTAGCGCTGTTTCTGTCAGTCCCTCCGCATCCACCGAGTACTTCGTGAGGGCGGAGGGCGCCTGCCCGTCATCGCCATGCACCTCCATTTCAGTAGCTGTGCAAAACAGCGATTGTATCGCCGACCTCAACCTCAGCGGAACCGTTGAAACGTCTGACCTGTTGCTGTTTCTCGGCGCGCTGGGCTGCTCGGGCAACTGCATCGGAGACTTTACCAATGATGGATTTGTCAATACCAGCGACCTGCTGATCTTTCTTTCCTATTTCGGCGTGGCTTGTCCGTGAACGCAGCAAATCGGAATTACCGGGCTCCTGCGTTCAGGCAGGAACCCGGTGTACATCCGTTAGCGTCTTGTGAATGTGGGTGCGGTGAACGAAGGATTAACCTCCGAACAACCGCTTCCACAATGTCGTCTTTTTTGGATCTGGAGCCGGTTTAGCCTGTGCGCTGGCTTCACCTGTGCGCTGCGGCTTGCGCCCTTTATATCCTCCCTTGCCACCGCCACCATAGCGTTTTTTGGGCCCGGCCTGACCGGCGTTAGACCCTGCACGCGCAGGACGCGCTTCGCCATCGCGGCGGCGGGCCTGTTCCTGAGCGCCTCCTGCGGGCTTTTCTCCTCGGCGCTGTCCCTGTGACTGGCCCGATTGCCCCTGGCGTTGTTCACCCGACCGGCGCTCGCCCTGACGGCGTTCACCCGGTGTACCGGATGATCTGCGCTGTCCAGGCTGACCCTGGCGGCGCTGCTGCGGCTGGCGCGCGGGCCGCTCCTCCCCGGGTTCAGGTGTGGGAAGACTTTCAAGTACCTTCATAAACTCAGGCGGAACCTGGCGCACTGGCACAGACATGCCGATGGTGCGTTCAATATCTTTCATGAAAACTTTCTCTTCAGCATCGCAGAAAGAAATAGCGGTACCTGATGCGCCGGCCCGGCCGGTGCGGCCAATGCGGTGCACATAGGTTTCCGGTACGTTTGGAATCTCGTAGTTGATCACGTGCGTGAGTTCATCCACGTCGATCCCGCGTGCGGCAATGTCTGTGGCCACCAGAATGCGCGTAGCGCTACTTTTGAAATTCCTCAGCGCCTCCTGCCGGGCGGTTTGCGACTTGTTGCCGTGAATGGCCTCCGCCGTGATGCCCGCCTTTACCAGGTCCTTGGCCAATTTGTTTGCGCCGTGTTTGGTGCGCGTAAAAACCAGTGCGCGCGTGATGGAACTGTCTTGCAGGATATGCAGAATCAGGGCGCGCTTTTCGTTTTTGCTTACATAAAATACAGACTGACTCACCTTTTCCACCGTAGTGGCCGAAGGGGTAACTTCCACCTTATAGGGATCGCGCACAATGGTAGAAGCCAGTTTTACGATTTCGGGAGGCATGGTCGCACTAAAGAATAAGGACTGCCGCTCGCGGGGGAGTTTGGCAATGACCTTCTTCACATCATGGATAAAGCCCATGTCGAGCATCCGGTCAGCCTCGTCGAGTACGAAGATTTCAAGCCGGTCGAGCTGGACAAAACCCTGGTTCATGAGATCGAGCAGGCGGCCGGGTGTGGCCGTCAGAATGTCAACGCCCTTGCGCAAGGCGTTGGTTTGCGGCGTCTGTCCGACACCGCCGAAGATGACCTCATGGCGGAGCGAAAGGTTTCTGCCGTACGCACCGAAACTCTCATCCACCTGGATGGCGAGCTCGCGCGTGGGCGCGAGCACCAGCAC
>DHLU01000012.1:14169-14797 GCA_002405435.1 Flavobacteriales bacterium UBA4660
CACCTGGATGGCGAGCTCGCGCGTTGGGGTAAGAATAAGGGCCCGGATGGGTCTGGGATGGGCCGCTGTTTCCCGGCCGGCAAGAAGTTGCAGCATGGGAATGGCAAAGGCAGCAGTCTTGCCGGTACCTGTCTGGGCCACACCCAGCAGGTCTCTGCCTGTAAGGACAACAGGAATCGCCTGTGCCTGAATCGGCGTAGGCTGTTTATAGCCCTCCTGTGTCAGGGCTTTTAGTATGGGCTCAATAATGCCCATGGAATTAAATGTCATCGTAATGATGGTTTAGAGTATTAACGCCGGCGTACGCCTGACGGCCCGGAACTATCCGGTTCATGTGAATTGAAAAACCTACCGGGAACGGAATGTCAGCTAAAGGAGAAGGGCTGACCCCGGTGTGAGAAGCAATTTCAAGGCAAATATACGGAAGAAAGGTTCAGGAGGTTCGGATTTCCTTTAGGTACCGAGGAAAAGCCTGCCGATCAATTATTCACATTTAGCCAACAGAATCAGAACACCGGGCGGCACCGGAATAATTTTGCCCGCTGTAGCGCGAGCCTCTATGAACCCTTCCGAACTGAAAAGTCTTTGCACCCAGGTGCGTCGTGACATTGTGCGCATGGTGCATGCC
>DHLU01000012.1:14923-15232 GCA_002405435.1 Flavobacteriales bacterium UBA4660
GACATTGTGCGCATGGTGCATGCCGTAAACAGTGGCCACCCGGGAGGATCGCTCGGATGCACCGAATTTTTCGTAGCGCTTTACTTTCATCAGTTGCGCATCAATCCGGCCGCCTGGAATATGGACGGAAAAGGTGAAGACCTCTTCTTTCTCAGCAACGGCCACATCTCTCCGGTTTGGTACAGCGTGCTCGCCAGGCGCGGCTATTTTCCGCTGGAAGAACTCCGCACGTTCCGAAAAATCAATTCGCGCCTGCAGGGCCATCCGGCTACACACGAAGGCCTGCCTGGGGTGCGCGTAGCCAGCGGT
>DHLU01000086.1:0-192 GCA_002405435.1 Flavobacteriales bacterium UBA4660
ACTGAAAGATATTGAGATCTGTTGTAAGACCGGTACGGCGCAAAACGAGCCTCCGAAAAAAGACCACGCAGTATTCGTCTGCTTTGCGCCCCGCGACGACCCCAAAATCGCCCTGGCGGTGTACACTGAAAACGCCGGTTTCGGTGGCACCTGGAGTGCGCCTGTGGCCAGCCTGCTGATAGAAAAATACCT
>DHLU01000086.1:322-2674 GCA_002405435.1 Flavobacteriales bacterium UBA4660
CAGCCTGCTGATAGAAAAATACCTCAACGACAGCATCGCTAACAAGGACCGCGAAAAACGAATACGCGAAGCAAACTTCATCGATCCATGAGCAGAACCGTCAATGATTCGGGCGCAGGCAACATTGACTGGATCACCGTGGTGATCTACGGGGTGATGGTGCTTTTCGGCTGGATGAACATACACGCCGCGAGCTACAACCCCGACAACCCCGGCATCTTTAACCTCACCGGCTTTGGGGGCAAACAACTGCTGTTCATCGCCATAGCCGCTATCATCGCCGTGCTCATCATCTACACCGAGGGCACGGTCTTTACCCAATTCGGCTGGCTGATCTACCTCCTCTGCCTCGCGCTGCTGCTGCTCGTACTCGTTGTAGGGTCAGAAAAAAAGGGCGCTCAGGCCTGGATTCAACTCGGATCCTTCACCTTGCAGCCGAGCGAATTCGCCAAGATGGGCACAGCACTCATGCTTGCCCGCTTTGTATCTACCACCAAGGCCCGCTTTCGCACCTGGCGCACCCGCTTTATCGCCGCCGGCATTGTCGGCCTTCCTGCTGCACTGGTACTGCTGCAGCCCGATGTGGGCAGCATGCTGGTCTTTGTGGGTTTTATTTTCGCCATGTACCGCGAAGGCCTTTCGGGCAATATCCTCATCGTCGGGGTAGCCATGATCGTGCTGGCCGTGGTCTCCATTATCGCCGGTACTTCAATGGTTCACTATCCCCTCATGGGCGACACCCCGCTGAGCGGGGTGTACATCATAGTCATCATACTCACCTTGCTGCTGGTGCTGGCCCTGCTGTTTATCCGCAATTTCGTGGTGCCCCGTGCGCGCAAGCTGGCCTATATCGTCACCCTGGCTTCCGTGATCGGCGGAAGCGGATTCTGCCTCTCTATAGATTTTTTTATGGCCAACATCCTGCAGCCCCACCAGCGCGAACGCATCCTGGTGCTCTTCGGCCTTGAAGAACAGGCGATGGCCATCGGACAGGAGGAGGCCAAGGAATCAGCCACAGACAGCCAGGGACCCCAAAAAAAACGAGATCCGGGCTACAATGCCCGCATGGCCAAGATTACCGTGGGCTCCGGAGGCCTCATCGGACATGGCTACATGGAAGGGCCCATGACGCGCAACCACTATGTGCCCGAGCAATGGACAGACTTCATCTTCTCCGCCATCGCCGAAGAATGGGGTTTCCTGGGGAGTATCTTCGTGATCGGCCTCTTCGTTTACCTCATCATCAGGCTCATCGGTATGGCCGAGCGGCAGCGCTCCCTCTACTCAAGGGTTTACGGGTACTGCGTCGTGAGCATTCTGTTTATGCACCTGCTGATCAACGTCGGCATGGTCATCGGGCTGGCGCCAATCATCGGCATTCCCCTGCCCTTCTTCAGTTACGGCGGCTCGTCACTGCTGGCTTTTACCATCCTCCTCTTTATCTTCATCCGACTCGACGCTGAACGCCTGGCGGTTTTTCGCTAAGCCTCAGAATTATCAACGGATTGACGTAGATAAGTGTGCCACACCGCTCAGGTTTGCACCGCTCTACCCTCTCAACTTTACGCCATGAAGCTGTACACTATTGGCTTATTGCCTGCCCTGCTGGCCTGCGTCACGGCCATGGCCCAGGGCTCGCCCTCCGGTATCACCTACCAGGCCATCGCGCGCAATGCCGACGGAAACGAGCTGGTCAATTCCGCCCTCAATGTGACCTTCACCATTCACCAGGGGGCCGTTGACGGCACCATCGCATACGAAGAGACCCAGGCCACCGTATCCAACATGTTTGGTCTCTTCACGCTGGTAATTGGGCAAGGCATCCCCACAGGAAACGGCAACGCATCATCGCTCTATGATATCGACTGGGCAAGCTTTGTACACTTCCTGCGCGTACAGGTCGACCTGCCCGACGATACTGCAGCCATGCTGCTGGGTGTGAGCCAGCTGCTGACCGTCCCTTACGCCTTCCACGCCACCACCGCCGAATTCTACAACGAAAGCGACGGAGACCCGTCCAATGAAGCCTTGACATCCGTAGAACTCACCGGCAATACCCTCGCCATAACCGAATCGGGTAATGTATACACCGTTGACCTCTCGTCGGTAGGTGGAACCGACAACGATGACGATCCGGCCAACGAAAGCCTCACCACTATGGCCCTGAACGGAAACACCCTCTCGGTCACAGAATCGGGTAATGATTTTAGCGTTGACCTGTCTTCGTTCGCCGGCCCCGATGACGATGCCGATCCCGCCAATGAATCACTGACCTCGATTGACCTCAACGACAACATCCTGTCTGTAACCGAATCCGGAAACGTCTTCACCGTGGACCTCTCCTCCCTTGAT
>DHLU01000086.1:2780-27559 GCA_002405435.1 Flavobacteriales bacterium UBA4660
GATCTTCACCGTGGTCCTCTCCTCCCTTGATGTCGGAGGTGGCGATGGAGATGATGACGATGAACTCATCACCGACGTGGAGTTCGACAACACCACCCTCACCATCACCGAAGCCGGCGAAGAACACGATGTGTCGCTGGAAAGCCTCGAAGACGGCTGGGACACCTTACCCTCCGTCACTTACACCAATAACCATGTGGGTATCCAAACCGACAATCCCCAAAGCACCCTGCACGTAGCCGGTTCAGTTTCCTATGCGGTCACCTCGGTAAGCACCCCGGGCACCATCGTGCTTTCTGATGCCCACCACGTCGTGCTATGCAATGTCGATGCCGGCAACATTACGGTTCAGCTGCCTGCTGCGGCGACTTGCACGGGCCGTGTGTATATCATCAAGCGGTTTGCCTCTTCCATTCCCAATTACACCAACGATGTCTGGATTACTCCGGTGCCCGGAGAGTCAATCGACCTGCAAAGCTCCTACGTACTCGCTTCCATTTTCGAACAATTCGTTTCTGTAATCTCTGACGGCTCCGACTGGTGGATCATCAACAAATACACCAACTGAAGATGCACAGGTGTCTGATTGCCGCTCTATTGCCTGCCTGTCTGATGGCCGCGGGGTATACGCCTGCCCAGGTAATCCTCGACCGTCAGGTCATTTCGCCGTTTGCAATCGCCGGGACACTCAATGATTCCATCCGCATTAACGTCACCCTGGGTCAGGTCGAATACCTCACCATCGCAGACAACGACCACTACCTGACGCAAGGATTTCATCAGCCACAGGGCAGCCTGGATCCTTTCGTGGAATTTACCGTCAGCCAGGATTCCTGTTCCGGCATATTCACCATTCAGGTCACAGCCTTACAGAACTGCGACGAAACCAGCAACATCAACTACTGGTGGAATGGAAGCCCCGGCGCCGACACATTCGAAACGCTGGATACCAGCGTAGACCTTTTTGTGCAATCAGAAGCCTGTGTGGCGGCCACCACCATTGTTCCAGCCGCAGAGCCGGTGAGTGTCACGCCCTGCGCCCTCGGATTTTATACCATCATCACCCCTAACGGCGACGGCGTAAACGATGCCTGGTACATCGAAAACCTCTACGGGCCATGGCTTGACAATAAGGTCGCCATCTTCAACCGGTGGGGCGCCGAAGTATGGAAGGGAAACAACTATGACAATACGGAAGTAGTCTGGCGCGGCAACGCCGCCGATGGCACTGCGCTTCCCGATGGCACCTATTATTTCACCCTCGAATGTGAGGTAAACAACCAAAGTGGATACATCGAGCTGCAACGCTAAATGAAATACGCGCTGAACATACTGCCTGCCTGCTGCGCTGTTTTTTGGCTGTGCTGCCTCACACCCTTGCGCGCCCAGCAAGACTGGGGCTATACGCAGTACCTCTTTAACCTCTACGATGCCAATGCAGCCTATGCGGGCGAACATGACCTGATGAGTGTTTCACTGCGGTACCGCAGACAATGGGCCGGCCTTGAAGGAGCGCCCGTCACTCAGGTGTTTTCACTGCATACCCCCTTTAAAAACAACCGATGGGCCGGAGGTCTGCGCCTGCAGTCTGAAAACATCGGCGGCCGCTCACAGGTAAAAGCACGGGTTTCGGGAAGCCACCGCTGGGCCGTCGGCAGCGGACACCTGAATGTGGCCCTGAGCGCTGGAGCCTGGCGGCAACAACTGCTGACCAGCGAACTCACAGCCCGTGATCCTGATGACCCTATCATGGCACAATCGCGCATACAGCGCACAACGCCACTCGCCGACATAGCCCTCATGTACGTGCACGACAAATGGTTTGCAGGCATCGAAACCGGCGGCATGACCCGCGCTCCTTTCCGCTGGACCGACGGAAGCGCCGCGCGCGCCTACCGCCACATGACCGGTACAGCAGGTTGGATGAAAAAAATAGGCCGAAAAAATATACTCCAGCTTTCCATGCTGGCCAAATGGGCCGAAAACAGCCTCTACCAATGGGAGACCAATGTTTCCTTTCTCTTCCAGAATACAGCCTGGATCGGCGCAGGATACCGGAATGAAAATGCCTACACACTCTTCGGAATGTTGCAAGTTACCAGCCGCTTCCGCCTGGGATACTCCTTTGATTACATGACCAACGGACTTAAAAACTACCAGAGTGGAAGCCATGAAGCCTTTGTCGGCATCAGCCTTGGCAACAACAAAAAACGCTCTATCCGGCATTTTTAATTGATGAGGCCCCCCATTCACATACTGTTTCTGCTGTGGTGCGGCAGCGCATTTGCACAAACTGACTTTATGCTTGACCGCACCACCGGCCTCAACACGCGTGCCGACGAGATTGCATGCTGCCTAATGAACGGGCAACTGGTCTATACCTCTAACGACCAGCAAGACCTTGTGAGTGATTACCGCTGGACCGAAAACGCACGTTTCGCCATGCGCCTGGCCGACCGCGGAAAAACGTTTACCGAGTTTACCCGCCAGGAAAAATTCACCGCAAAAGCGACCCATGGTGACGAAGGCTCTGCGTGTTACGCCGCAACCGACAGCACGCTCTATTTCAGCAGTGCCGCAGACCACCGCGGAAATGTCAACGGGCGCTTGCGTATTTATACCCGCAAATGGAACGGCATGGAATGGGAAAAAGCCGAAGCGCTGCCATTCTGCAAAGGACCTGCCGATTACGCCCACCCCTGGTTTGACGAAGCGCGTGGCTTACTGGTATTTTCAAGCAACCGCGCCGGCGGGCAGGGCGGCATGGATATCTGGTATGTATACCGCAACGGCGACGGCTGGGGTGAACTCACCTGCCTTGACATTCTGGTCAACTCTCCGGGAAATGAAATCTTCCCAACCGTCTGGAACGGCAATATCTACTACGCCTCTGACCGTCTTCCCGGATTTGGTGGCTTCGACATCCACTGCGCGCTGCAAAAACACCAGTGGAAAGTGAGCGTGCAGATGCCCGCGCCGATCAACAGCCCCTTGGATGACCTCAATCTTTTTATGATTTCTGAAGAAACCGGATTTCTCACCAGCAACCGCGCCGACGGCGTCGGCGGAGATGACATCTACCGGGTAAAGACGGTCTTTGAGACCGAGAAGCGTGGCTATACAGCTTCCGTGGTGGTTAGCGGTGATACCTTAAAAAACAGCACCGTGTCGGTCTTCAACAAAGGTGGCGAACTTGTGCTGGAAAGTAACTCCGGCGCATCAGGGGTCTTTTCACTGGCAAAACTCGACCTGAACAGGCCCTATAAAATGACCGCCACCGGCGTGAGCCCGCTGATGTATGCCAACGCATGGCTTAACATTTTCAATGAAGAAGGTGTGCGCATCATGCAGATCCCTATGAAACCCGACGGCAGCTTCGCCTTCGAACTGCTGCCCTTCGACCGCGGAGGCAGCATGGCGCAACGCTCTACCGTTGACCGCAGTATTCTCAGCCTCAGTTTCGAGGGACAGGTGATCGGCACCCAGCCGGGTCGTGCAGAGTCAACCATGATCTCCATTGTAGACGACGACGGAGAACTTGTGGCGGTGGCCTATACCGACCAGCTGGGCATGTTCAGCGTCAACAATGTGACACCCGACATCGCATATACCTTCCGCCTTTCGGAAGAAAGCCAGGCGAGTCAGGTGGTCATTTTCGATCAGGGGAAAAAACTCACCCTTCCCGTTCTCCGGGAAGAAGCGCATTATGCGCGGCTTGATGCGGGCGATGCCATTACGCTCATCAACGAAAACAACCAGACCGTACACCTGTCTTCCGAAGACGTTTTTGTCATTAACCGCATTTACTACGAATACAACAGCGCCCACCTGGGCGACAACAGCATTGAGCAACTTGACAAGCTCATCCGCATCCTTGAAAACAACCCGCAACTGGAGATTGAAATCCGCTCCCATACCGACAGCCAGGGCAGCGATGCCTACAACCTGGAGCTCAGCCGCCGCAGGGCACAGGTAGTTAAAGATTACCTGGTGATACACCGCATCCCGGCCAACAGGATCTCCGCAGTAGGCCTTGGAGAAGCCGAACTGCTAAACAAATGCATCTATCCTGATAATTGCTCAGAAGCAGAGCGGGCTATTAACCGCCGCACAGAAATCCGCATAATGCCTTCCGGAAGCTGAGCGGTTTACTCAGCCGGCCGGTTTGTTTTTCACCAGCATGATGCCCAGTGCAAACAACACAAAGGCAATTACGAACAACAACCTTCCGGTAAATAGCTCGAGCATACTGAGCACCGATGCCGTAACCAGCACCACCATCGCGATGAGGTACAGGTACTCATAAGGCTGCCTTTTCCGGTACAGCACAAATACGAGCAGCGTCCTGAACAGCAGCAACCCGAGTCCGACACAGATCAGCATCTTCCAGGCCGGGAAATGAAAAAACATACCCACTAGTCCGGCTGTAAGAATTGCGAAGGAAAGCAATACCAAAAATAACCAGCGTCTCTACTCTGCCTCAGACTTGGTTTCGGGAAGGTCCAGTATGTCATCGTCATCATCCGTCATGAAGCACCGGCAATAAGGTAAAGATAGAAAAATTGCGACGCTTATGCGCTGTCTTCAGGTAGACCTCAGGTATTGAGGTACCTCATCAGTTCATCGTACCGGCGCTTGAGGTCTTCGGTATAGACCGGCTCCTGGTAGCTCGCCTTGATGTCGTAGCCAAACCGCTCAATACTCTGCAGAATCGGATTGATGTCTTCCCGGTTGATCTTCAGGTGAAGTTCGATGCGTGAGAATTCCTGCGCCGGCGTGGTATTGAAAGACAAAATCCGGGCATCATTTTCTTCCACTATGCGCGCCACTTGGCTGAGGTGATAGTCAAGCGTGTTAATTTCCAGCACAACGATGGCGCCCGGTTCTCCGGCGCTCTGGTATTTGCTGAGGCTTTCTATGAGGGTATCCATGGAGATGGCGCCCATATAGTTTCCCTCACCATCCACCACCGGAACCAGGGTCAGGTGAAACTCGGAGGCCGTTTTCAGCACCTCCAGGATATGTTCATGCGGCAATACGGAAGCCCTTATCAACCCGAAGGCCTCTTCCGGAGAATTCGGAATGCGTTCGGCGCTCAGCAACATGGTTTCACTGGTGAGGCCCAAAAACCTGCCCTTATCCACTACCGCCA
Source organism: Flavobacteriales bacterium UBA4660 (assembly GCA_002405435.1). Taxonomy (GTDB): domain Bacteria; phylum Bacteroidota; class Bacteroidia; order Flavobacteriales_D; family Sanyastnellaceae; genus UBA4660. The sequence goes on from DHLU01000086.1 coordinate 7,933, forward strand.
GATGACCGACATTGAACTCATCCATAAGGTTGAGTGCATGCACAGGGTCGTCTTGCGGGCGGAGTACCGGCAGGTCGGGGTTTACCAATGTGTGTGCGTTAATCACTTTGCGCGTTTTGCTTTTTACATTTAATGCCTTACACTCCCTACTTCAGCACTGTGCACCGGCACCCATTCAAATGCAATGCCTTAATAACGAATCCGCGCGCAAAATGTTCAGTTTCGGCTGCCCGGCGCTGCCCGTGACACCCGAAGTTTTGCACATCCCGGTTTTCTTATCCCCATAACGGGCGCCACCCTTGCCCATCTTTGCAGCACGGAATCTACACCCATGACCGCCCTGTCTGTCAACATCAACAAGATTGCCACGCTCCGCAACGCCCGGGGTGGCCGGAGCCCTGACGCAGTGCGCGCCGCCGTTGACATCGAACGATTCGGAGCCGACGGCATCACGGTTCACCCCCGACCCGACGAACGCCACATCACACGTGCCGACGTCTATGCATTGGCGAAGGTTGTTACCACAGCATTCAATATCGAGGGCTACCCCGACGACCGCTTCATGGCGATGGTGCTTGAAGTAAAACCTGCCCAGGCCACCCTGGTACCCGATCCCCCCGGAGTGCTTACGAGTAACGCCGGCTGGCAGGTAAGCGCCCACCGGGATCTGCTGGCGGGTGTCATCGCTACACTGAAAAAAGCGGGCATCCGCACCAGCCTTTTTGTGGCCCCCGATGCCGATATGGTGCGGGCCGCCGCCGACACCGGTGCCGACCGCATTGAACTGTACACCGAATCCTATGCGCACGGCTTCGAGGCAGATCCCGCCGCCGCCGTGGCACCCTTTGTGGCCGCAGCAGCGGCTGCCCGCGCCTGCGGACTGGGCATCAATGCCGGACACGACCTTTCCCTTCAAAACCTCCGCTACTTCAAGGAACACATCCCGGGGCTGCACGAGGTGAGTATCGGACACGCCCTCATCAGCGATGCGCTGTATTACGGACTGGAGAACACCGTCAACATGTACAAATACCAGCTTCGCTGAGCCATGCAGCTGTTTTTCAAGGAAGCCGGACAGGGCACACCGTTGGTGATTGTGCACGGACTGTTTGGGTCAGGTGACAACTGGGCCACGCTTGCCAAAACATTTGCCCGGCATTACCGCGTGATTACGGTGGATATGCGCAACCACGGCCATTCTCCGCACGATCCGGATATGAATTATGACGCTATGGCCGTCGACCTCTTTGACACCCTCGCACACGCCGGCGCAAGAGATGTCAACCTCATCGGCCACAGTATGGGGGGTAAAGCCGTCATGCGCTTTGCTCAGTGCTATCCCTTTCTGGTCCACAAGCTTGTGGTAGCCGACATCAGTCCGCGCCATTACCCCACCCACCACGGGCATATCCTGGAGGCCCTGCAATCGCTCGATTTTACCGCACTCAACAGCCGCGCGGAGGTAGCCCGGGCGCTGCATGAACGGCTTAGGGATCCCGGCACGGAGCAATTCCTGCTCAAGGGCCTTTACTGGATACGGGAGGGACAACTCGCCCTGCGCTACAATGTGACCGCCATCGCCCGGCATATCGAGCGCATCGGGGAAGCGCTTCCCGACCTTCCCGTTAGCCAGGAGACCCTTTTTGTGCGCGGCGACCGTTCGGCATACATCCGCGACGAGGACTGGCCCGACATACAACGGTGTTTCCCCCGGGCGCAACTGGTGCCCCTCGAAAATGCCGGACACTGGCTCCACGCCGACCAGCCGGCAGCATTTGCCGAAGTGGTAATTGGTTTTCTTGGAACCTGATGGCCCGGGATAATTGCAGCAAGTGTTGACCCCGGTAAATCGGGTACAGCAAATTCGGGAAAACCTTTGACACCATGATTCGCGTTTTTCTTCCGCTGCTGGCCGCCTGCCTGTGTCTGCAATGCCTCTCTTCCGGCGCAGAAGCCCCGCAAGACACCATTAACCCTTCCAACGACAAAGACTCCACCATGAAAATCTATTATGTCGCCGACCCCCTCTGCGGCTGGTGCTACGGCTTTACGCCCGTGATGCAGCAATTTGCCGCGCAACACGAAAACGCCTATACCATCGAGCTGGTTTCCGGCGGCATGGTGACGGGTGAGGCCGTAGGTCCGATGGACGACGGAAAAAGGCAGTTCATCTCGCAGGCTTACAAGCGTGTCGAGGCTACTACGGGCATTCGTTTCGGCGAGGCTTATGTCAACGGCACCCTGCAGCGCACTTCCGTCATACAGACTTCCCTAACGCCTTCTGTAGCCCTCGAAGTGCTCCGTGAACATGCACCGGGCCGCGCACTCGACATCTTTCACGACATACAACGGCTGCTCTTTTTCGAGGGCCGCGAACCCGCCGAGGCATCCAGTTACCTGCCGCTGGCCGCACGCTATGAAATAGACACGGCTGTGCTGCTGGAAAAAATGGCCGATCCCGCCTATACCCTCCGTGCTGAAAAGCAATTTGATTTCGCTGCGTCACTCGGGGTGCGTGGTTTTCCGGCCCTTATCGCCGATACGCCTGCCGGCTTTAAGGTTGTGGCGAGCGGTTACACGCCCTACGACACACTCGTAGCGCGGACCAGCACCCTGCGCTAATCACCCGGGTCACGAAACACCGCGCACCGGCCGCTGCAACACGTGCCTGTGTGCCGGTGATGGCCAGTGGCCGTATCCATCCTCTTTCCGTTCCCCTGGCGCTGCATGCCCGGCAACGTTTTCACAAGTGTTGGCAGATTGGGGTGAAAAGCCCGCTGCTTGTGGGTTTTAATTACCATCGCTTGAGGTTTTTTGAGGTTTTTTTTGACATGACGGGTAACAATTTTGTCCCGTTAAACGACTTACTAACAACTTCAATAACCAACACTATGAAAACCCTCATTTTCGCTTTGATCCTGCTGACAGGATCTGCAAACATCCAGGCCTCATGCCAACCCGTCGCAGAACGGAACCCTCGGGAAGAGGCACTCAGGAAGGCCGTGCAAAAGCAGGTCAACAAATTTCTGTTTTTCCCCATCATGAAGGAAACCACCGGAGAGACAGAGGCCGACATCATGCTGCAGGTCTATCCCAACGGAGAAATCAAACCGGTATTCATCAAAACGGAAAACAGCCTGATTCGCGCCTTTCTGGTTCGCCAGATTTCCCGTATGCGCATCGACCCGGAAAAAGTGGTCGCCTACGAGGTCTTCCGCTTCCGGCTCGCTTTCCGAAGGCAGGCCTGAGTTGCGGACCGGCATGGCGTGATGCTTTTTTCTTGCCTGCTGCCTTCACGCGTGAACGGCCGGCCGCTATCTTCGCCTTCCCAAAAGCGATAACCATGCAAGCCGTACAAGACTATATCGACAAAAACCGCGAACGTTTCCTTCAGGAATTGTTTGACCTTCTGCGCATTCCTTCGGTGAGTGCCGACCTGGCCTACAAGTCCGACGTAGCCCGCTGCGCCGATTCTGTGGCCGACCACCTCCGTAAGGCCGGTGTAGACAAGGTCGAGGTATGCGAGACCGCCGGACACCCGATTGTTTACGGAGAAAAAATTGTTGATCCGGCTGCGCCCACCGTGCTGGTATACGGTCATTACGACGTGCAGCCCGCAGATCCCATTGACCTCTGGGAGACGCCGGCCTTCGAACCCGCGATACGCAAAACTGCCATCCATCCTGACGGAGCCATATTCGCACGCGGCGCCTGCGACGACAAGGGCCAGATGTTTTCGCATGTCAAGGCCGTTGAGGCTATGCTCGCCACCGGCCAGTTGCCCTGCAACGTAAAATTCATGATTGAGGGCGAAGAAGAATGCGGCAGCAGCAACCTGGCATCCTTTGTTGCCGGCAACCGCGACCGACTCAAGGCGGATGTCATTCTCATTTCCGATACCAGCATCATTGCCAATGACACCCCGAGCATCGACTGCGGATTGCGCGGACTCAGCTACGTGGAAGTAGAAGTAACCGGTCCTAACCGCGACCTGCACAGTGGTGTGTACGGCGGCGCCGTGGCCAACCCCATTACCATCCTGGCCAAAATGATCGCTTCCATACACGACGAAAACAACCACATCACCATACAGGGATTCTACGACGACGTCCAGGTGCTCGACAGCGCAGAGCGCACCGAACTCAATAAGGCGCCCTTCGACCTGGAGGCCTACAAAAAAGACCTGGGCATTGCCGCCGTATGGGGTGAAAAGGGCTATACGACGCTGGAGCGCACAGGCATCAGGCCCACGTTTGAACTCAACGGCATCTGGGGCGGATACACCGGGGAGGGAAGCAAAACTGTGCTGCCTTCCAAGGCTTTCGCAAAGATCTCCATGCGCCTCGTTCCCAACCAAAGCTCCGACACGATCACCCGCCTGTTTTCTGAACATTTCACCCGTATCGCTCCGCAGGGCGTAACCGTAAAAGTGACGCCCCATCACGGGGGCGAGCCCGTGGTAACGCCCACCAACTCGCGGGCCTACCTCGCGGCAAGCCGGGCGCTGGAACAGACCTACGGGAAAAAACCCATTCCGACACGCGGTGGCGGCAGCATCCCCATCGTAGCCTTGTTTGAACGCGAACTCGGGTTGAAAACAGTGTTAATGGGATTCGGACTCGACAGCGATGCGCTGCATTCTCCCAACGAACATTACGGCGTATTCAATTACTTCCAGGGCATCGCTACCATTCCATGGTTCTACAAGTACTTCGCTGAGTAAGTCTCCCCCGGCGGCATCTATCCCTTACGCGCAGCCCCATCAACGCAGGTGCGGCGCCTGCGCTTCGCACAAAACCATCCGGATCGCCTCGGTGCGTGCCTTCGCGGCATCTTCATCGGCCGAGGCACTGCGCAAGGAAAAGTAAAACTTGATCTTCGGCTCTGTTCCGCTGGGCCGCACGGAAACACGTGAGCCGTCTTCGAGAAAAAACTGCAGCACATTGGAGGACGGCAACCCCAGGGGCGTCGTTGCGCCCGTGCGCAGGTCAGTCTGAATGCCTTCAGCAACATCCGATAAGCGGATCACTTCCGAGCCACCGAGCGAACGGGGCGGGTTGTGCCGGAAAGCTTCCATCATTTCCCTGATACGTGCAGCACCCTGCTGACCCTCGATGGTTTCTGTGTACAACGCGTCATAGTAAAAGCCAAAATTTTCATAGAGTTGCTCCAGCAAATCCCACAAGGTTGTTCGGTGGGCTGCACACCAGGCCGACATTTCGGCAAAGGCCAGTGCGGAAATAACACCATCCTTGTCGCGCACAAAGTCACCCACCAGGTATCCGTAACTCTCTTCACCACCGCAAAGAAAAATTTCGCTTCCTTCCTTTTCCCGGATCACGGCCGCGATGTACTTGAAACCCGTAAGCGTATCATAGCACTTGACACCATAATGCCGCGCGATATCGGTTACGAGGTCGGTGGTCACGATGGTCTTGGCAACAAAGCCATTCGCCGGCAAGGTGCCGTTTGCCGCGCGCAGCATAAGTTGAAAATAGACCAACAGGCTTCCGGCCTGGTTTCCGTTCAGCAACCGCAATTTTCCTTCCCGGTCGCGTGCGCCCACTCCGACGCGGTCGGTGTCGGGATCTGTACCCAGCACAAGTTGTGCGCCTTCCTGCTCAGCCAGGGCCAGGGCCATATCCATGGCGGCACGCTCTTCTGGGTTGGGCGACACCACCGTGCTGAAATTGCCATCCGGCACTGCCTGCTCCTCCACCACGTGCACACGTGAAAAACCCGCCGCAGCGAGCACCTTGGGAACCATCGTGATGCCGGCTCCGTGAATCGGGGTATATACAATCTTCAGCGCCCCCGCTTCTTTCACCGCATCGGGCGCCTGTATCAGCTGCACCGCGCGCCTGCAGTAGGCGGCCTCAACCTCAGGGGGAACCGGAACTATGCGCGATGCCTGCGCATCAAAGCGCACGGATTCAATCCCCTGTACCGCGCGCACCTCGGCGATAATGCCCTTGTCGTGCGGTGGCACCACCTGCGCACCATCACTCCAGTATACCTTGTAGCCATTGTAGGCCGGCGGATTGTGTGATGCCGTAATGACGATACCCGCTGTGCAGCCCAGCTCGCGCACCGTAAAGGAAAGGAGCGGCGTGGGGCGCAATTCGTCAAAAAGGTATACCTTGATGCCGTTGGCACTCAAGACCTCGGCGGTGACCCTCGCCAACTGGGGCGACTGGTTGCGCGAGTCGAACGCGATGGCCACGGAGGCTTCTCCCTTTCCGCGTTGACTGCGTATGTACTGTGCAAGGCCCTGTGTCGCCATACCGATGGTGTATCGGTTGATGCGGTTGCTGCCCGCCCCCATGATGCCGCGCAAGCCACCGGTTCCAAAATCCAGGTCTGTATAAAATGCATCCACCAGCGCAGCACTGTCGTGGGTAAGCATGTATTCTATCTCACGCCGGGTGCTTTCATCTATAGGCGCAGAAAGCCAACGGTGTGCCTTTTCGACTATATAATCTTCGGGTATTACGCGCGTATTCATGTAAGCGATAAATAATGCGACAGGCATTCCGCAACACCCTGTTGCCAGGGTACCACCGGGAGTCCTGTATTGGCTACAAATTTCGTTGTATCCAGTTTTGAATAGGCGGGCCGTCGCGCTTTGGTGGGAAAATCACCTGACTCCACGGGCGTTACCGGCACTCCGGTACCTGCCTGCCTCATGATCTCAGCGGCGAAATCATACCAGCTTGCCTCGCCCGACTGGGTGTAATGGTAGGTGCCGTATTCGATATGCCGGCGATCCACCAGGGCCCTGCGCAGCAGCGCCATGATGTCTTCGGCAAGACGACCCGCATAGGTCGGACTGGCCACCTGGTCGTTTACCACACGCAGGCTGCCTGTTTCTTTTGCCAGGCGCAGCATCGTCCTGAAAAAATTATGACCATAAGCAGAATACAACCAGGATGTGCGCAGGATCAGGTGACGCCCGGTCTGCTCATCTATGCGTCGCTCTCCCTCCAGTTTGGTGCTACCGTACACCGACAAGGGCGCACAGGTGTCGGCCTCGGTATAAGGCCTTCGGGCGGTTCCATCAAATACATAATCAGTCGACACGTGTACCATCAATGCCCCTGCCCGGTGGCAGGCCTCCGCCACATAACCGGCACCTGCACCGTTGACCCGCATGGCCTCTTCCGGCTCATCTTCCGCAAGGTCAACCCGCGTATAGGCCGCACAGTTGATGACTGCCTGCGGTCTGGCACCGGCAATTACCTCCCGCACATGGCTGTGTGTTCGGATATCCAGCACGTGGCGATCGGCAAAGAGGAATTCAAACTCCGGGAGCATCGACGCCTTCCGCTGAAGCTCACGGCCCAATTGACCGGATGCGCCGGTTACAACGATCATGGGGTCAGATTGCATGGGGCTATATTACGCGAATAAGGCCAAGCACGCGCGGGCAGGTCATTCGCAAACGGGAAGAGACATTATTTACCTTAGCCTGAAATATCCGCACCATGAAAAGATTATTATTACTCCTCTCCGTTGCCCCGATGATCTCTTTCGCCCAGGGCATCTGTGACACCGACGCCAGCATCATCATCTTCTCCAATTACGACGGCGGCACCCTCAATATCAATGTGGATGATAATGTGCCTAACCTGCGCATCGGTGTATGCTCGTACCAGCCGGTGACCGTCAACCTCAGCGGTGATTATGTCGGCAACGTGACCGGTGTGGTATGGGCTGGATTCGCCATTGAGGGGACCACCGTCAACGGAATTGACGCGTCTCTGGTGGAGCTGCAGGAAATTCCCGCCGCCACCATCACCGATCCGGACGGCTTTCCCTTCATCATCTGCGGGTACGACTGCGACACGACCTCTCTTCCCAGTCCGTGCAATACGGTGGAACAGGTAACGCACTATTTCCTCTCGCACTTCGGGGGTCCGCTGCGTTACTCCCAGTTCCAGTTCGACGCCTGGGGCAGCGACTACACAACGGGTGACGGCGGCAACTGCTGTTTCTCCAACGGATGCGCAGCTGATGTGGACGCAGGGCCAAGCCTCTCGATATGCGCCGGAGATACCGCATTACTGGTGCCCACGGGAGCAGACAGCTATACATGGGTCGCCGATGGCCAGGCCGTCAGCTGCGATCTGCCGTGTACAGCATTGGTGGTAGTGCCGGCCACTACGATGGTTTACGGGGTAACGGGCACCGACGACCAGGGATGCACCGGCTTCGATGAGGTCACTGTCGTGGTCAACACGGCCCCCGACATTTCGCTTACCCTTAGCGGTGGCGTCCTGTATGCCTCCGGAGCCAGCTCCTATACCTGGTGGCAGGACGGCGAGGAAATTCCAGGCATTACAGGCAACACCTATGCACCTGCCGAGAGCGGCATCTATTGGGCTACGAGCAGCGGACTGAACGGATGTGTGGGCACATCGGAAACTATTGAAGTGCTGGTGTCACAAATTAGTGATACAGCCAGCGCGCCGTTCCACGTGTATCCCAATCCCGCAAAAGACTGCTGCACCCTCACGTTTTACCAACCCTCGGTTGACCGGCGCATTAGCGTGCGCGACCTGACCGGACGTATTCTCATGCAGCTGCCTGTTCCAACAGGTAGCTCGCACGCCATGATTCCGCTCGAACATTTGCCGGCCCAGTACCTGATGCTGGTGGTGGAAGAAGGCGGCTTGTCGCATCTGTTGCCGCTGGTGCATGAATAAGGTGCTCCGTGTTGCCGAGTTGAGGATGGCATCAAGAAAACCCGCCTTCTCGCATGATCGGCCAAAACAAGGGTATCATGAAGGCCTGCCATCATTTTAATTACTTTCGCATTAAGCATTAACCCCATGAAAAAAACTTTACTGCTACTCTCCTTTGCCCCGCTGATTTCTTTCGCCCAGGGCATCTGTGATCCCAACGCCAGCATCATCATCTTCTCCAATTATGACGGCGGCACCCTCAATATCAATGTGGATGACAATGTGCCGAACCTGCGCATAGGCGTTTGTTCCTATGAGCCGATTACAGTCAACCTGAGCGGTGCTTACGTGGAAAATGTAACCAGCGTGGTCTGGGCGGGCTATACCATCGTCGGCACGTCCATCAATGGGGTTGACGCCTCGGTGACAGAACTGCAGCAATTCCCTTCCGCAACGCTCAACGACCCGGATGGTTATCCCTTGATCATTTGTGCCTACGACTGCGACACCACCTGGGTGCCGGGCGGTTGTAATACAGTCGACCAGGTCACTGATTATTTCCTTACGCTTTTTGGCGGTTCTCTTCGATACTCCTATATGCAATACGGCACTTGGGGCGGCTCCTACGCCACCAGCAGCGGCGGCAATTGCTGCTTTACCACCGGCTGTACCGCGGCGGTAGAAGCGGGAGACAACCTGACTATTTGCGCGGGTGACTCCATCGTATTTAATGCCTCCGGTGCCGTTGCCTACAACTGGAGTGCCAACGGAACCGAGATCAATTGTGACGCCCCGTGTGAGCAGTTGACTGTGGCCCCAGAGGTTTCTACGGTCTATACGGTCACCGGAACCGACAGCCAGGGTTGTGCGGGATCCGATGTAATATCCGTATTGGTCAATGACACCCCTGATGTGGAGCTCACCTTGAGCGGGGGTGTATTGTATGCCTCCGGTGCTATTTCCTATACGTGGTGGCATGACGGCACTGAAATTCCCGGCATTACCGGCAACACCTACGAACCCACGGAAAATGGTGTGTATTGGATCACGAGCACGGGCCAGAACGGCTGCGCAGGCACCAGTACCGCGATTGAGGTTGAGGTGACCCATATTTCACGCCTTGAAACCGCTCAGGTATTGCTATATCCCAATCCGGCTAAAGAACTGTGTACCCTCACATTCGCCCATGCCTCCAGTGACCGCCGAATTGCCGTGCGCGACCTTTCCGGACGTGTACTTATGCAATTGTCTGCTATTCCGGGCAGTCTTTCCGTTGTGATTCCGCTCGGACATATTCCGGCACAATGCCTGTTGCTGGTGGTGGAAGAAGGCGGGATATCGCGCTCACTTCCGCTGGTGCATGAGTAAGGCAAGGGAAGAGAGACTGATGCCGTGGCTCTTATCGTAACACGGATCTTTTGCGCTCGAACTCGAATTTACCCAACCGGAAACGGAAGGTTTTGGTTTCTTCCGTGCTGCTTTGTTCAATTTCCAACGGGGGTCCGCCTCGTGCTACAAGGCCCCGGTTCAGGGTGCGTTCGAGAAGCGCGAGCGTAAATCCCTCTTCAGGGAAAGCCTTGTCTCCCCACAGGGTTTTTTTGGCTGTTTCTTCAAGGAACTCGCCCACCGTGAGCCATTTTGTCTCGTGGGTCACAGAGGGTGGTGTAGGTCCTGGCTCCGGGTTTTCCGTTTGGTGTTCACGCATGGCAAGGCCCGCCTGCAGCGCCGGCAATCCCGCGGAAGCCCAGGCGCGGGCGTTGAGTTTATCCGGGGTCCGGTGCCGAGGCGCTGCCGATGCCTCAGCCGGAGTTTCAGGCTGTCCAGACACTTGACTAACCGCCGTGCTATTGTTAGGCTTGGCTAACCGCGGGATTGGGGTTGTCGGTGTTTGGGCGGCACGGGGGCCTGAAGGCTTGTGCAGGGCGGCCTGTCGCGCGGGTGCCTCTCCGCTCCCGGGTGCAAACAGTACCCAGGCCAACAGTGCTGCCGCGATCGCCACTGCGGCGTAGTAGAAACGCGGGATCGTCAAGACACGGGGTACCCGGCGGTAAAGGGATGCCTTGTGTTCAAAGGCTATGGAGGGTGCCGTCAGGCGTGTCCGGCGCAAATCATTCCACGCTGCGGCGAGGTGGCTGTCGCTTTCCAGGGCCGACTTCACTGCCTGTTGGTCCGCTTGCGCAAGGTCCCCTTCCAGCAGAGCGATGAGCCGGTGCGCAGGCAAGGCCATGTCTATGGTCTGCGGAATGCGCAATACTTCTTTGTCTTCATAGCGCGCTGGCAGGGGAACAAGCCGGGTGCGGGCAAATGCACGCGCGGCCGCTTCCGTTTCAGGCGAAAGCCGCCTTATTTCAGCCAGTGCCACTTCCTCTGCTGAGGTGAGGTCACCTTCGACCCAGCGCGCCAGCAGCCAATCGGTTTCTCCGTCTAGGCGCTGCCCTGCGTCTTTCTTCAGCCGGTCGCGGTGCGGAAAGTGCTCATTCGCCGGCACCGGCATCACCGCTTCGTCGAGACCCTCCAGCTGCGCGGCAATTTCGGGATGGTTGTCTAGGAAGGCACGAAACGCAAGCTCATCTTCCCGGGAAAGTGCGCCCTCCAGGAAGTCCAGCACATAGGCTTCGTAATTTTTCCTTGTGTATTTCATCCGATCACGTTCTCCGCTTTCACCAGGTATTCCTTCAGTGCCACGCGGCCCCGGTAGATATAGACCTTTACCTGCGATTCATTCAGTCCGGTTATTTTTTCTATGTCTTCGTAGCTGTATCCTTCATAATCGCGCAGCATGATCACACTGCGCTGCACGGGCGGCAACCGGTCGAGGGCTTCCTGCAAGATGTCCTGCACGTCGCTGTATTGTCGCGCAGATGATTTTTCCGCTGTATGCATTTCCTCCCGGGTAAAATCCACCTGCCGCCTTTCCCTGCGCAACATGTCTATCATGGTATGGTAACCCGTGGTGAACAGATAACTCTTCGATTTGATGAACGATACCTCTTCGACTTTCATCCAAAGCTTTGTGTAAGTATCCTGTACAAGGTCTTTCGCCTTGTCCCGGTCCTTCACATTCTTGAGCAGGAAGCGGTACAGGCCGTCACTGTGCAGGTCTACCGTCTGGTTATATTCGGCAACCGTCATGGTTCGGTGGGGTCATGATCAAAGGCTTTTTCAGCGGTAAGACGTTCGGGTGCCTGTAAAGTTACACCCCCGCCCGAAAACATTCCTTCCACCCTGTTGTGGATAACCCGGCACATTAACCCATTTTAACTAGCTGACATTCAGTTGTTTGTTTTTCCTTTGTTTTTTTCGCGCCAGTTATCAACACTCCCTGTCCGCGCGCTATTTTTGTATCGTTCACTTTCCGAAACAGACGCCATGTGCAACAAATCTCCGCTTCTTCCCCGGGCCTTATGGCTGGTCATGCTGGCGGGTGTGGGCACCGGCTGTTCTCTGTTCCGGACCACCAACAAGTGCAATTCGTGTCCTACGTGGGACGATCATTTACCGCTTCATTCCGTGTATGAGCCACATCACCCAAAGAACCACTGAGCTCGAGTCGGTGTTGGTGCGCTTCATACCTTCGAGCGCCATCGATCTTGCGTGCCGCAAGCTGCGCGAGATTCCGTGCAACATTGAAATCACCGAAGAGCGCAAATCTGTGCACGGCGACTTCAGGCCTTCGCGCGGTCGTTCGACCATTACCATTAATGGCACGCTCAACCGCTATGCTTTCCTGATTACGCTGATGCACGAATTGGCCCACCTTCAGGCCTGGGAGACATACCGCAACGCCATCAAGCCCCACGGCGATGAATGGAAGCGCCTCTTCAAGCGCAGCCTGGGCCCGTTTTTGCGCAATGGTGTATTTCCGTCCGACATCGAAAATGCACTGGCCGATTACCTCTCGAATCCGATGGCAGCCACGTGCAGCGACCTCAGGCTTTCTCGGGTGCTCGCCCGCTACGACCGCAGGAAGCCCGGTGAGTTTCTGCTCGATGAACTTCCGGCCAATGCGGCTTTTGTGTATAACGACAAGCGCACCTTCATCAAAGGTCACAAAATCAGAACCCGGTACCACTGCGTGTGCACATCCACCAAAGACGTGTACCTTTTCTCTCCGCTGGCCAAAGTGAAAAAGGCTTAATAGTTTAAGCCCCGGCACTATTCTTGCTGAGAGGCCGCACCTTAAACTCCACCAGGTAGCTTATGAATTGTCTTGAAGGAATTTCCCAGCTCAGGCGCTGTGTTGCGTTGTCAATTACTTTTTGGTTGTTAGGTTCCTTTGCCGCTGCGCAAACCATAACTGTCAGAGACGAGAGCACACTCGAGAGTCTTGAGCTCGTCACCATCTTCAGCAAGAACCTCAACAGCGGCGTCCAGACCAATATTTACGGCAAGGCCGATGTCAGCGGGCTTGTCGGGGCGCAGGACATACTGATTTCGCGGGTAGGCTATTTTGATTTCAGCACCAACTGGGAAGGCCTTCAGGCAATGAACCTCGAAATTTACCTCACACACAACTATGCATCGAGCGGCCAGATTGTGGTTTCCGCCAGCAAGTTTGAAGAAAAGGCCTCGGATGTTCCACGCCTCATCAAGGTCATCGAAAGCCGTGAACTCGATTTCCTCAACCAGTCTTCGACACCCGATGCCCTTCAGGCCGCCGGACAGGTGATGGTGCAGAAAAGCCAGCAAGGCGGGGGCTCCCCTATTATTCGCGGATTTGAAGCCAACAAAATACTGCTGGTCGTCGACGGCGTGCGCATGAACAACGCCATATACCGGGGCGGCCACCTGCAGAATTCGATGACAACCGACAACAGCATGTTTGACCGGATGGAGGTGAGTTTTGGTCCGGGCTCGGTGATTTATGGCAGCGATGCGCTCGGTGGCGTCATTCACTTTTACACCCGCAAACCCGCCTTCTCCCCTGACGACAACAAGCTGTTTTCCGTCGGCACCTGGATTCGCGGGTCCAGTGCTGCACAAGAAAGTTCCGGACATGCCGACTTCTCTTTCGGAACGAAAAACTTCGCCTCCCTCACAGGCATCACCTACAGCCGCTTCGGAGACCTGCGCACAGGGAACGTACGAAACCCGTTTTACCCTGACTTCGGCAAGCGCCCCTGGTATGTAGAGCGCATCAATGGTATCGACAGTATTGTCGTAAATGAAGACCATAACCTTCAGGTAGGAAGCGGCTATTCACAAATCGACGCCCTGCAGAAATTCATCGTGCGCCAGGGCGAACAGATTCAGCACACACTTAATCTGCAATTGAGCACCAGCAGTGACGTGCCCCGCTACGACCGTTTGGTACAAACAAGCGGTGGCAATCCTCGCTTCTCCGAGTGGTATTATGGTCCTCAGGACCGTCTTATGGCCGCCTACACCCTTGAAATGAAAAACGACAGCCTCTTCTACAATGCGGCGCGGATCACGCTCTCGGCCCAACTCATAGAAGAAAGCCGACACGACCGGCGTTTCCGCAGCGACAACATCAGCCGGCGCATTGAAAACCTGCTGATTTACGGACTGAACGCAGACTTTGAAAAGGAAATGAACGCCCACGAATTCCGCTACGGAATCGATGCCTCCTTCAACGATGTGCGCTCTACGGCCCGCAGCGAAAACATACGCACGGGTGCGTCTGAGCCGCTCGACACGCGCTATCCGGGTGGAGGAAGCAATATGTCTTCCACCGCAGTGTACGTTACCCATGCCTGGGAGGCCGGAGAACGGCTGATCATTAGCGATGGAATCCGCCTGAGTAATGTGGCCCTTGATGCCCGATTCTCCGATACGGCTTTCTATGATTTTCCCTTTGACCACATATCACAGAACAACACCGCGCTCAACGGCAACTTGGGCATGGTGCTGAAGCCCGGCGGTGACTGGCGTATCTCAATGATGGGCGCCTCCGGATTCAGGGCGCCTAACGTAGATGACCTGGCGAAAGTCTTTGAAAGCGTGCCGGGAAGGGTCATTGTGCCCAACCCCGACCTGAAGCCCGAGTTCACCTACAATGCTGACTTCACGATAGCGAAAACCCTATACCAACGAACCACGCTTACTGCCAACGCGTTTTATACCTGGTACGAGCAGGCCATCACCACGGGCCCCGGCACTTTCAACGGCGCTTCCTCTATCGTTTATGACGGAGACACCAGCGCAGTCATCACAAGTTACAATGCCGGAAGAGCCTATATCTACGGCTGCTATTTCAGGATTGAGTCCCAACTCTCCCCGCAGGTGAATCTTACCAGCGACTTCACCTATACCTATGCCCGCATCAGAACGGACTCAACCGACTATCCGCTCGACCACATTCCACCGGCATTCGGCCGCACTGCACTGCGGTGGCAGCGCCCGCGTTTTCAGGGAGAATTTTCTGCCCAATACAGTGCCTGGAAAAAGCGCGGAGAATACAATCTTATTGGTGAAGATAATTTTGCCTACGCTACCGAAAACGGAATGCCGGCCTGGCTGGTGCTTAATGTACGTGGGGCCTACCAGTTCAACAATCACCTCAACCTTCAGGTGGCGCTTGAAAACCTGCTCAACCACCACTACCGTGTTTTTGCCAGCAACATCTCTGCTCCTGGCCGCAACCTGGTGCTGACGCTCCGCGCACGCGTATAGAAATCTTTCGTGTAGCCGTTTACAGGGTTCCCCGGGCTTCCTGTTCACGCTCGATGGACTCAAACAGGGCTTTGAAATTTCCTTTGCCGAAACTTTTGGCCCCCTTGCGCTGAATAATCTCAAAAAACATGGTTGGCCTGTCGAGCACAGGCTTGGTGAATAACTGCAGGAGATAACCCTCATCATCGCGGTCAATCAGAATGCCAAGTTCCTTCAGTGGCGCCAGGTCTTCATCAATCTTGCCCACTCTGTCGAGCACCGTATCGTAGTATGTGTCGGGCACATAAAGAAATTCCACCCCGTGGTTTTTCAGGTGGGTCACTGTTTCGATGA
The DNA here is from genome assembly GCA_002405435.1 of Flavobacteriales bacterium UBA4660. Taxonomy (GTDB): domain Bacteria; phylum Bacteroidota; class Bacteroidia; order Flavobacteriales_D; family Sanyastnellaceae; genus UBA4660. The sequence continues at coordinate 23,586 of DHLU01000086.1, forward strand.
TGTTGTCGGTGGCCACGGCGATGTGCTGCACCCCGGCTCCCTGGTAAAAGTCTATGTACTCTTCAATCTGCGATTTTTTGCGTCCCTCGGCAGGCTCGTTGATTGGGAACTTGATGCGCCCGTTTCCGTTGCTCATCACCTTGCTCATCAGTGCCGTGTATTCCGTGGAAATATCTTTGTCGTCAAAGGATATGATCTGGGCAAATCCCATCACCTTCGCATAAAACTCAACCCACTTGTTCATTTCATTCCACCCCACATTACCCACCATGTGGTCAACGAACCTGAGTCCGATTGTTGCTGAACGGAAGCCGGGCTCCCACCTGCGGAAGCCGGGCATAAACACTCCGCGGTAGTCTTTGCGCTCCACAAATATGTGCACTGTTTCCCCATAAGTATGGATACCGCTGAGTACTACACGGCCATCATTATCTTCACGTACCTCGGGCTTCATGAATGATTCACCGCCGCGCTGTGTTGTCTGCTTCCACGCATCCGCCGCATCGTCCACCCAAAGGGCAATCACCTTTACGCCGTCACCATGCCTGTTGATGTGCTCGTTGATAGGACCGCCGGGCGTAAGGGGCGAGGTCAGTACCAGCCTGATTTTGTCCTGTTCAAGCACGTAGGACACTGAATCGCGTGATCCCGTTTCAAGTCCCCGGTACGCCAGCGGCTGAAAACCCCATGCACTCATGTAATAATGCGCAGCCTGTTTGGCGTTTCCGACATAGAGTTCTACATAATCGGTTCCCAGCAGGGGCAGGAAATCTTCCGCCTGCGGAACGACTTTTTCAAGGTGAAGTGAGGTAGCGTCTGTCAACATATTTCCGTCATCTTAGAGCCCGGGCGGGCGGTAATTGCGGTCAAAGATAGCCAGCCTTCAATTTGCCTATTTTGCCCCTGATTAAAATCACCCGCATGAATAAATCCAACGCCCTCACCCTGTGGATCTTTATCTGCCTTGCTGCCGGACTGGTTGCGGGTATCTCGCTGAATTTCATCTACCCGGCTGCTCCAGACGGCACCACCCACGCCACGCTTGCCGGCATACTCGAATATGTCACCCTCGTCACCGACATATTTCTGCGGCTCATCAAGATGATTATCGCACCCCTGGTTTTCGCCACACTTGTGGTCGGCGTGGCCAAGCTCGGTGACCTTAAATCGGTGGGCCGCATTGGCGGTAAAACCCTCTTGTGGTTCTTTTCCGCCTCTTTTGTTTCCCTCTTGCTCGGCTGCCTGCTGGTCAACCTCTTTCAGCCCGGAGTGGCTATGGGGCTTGAACTGCCTCCCGCCGATGCCGCCACCGGTATCGACAAGGCGGCCATGTCGCTCAAAGGATTCCTTACGCACATCTTCCCAAAGAGCATCGTGGAGGCCATGGCCGGCAACGAAATTCTGCAGATTGTCGTGTTTTCACTCTTCTTCGGCGCCGCCACTGCGGCCGTCGGGGAGCGGGGAGAACCGGTAATCAAACTGCTTGATGGTGTCGGACACATTATGCTCAAGGTCACTTCGATGGTAATGTATGTGGCGCCGCTGGCGGTGTTTGCCGCCATCACCAATATGGTTTCGAAAAAAGGGCTCAGTATTCTGGATGACTATGCCGTCTTCATTCTCGAGTTTTATTTCGGCCTGTTGCTCTTGTGGGGCATCCTGCTTTTTGCCGGCTGGCTGTTGATCAAGAAGCGCATAACCACCCTGGTGCGGCGGCTGCGTGAGCCTCTCACGGTGGCCTTTTCCACCGCAAGCAGCGAAGCGGTTTTTCCAAAACTTCTCGAAGAACTGGAGCGGTTTGGCTGTCGCAACCGGATTGTAAGCTTCGTGCTGCCTCTCGGTTATAGCTTCAACCTCGACGGCTCCATGATGTACATGACTTTTGCCAGCCTCTTCATCGCCCAGAGCTACGGCATTCCCATGGACATCGGCACACAACTGAGCATGCTTCTTGTGCTGATGGTGACCTCCAAGGGCATTGCCGGTGTGCCGCGGGCCTCGCTTGTGGTGATCGCCGGCACCCTGGCGCAGTTCAATATTCCCGAAGCCGGACTGCTCCTGCTGCTGGGCATTGACCATATTCTCGATATGGGACGCAGTGCTACTAATGTGATCGGCAACGCCGTGGCCGCCGTGGCGGTAAGCAAATGGGAAAAAGCCCTCGACTAAGAAGTGGCTATACCCTGACTGCTTCAATAATGTAATACCGGGGTGTTACTGCGCGCAGCAATGGGCGAATGCCCGGAATCAGAATGGGTCCGGTCCATTTTTCGCGGCGGATGATTTTCCACCCTGCCTTTTCCAGCAGCCAGTCAAACTGCCAGTCCTCAAATTCATGGTAATGCTGATCCCAGCGGTCATTGTGGTTGCGGTAAGCCTTGTCAAACCACAGCGACAAGGGTATGCTCGCGATGAGCCGTGGCGCCTTGATTGCCCTTAGCACGCCCAGGGGATTCAGAAGGTGTTCAAATATTTCAAAGGCGGTGGCCACATCGGCCTCATAAACCGCCACACTCTCCGGATAATCGTCAAGGTCTTCGCCTTTCGTGTTGCTCACTACCAGGCCCTTTTCTTCCATAATGACGGAAAAGGCGTTGCGCGTACCGATGTCAAGTATCCTCGCCGGCGCAACTACCGATGGCTCCATGAAGGCCCATGTTTTTCTGTAGCGCCTGCCCAGAAGCCAGCGCGTATGCCATTGACGAAAACTCATTCCGTTTGTGTTTAGCCGGCGAATGTACAGCCTCCGGTACAGGCCAGAAACCCCCTGTCTGCCTAATTCAAGTGCGGGGGTTAAAAATCCACGCGATAATAAAATATCGGCAGGAAACCGAGCTGGTACTCTTCGCGGATATCGGGCGTTGAAGCAATGTCGTCAGGCGCCCAGGTCAGTTTCAACACATTCTCATAGCCGGTCAGGTTGACGAGGTCGAGCCCGATGTCGTGTGCCGTGCGCGGACGGTTGAGGCGAAAATTCAGTTTGAGGTCAAAGCGGAAATAGGGTGCAAACTGGAGGGTATTTCGCTGCGCGTCCACAAATACCACATCCCGCTCGCGGTTGCTTGCCACTACATCTGCCGGTCCGTACCAGCGTCCACCCGCTGCGGTAATTTTTGCCCCTGTAATCAGCTTGCTGTTCTTTCCGGTTTTCCATTCCCTGCTTCCCAGGGCGTTGACTGCATAACGGCCGTTGAAATCGGTGTTGCGCCAAACGCCATCGCTTCCCTGGTAACGGGCATCAAACAGGCTCGCAGAAAAAAGGGCCAGCCACTGCCGCTTGAAAAACCGCTCCACCGTGGATTCAACGCCCGTGTTCCGGCCTCTCCCGTTATTCACCAACTGGCCCGGAAAAAACCGGCTGAAGCCCGCACCGGTATTCACCAGCGAAAAACTCGATGGCGTCAGCTCCACCGGAACATGCCTAAGGTCCTGGTAATATACCTCTGCCATAATCCGGGTCGCGCCCCAGGCAATCTTCTGCAGGCCGAGAACGTAATGGATGCTCTGCGAAAATCCCATCCCCCGGTTGGGCATATAGCCGCGCTCCTCATAGGGGTCCGGCTCAATCACACAGGGATCTCCACCCGGCTGGTAGAAGTACATATACGTGGGCTGTAGTTGCGAGTGCACGCCTGCTCCGGCCTGGATGCTCAGGGTGGGCGTCCACTGGTAACGGACACCCAGCCGGGGCTCCGGCATCGAGTACGTCTGGTTGAGGGTGAAGGCACTGGCGTGAAGACCAAAGGTCAGGGTGAGCTTCTCTACCGGACGGTATTTCAACTGTGCAAATGCCCGAAGCAGCCAACCGTAATCTACGCTGTTCCACCGCTTTTTCCATTGGTAGTAGTCACAGGCCGCCGTATCGACCACACGCACAGAATCGAGCATGTCCCAGCGGTAAAGGTCGGCCATCATACCGGCCTTCAGCGTAAGCCTGTTGCTGAAACGGTGGTTGAGCGCTGTGGAAAGAGCCA
>DHLU01000086.1:27685-42451 GCA_002405435.1 Flavobacteriales bacterium UBA4660
GCGAAAGCGTAGGACTGGAGTGAGCGCAGCGAGTCGATTGCAAAAAGTCCTGCTGCATCAATCTGCCTGTACACCAGTTCATGGTAGCTGTTTACCACCGAAGAAGTCAGGGCCATCGACACTTTCACAAAAGTTTTTTCAGAGAGGGTGCGCGAATAGCTATTTCCCCAGGCAAACATGCTCGTGTTGAAGTACTGGTCGCGGTCGTTCTGTCCGTACAGGTTGGTTTCAGTCGGGTCTGTTACCTCGCTCACCATAATGTCTACGCCGCTGGATCCAAAAATCGCCCACGTTGAAAAGTTTGCGTTGTCTTTGAGTGGTATACTTAGCCTGGCGGCCCCGTCGTAGTAGCGCGGAACCGCACTGGTACCGATGTCGATGCCCAGCAACGAAAACATTTCGACGGTAGAGTACCTGAATCCTGCGAGGTAAGAGGCCCCGGATTTTTTTGACAGCGGACCTTCAGTGAAAAGCTCCGTGCCCAGGAAACCAAACTGCGCGCTGTGCTCATACTTTTCATTGTTGCCATTCCGCATGCGAAGGTCAAATACGCCGGCCGTGGCATTGCCGTATTCGGCAGGAAAGGCCCCTGTATAAAAGTCTGAGTTGGACAGGTACTTGTTGTTGATTATTGACACAGGACCTCCCGCCGTACCGGGTATGTTGAAGTGGTTCGGATTGGGCAGGTCGATGCCTTCCATTCTCCACAATACGCCCTGCGGTGAGTTTCCGCGAATCACTATGTCGTTTCTTGAATCATCGGCGCCCTGCACTCCGGCGAAATTGGACGCCATGCGGGCGGGGTCTCCGCGGGATCCGGCATAGCGGTCTGTTTCTTCCACAGAAAATTCCCTGCTGCTGATGACAGACATTTCGTTGCGCACCTCACCTTCCCTGACAGCCTTCACGACCACTTCCTGCATATCGGTGACCTGCGGTATCAACTGTACCGACATCACCAGTTCCTTGGCCGAAGTGAGTTCAACGTTGTCGTAATACCGTTCGCTGTAGCCCAACGTGGCGATGCGGATTCTGATGCGCCCCACCGGTATGCCGGTTATGCGAAAGGTGCCTTCTTCCGAGGTGGTTGTGCCCCCGAGCAGCGTGGAATCTGCATAGACCATCACGGCGGCACCGGGCAGGGGCTGAAAAGTATCGGCATCGGTTATGGTGCCGCGGATGTTTTGGGTCAGCACCTGGGCCGACAACTCCTGACCTGCCGCAAGCAGCCACAGCAATGACGCCAGAGCGTGTTTCATGGAGGGCAATATAATGCGGACCGGCCCGCTGTAAAAGTGGGCTTACGGGCCTCGCGCAAGACTCAGCGAATCACCGTCACGTGCCCCACTACTTCCTGCTCAGATACACTGCCCAGGTAATTGAACCTGAGTCGGTAGGGATAGACGCCGGTCGGCACATAATGAGCCCCGCCGTCTACATTCCCCGTCCAGGCCTGGGCCGGATCCCTGCTCTCGAAAACAACGGAACCCCAGCGGTCAAAAATCAGCACATGATAGTTTTCCGGATCTATCCCTTCACTCACCACGGAGAACACATCGTTAATGCCATCGTTATCGGGTGTAAAGGCGTTAGGTATAAATACGCTGTTGGGCAATTGCACAAAGACAACCCACGAAGCCGTGTCTACGCATCCGTTGAGCGGATCTGACGCTGAGAGCGTCACGGTGTACTGACCCGGCTGTTCATAGGTATAGGAGGGACTTTCAAGGCTGCTGGTGTCTCCGGTTCCGAATTGCCACAAAAAATCCTCAAAGTACGTGCTGGTATTGTCGAAGAATACTTCCAGCGGAAACGGGCCCGTAAAGGGAGAGGCTGTGAAAGATGCGTTACCCGGGAATACCGTCTCCAGCGCAGCTTCAGCATCGCCGGTGCAGCCATTCGCGTCGCTGACTGACAGCACAAAGTCTCCTGCCGACAGGTCTTCAAACAATCCGTCCGCTGACTCAACACCATTGAGGTAATAGGTATAGGGAGCAGTACCGTCCGCCACGCTTGTCACTTCAATTGCGCCCGGTGTTTCGCATACCGGTTGTTGGACCTCGAGCGTGAGCGACAGTGAAATATCTTCCAGTTCCAGTTCCACATCCGCTTCGCCTGTACAGCCCTGCGCGTCCGTCACGGCGACGACATAGAGCCCTGGATCGAGATCCTCCAGCACAAGCGCTTCCTGCAACACCCCGTTAACGGTCACTTCGTAGGGCGCTGTGCCTGACGTAAAACCGGTGATAGACAGCGTGCCTTGCACGGCGCAAAAGGGCTGCACAACCTCTGTGGTAAAGGTGACCGGAAGTTGCACCTGCTCCACCTCGAGCACAATGCTTCCTGTACAGCCCACTGCATCTTCAATGATGAGCAGGTAGTTGCCCGGCACCAGCGCCTCATAGGGTCCGGCATCCTGCGCTTCACCGTTCAGCAAATATGAAAACGGCTCCACACCACCCACCACGGCCGTTAACTCGATGCTGCCCGTGCCGGCACACACGGCATCTTCGACGACGGTCTCCAGGCCCAGTGCGTCAAGGTCAACCGTGACGGTCACGGTTTCCGTTACACTACAACCATTATCGAAGGTGATTTCCACTTCGTATGCTGTGGTTACGTCAGGACTTGCCAGCGGGGTGGGCGAAGAAGGATTGTCGAGCGAGGCTGCAGGCGTCCAACTGTAGGTGCTGCCACCAGTAGCCTCGAGTTGCACTGACTGGCCGGGACAGATGGTCTGGTCTTCGCTCACGGTGTAATCCGGGATTTCGCAGGATGAACCGTAGGTAAGTATCATTGCCCAAACCGCATTGTCCCAACCCGCGAACTCGGGTCCGTCATACGTTTCAATCAACACCTCGGTATCGCCGGCCGAGACGTAATTGTTGAGCAGGAAAAGCGCATCGGCACTGCCCACGGTTCCGTCTGCAGTATCGTCAGGCCCGAGGGCTGTAGCCACGCCATTGCTGTACGTGTAGTTGCCGAGAATGCCGGCGCAAAAGCCGCTGTTGGTGTCATTGAACCCCACCGTGCCGATGTAGTTGTTGTTTACATCCACCCACTGTCCGTCTGATTCGACATGGCAGGCGTAATCAAACCACATGCTCGCGCAGATGTCTCCCGACACGGGAAATGGCTGAATGCCCTCAATGGACCAAGAGATTGCCGTTGGCGCCAGGGCCTGGTCGTTGAGGATGATGTAGCTGTTTACGGGCGGGAAAGAAGCGTTTTCGAATGCCACGAAGAGCATATAGTCCTGGTACAAAAACACCATGTCAATCGGGGCGTTGATCGCATAGTCGGTGACCGAAGGATCAATCAGCGCAGTCACATCAACGATGCAGACCCGCGCATCCCCTACATAAGACGGGTCGGGAAAGGCTACGGCCTGGTCTCCCGGAGAGATGGTGATGGGAACCCCGTTAAGCTGAAGGGTATAGTCTTCGAATACATCTTCGTGAGAAGATGCCAGCAAATAGGCCTGAAGCACAGTGCTGCCCGGGGGAATAAGAATTTCGAAATTGCCACTGCCGCCCGACCATAGTTCAGGCGCCCAGCCGCCCACGGTAGTGCCGCCGTTGAAAGTGCCAGACCAATATTCAAGCTGGCCCCTCACCGGCAAAACAGCGAGCGTCTGGAAAACCAGGAATAAAAAAGTCAGCTGGCGTGCGTTGTTAACCATAACCCCAAATGTATGTTTCTGCTGATAAGACGCAACGAAAACCTATTAGTTGCACATACGGCTTGCTCCAAAGACCGGTCTGATAAAATAACTACTTTAGTCCCTTATTTCCCTTATGAAAGACTTCATTTTTCTGCCCCTTATACCCTTGCTGCTTGCCTTCACCTGCCGCGGACAAACGTTTGAAAACGCCGCTGCTGCTGCAGGTATCGCGCATGTTCCCGCTACCAGCGGATACATGGGGGGCGGCTGCGCCTGGTTTGACTTTAACAACGATGGCTGGGATGATCTTTACCTCACCGGTTGCCTGGGTACAGACCGGTTGTACCTCAACAACGGCGACGGCACCTTTTCTGAGTCGGGGGAGGCTGCCGGCCTGGGCATTACGGCTGACCGCAATACGCTTGGCGTGGTAAGCGGCGACATTGACAATGACGGAGACCGCGACATCCTCGTGACCACCTGGAAATACGATGGAACGGGCATGTTTGCCCCCAATTTCCTGTTGCGCAACAACGGAGATGGCACCGTTACCGACATCACAGAAAGCGCGGGCATCACCTCGGCCGCGTTCACGATGGCGGCGGGTTTTCTTGATGTGAACCTCGACGGGCTGCTCGACATCTACCTGGGTAACTACATCGAGGAGGCTGATTTTTTGTCAGAGGACGGACTGATTGTGGGTTTCAACCACACCTGCTTTGAAGATGACCTCTACATCAACAACGGAGACAACACCTTTACGGAAAGTGCCGCGGCTTATGGCGTCAACAACCCGGGCTGCACGCTGGCCGTTGCCGCTACCGACTACGACCTCGACGGCGATCCAGACCTGATGGTGGCCAATGACTTTGGCCCCTTTCTTACGCCCAACAAACTGTACCGCAACGAATATCCTCTCCCCTATTTCTCCGATGTGGGCGCCGCTACCGGCGCTGACCTTTCGCTCTACGGCATGGGCATTGGCACGGGAGACTACGACGAAGATGGTGACTTCGACTATTACATCACCAACCTCGGCCCCAACGCTTTTCTGGAGCACAATGGTGGTGTATTTACCGATGTGGCTGCGGCCAATGGCACAGACAATCCGGGCAGCAATGGTTTGCTGAATACCGGCTGGGGCGCCGTATTTTTCGACTACGACAACAACACCTGGCTCGACCTTGCCGTGTCTGACGGCCATATGCCTTCGGCCGACTTTCTGGCGAACGAGGTATGGGATGACAATCCGTTTTACGTGAACAACACTGACGGCTCCTTTTCTGACCTGGCTGCGGCCCTTGGCGTTGCCGACACCAACATCAGCCGCGGACTGGCGATATCCGATTACAATAAGGATGGTTTTGAAGACATGGCCCTGGTCAACATCGAGAACAACCTGTTTATCGGCAATGAAACCTTTGTGCTCTATAGGAATTCGGGGAACGACAACCACCACATTGCTTTTACCCTGCAGGGAACCACGGCCAACCGCGATGGTTTTGGCAGTGTGCTGACACTGTATGCGGGGGGGCGCGCCTTCATCCGGGAGCACGCGGGCACCAATGCGAGTCACGCCGCCCAACACAGTTCAGTGATTCACTTCGGGCTGGGCAGCATCGGCGTGGTCGATTCGCTCGTGGTAAGATGGCCGGGCGCCATGTCCCAGACCGTGGTAAGCCCCGAAATCAATATGACCCACCACATAGTGCAGGGGGAAGAGACGGGTGTACGGGGGGCTGATCTTTCAGGTCTGGTCAGGGCCTTTCCGGTTCCGGCATCCGACCACGTTTTTGTGGCGGGACTTAATTATTCCGGCCTGATTACGTGGAAGTTACAATCAGTAACAGGGGGTTGTGTGGAACAAAAAACAGAGGCCGTTCCGGGCGCGGGGTTTTTGGTGCAATTTTCACGGCCGGTGGCCCCGGGATTCTATCACCTCCTCATTAACGCTGAACCGTATGCTATCCAAATTCCGCTTGTCATTCATTAGTGTCAGTGGGATTGTGCTCACGGGCTTATGGTCATCTGCGCTTCTTGCGCAGGCCCAGCCTGCGTGGAGCGAGCCGATTAAGGTGCTTCGGAATGAACGCCCCCAGGTGCTTGTGGCCGATGGCGGCAACGGATTTTACTGCGCCCTTACCGACGATACCCGACCCGATGTCTTCAAGCTCAATTATTTCGTCTTGCCTGATGCTCACCTGGCTTTTCAAAAGTCGATTCCGGTGCCGGGCGGTCAGGAGGGCGGCCACCAGTTCAGCGCACTCTTTTGCCAGAAAGGCGGAGGTTTTCTTCTTTTCACGACCCGTGTCAATGGAGAGGCCGATGCGTACGATGCTTATGTTACACGGCTTGACCCCCTGGGCAATACCAAAGAAGGGCCTATGTTGGTGCACAGTGTTCCGGCGGAGGAAAAGTCGGCCGGTACTTGGTTTGCCTATGAGTTTTCTCCCGATTCACTGAGTTTCCTTGTCTATTTCAATACCGCCTTCAAGCGCAAGGCCGGTGAAAAAATCCGGTTGCGCGCCTATAGCCTGAATTTCGAAATGCTGTGGCGCAAGGACCTTGAGTTGCCCTATTCGGAAGAGGTTGTACAGGTAGGTCGCTGCATGATTGACAACAGCGGAGACGCATATCTGCTCAGCGGCGACAATGTTGGAAAAAACCGCATCACCAATGAGGATGCCCCCCCTCGGCAGGGCAGATATGTGCTGTTTCATTACCATTGGCAGGAAAACCGGCTGAAGGAATTTGATGTGAGCCTCAAGGGAAAGACCATCGCCTCGCTGATGGCCGTGATGCAGTCTTCCGGCAAGGTCTCGCTGTCGGGGCTCTACAGCGACGATGCCAGGCGGTCGGTGGCCGGAACCTTTCTGTTTACCATCAACCCCGCAGATGACCATGTGGAAACTGCTGCCATGGCGGCTTTCTCGAAAGATTTTGTCGCCGGTGTGCTCTCACAAAAATCTGCCGACAAGGGGCTGATGCTGCAAGACTATTACCTCGATCACCTTATTCCGGACTCGGCAGGCCGGTTGCTGCTCTGCGCCGAACAGTTTTTTATTTCGGAAAGGGTTACACAGGATCCCGTGACAGGCAGGCAACAGGTGGACTATCAGCGCAACCACAATGACATCATCGCCATACAGCTGATGCCTGATGGGGGACCGGCCTGGTATGCCCATATACCCAAACGTCAGGTGGCGACAGGGCAGGGGCGGTTTAGTTCCTACGCCGTCTTTAACCGCGATGATGGCTTTGCTTTTTACTTCAATGACGCCGCCGATAACATCAACTATGTGGCAGCAACGGGCGGAGACGCGCCCAAGGCCTATTGCGGCGAAAGAAACGGCATTGCCTCGTGTGCACAGGTGTCTGGGTCCGGAGCCGTGACCCGCTCGATGTTCTTCAGCAGCAAAATTCACGGCTATACGCTCGTACCCGGCTTCAGTCCGGGCGCACTCAGCCGCCTGCATCTCCTGGGCGCAGAAGACGGCAAGACCATCAAATACGTACTGCCGGACTGATTGCGCGCGGCGGGTTGGTATTTACGCCTTGCCGGGCAGGGTTTTGGCCTCCCCTTGCCCTGCCCAACACATCTTATCCTCTCCACAGAAACTTCTGTAAACCGCGGCTAGCCTATTTCAGTTTATTTCGCGCACCTATTGTCTGGATGGCGGAACTGGTAGACGCGCACGACTCACCCCGATAGCTATCGGGGTCGTGTGCCGAGAGGGACATTAGCAATCAACCTGCCATTACAAATCCCCATATTGTTCCGCTTCCTTTTGTCATAAATTCGCGCCTCATTGCCTGGATGGCGGAACTGGTAGACGCGCACGACTCAAAATCGTGTGCCTTCGGGCGTGTGGGTTCGATTCCCACTCCGGGTACTTATTCTTTCTGAAATCTCCTCAACGCTTTTCGGAATCCGCATGCCGTGACGCGGTTTGCCTCCCTCATCAGATTACCTGCAGCCTTCAGACCGAAACAACCTGGTGCTTGATGGCATAAAGTACCAATCCCACCCTCGACCTCAGTCCAAGCCTGTCACACAACAGCTTGCTGTGCCGCTCTGCCGTGCGCGGACTGATGTACATGGCGTCGCCTATTTCCTTGTACGTCATCTCCGTGCAGCAATGCCTCAGGAACTCTATTTCCCGGTCTGTAAAATCAACCCGCACTGCCGCTCCGCTGCCCTGTTTGTTAATGGCATTCATCATACTGTGGCTGACCAAATCAGAAAAATGTACGCCGCGGGTATGCACCTCTTCTATCGCTCTGACCAGGTCTTTCGGCTTGACGTTTTTTACCAGGTATGCACATGCCCCTGCACGCAACATGCGGATAACATGGCTCTCGTCTTCGTGCTGGCTCAGTGCAATCACCCTCGCCGCCGGATCACGGGCGCACAGGGTGCGGGTCGCTCTCACTCCATCGCATACCGGCATGTCTATATCCATCAACACCACGTCTGCACGAATGTGCAACAGCCGCTCACACAACGCATCGCCGTTTCCCTCGTCAGCAACCACATCAAACCCGCTGCCCAGCAGAATTTCTACCAAGCCCTTACGGACCAGCACATGGTCATCAGCGAGCGCAACTTTTATCTGGTTCTTACCATCCATGTCGCTAAAGATATATCCGGGCGCTACGCCGGTGTCGCACGTTGCGCCTCCGGCCGTGCCAGCAACACCACACGCGTTCCACCCCCGGGGCCCGGCTCAAAAACGGCGCTGCCGTTCAGCAATGCCATACGCTGCCTCATGTTGTTAAGCCCCTGGCCCCGGCTCTGCGCTGGTTTGAGTCCCGATCCGTTGTCTCGAATCTCCAGGTATACCGCTTCAATGCCCTGGTTCATACTAATCGCTATCTGCGAGGCTCCGCTGTGTTTGAGGGCATTGTTGACCGCCTCCTGAAAGCAGCGAAACATGATTACCTCTTGCTGCTGCGACAGCGTATGCCGCTCTCCTTCAGATGTAAATGTGCACGACACCGCGCCCGACTGGCCTATCCGCAGCGCCTCCCGCTCTACGGCCAACTCGAGGCCATTTTCCAAAATATAGTTCCCCGAAAGACTTCTCGAAAGCGAGCGCAGTTCTTGTTGTGCCTGGTCAAGCGCCGCAACCGTGCTGCTGCCCTCTATCTCCCCTTTTTCGATGAAGCTGTTGAGGTGCATACCCACAATGGTAAGGCGCTGGCTGACATTGTCGTGAAGCTCCTGAGCAATGCTCTGAAGGGCCTGTTCAGTTATCTCAATCTGTGACTGCAGGCGGGCCGCCTTAAACTGTTCATGCAGCTTTTCATTCTCCCGCAAATGTTCCAGTTGCTTTTTTCGGTAAGCCACCACCACCATCACAACCACGCAGGTAAGCAACCCGCCCAACAGCAAGCCCGCATACACCACGAGATGTAACTCCGTTGGTTTCATGTGTCAGTTCCTGGGTTTTTTTTAAACAACACTACAGCCAATACGCTATAGTATATGCAGGAAACATACGCGTGAATCATTTCTATCAGCGGCATGCCATCAGGCGACCTGGCTATCTCATTGTACAGGCCATGACGGGCGAAAAAAACACTCCAATAGATAAAGACGGCGGCGTTGAAGATAAAAGCCTTGTGGTTGCGTAGCGGCTCGGGACTCACCACTCCCAATACCTGCCTGAAATAGAGTATTGAACAAACAATTACCACCAGCGAATCAAGGGCGATGGGCATGGCCGGAAAGGAGCGAAACCCGCCGAGCAGGAGCGGAAGTCCGATGCCGTTAACCACTACGAGCAGAAACAGCCCTGTCATCAGGCGGCGCAGGCCGGGGCCCGTGAGCAGCAGATAGTAAATCCACACATAGAGACCAAAACTTACCGGGGAGTAAATCACATAAAGCACCGAAGACTCCATGCCTGTTGCGCTCAGCCATCTCACCGCTACCTCGTGACAGAGGGTCAGCCAAACCAACCAGGCGAGTACTTTAAAAGGTTTCTCAAGCGCCTTGTACCTGGCAAGACCCACCCCTGATGCCACCAGCAATACAATAAAATAGACCCAGGTATCTGCCGGCATGTTCACTTTTACTGCAGTCTCCTGGTTTCAATACAACTTATTCTGCGGACAGTTGATTGGGCAGGGCCGCACATACTCCCGGATGGTGCTCCGTATAGTTCGCTCATCTTTATAGACCAGCCAGCGCTCCGATGACCCGTTAATAACCGTGTCTTTACTGGCCAGCCAGACAAGGGTAAACTCTCCATTTTTCTGCTTGCGCGCAATATAAAACTGCAGGCCCTCCGTCTCCGGATGCGCCGTGTTGAGCACGCTGTCAATTTCTGTTTTTTCTATGTACCACCCCTGTAAAGTGTCGTTGCCAATCCTGAGAATTTGGTTTCCTGTCCGGTAATTGGCAATCATCTCTCGCGCTGCCGACAGTTGGATATGGGCCTTGTCTTCTCCGGGAGACAGCGGCATTGTGTCCTCTGCGCTTCCCTCAGCGTCCGCTCGCCCCGGAGATGACCTCACCAGGAGAAAGGTCGATGAAACTCCTATGGCCAGTCCGAGCAAAACGCCCAGAAAGAACTTCGAGTTGTTTGCTTTTTCCTGCATAATTCGCTGGGTTATTTGGTTAATGAAGCGGCCAAGCTACAGCGACTTTTCGGCCACCGTGCTCCGCAACTTTCAGGCACCGGCGCTCCTGTCCGTGGCCGCTTGGTTAACACCCAATGTTTACGGGCATTTCCGGCACAACACCCATCCGTGCGCCCCGGTGTAACTGACGCAAAATGCGTGAAAACCCCTTTGCCCATGCGTAATTCTACGCAACCGAAAAGGCGTAGTAGTACGGTTGACCCGCGGTATACCCAACCCACAGATTTGCCCCGCTCAACCTCCAAACGCTATTCCCATGAAAAGGATCTTCCTCATCACCGCCATGCTCATGCTCGGCCCTGTGACTGCATTTTTTTGCCAATCTCCGGAATACGACAAAACCTACAAGTTTCGCATTGGCATCCCGTTGCAACCCTGTGATCACAAAGGAAAGTCTGATGGCTCAACACCTGCCTTTTCCCGAAAAAATGCCTCGTTCGAGATTGTGATGCTTCTTAGAGACTCATCTTATGTAATACACTTCCATGAAATGCCGCGGGAAGAGACGCAAAGCCCAAAGAAAGATTTTAATGAGCAATACGTGTTCTACCCGCCGGGTTCAGATTCGGCTGCGGCTAACCCAAACCGTAAACCGAGATATTTCCTGCTGACCAAAAGCGATTTCCAGAACTTCTGTGTCTTGGCAGAAAATCCCATCGATTGGAGCGTGGGCGCCATCACCGTTCCCATCAAAATCCGGTTTGACGGGGAAAGTGAATCGTCTGTGCGCGACAAACGGCTTCGCTCCGTGGGTTCAGACCTGAACCTGGGCACCACCATAGGCATCACCTGGCGTTGGATGGAGGGCGGAATGGCTAAGGGCAGCCTGCAGCTGGGCCTCTCGGTTACGTCGATCGATGTCGACTCCATTACTACCCGTGGCCGGGTTGTCGATCCTATCACCGCGTCCGCCTTCACCCCGTCTCTGACCTTTCAGTTGCATATAGGCCAATATTCACTCGGTATTAGCGGGGGCTGGGACATTCCGGGCGGGCAGTTAGCCGCTGACTGGGCCTACCGCAACAAGCCCTGGCTTGGCGTTGGCATCGGACTGAATCTGCTCTCCCACGCCTCCACCAACCGCCAAACGGCGAAACTACCGCAGTAGTCCACGGATTTTCGGGATGGCCCCGGGGGCGAGGTCCCGCGCCGGCATTCCCGCTAAAGAGCCCTGTTGTTGTTTACTAGACTGAACTAAGTAACCAAAATTCCTGACAGAGGCGGCTGTGGCCCGGACTTTCAGTCCGGGCTGCAGTTTTTTACCACCGCCCACTCCCCGGCAAGTACATGCCTGGCCCTTAATACCTTGTGTTGCCGGCCGGTGCTCCCGACACCCCCTTACAATCGGTTGGCCTGGCCGCATCTCACGGGCGCCCGGAAAACCGTTCATTCACCCATTTCATCCAATTAATCCGCTTTTAGGGCAATTGGAGAAGATCCGACCGGCCCGTTGAGGCAATTGCAAGATTTTTGACAGCAGCAAACAGTTGACAAAACAAAGCAAAACACCAATTGAGGTTTTCATAACGCGTATGCGTTAGACGGCCGTTGATCTTTTGTTATGTTTGGCGCCCGTTTTGAGGGCTGCAAGGACCCGAAAAAACCCAACGTAAATAACCCGTAAATTCATTAAACAACCTTTAATAATCCTGTTATGAGCAAACAACCCAAGAAGAAGAATGGAAACTTTAGCGCAATCTTCGCTTCCGTCGCAATTCCGGCTGCCATCGCTGTCGGCTTTATTCTCTACTACGTGGTAATGGGAAACCCCTCAAACTTTGAAGGCGGTGACAAACACGGAGAACACCTCAACATCCTCGGCCTGATGTATAAAGGGGGCCCGATCGTAGGACTCCTGCTGGCAGTTAACATCATCGTAATTACCTTCGGTGTTGAGCGTTTTGTCAGCCTGCGGGGCGCGAAAGGACGCGGCAGCATCGATGCCTTTGTGCGCAATGTGCGCGGCCTGCTCAACAACGGACAGGTAGATGCCGCCATAGCCGAATGCGACAAACAGCGCGGCTCCGTTGCCAGCGTACTGCGCGCCGGCCTCGCCAAATACAAACTCATCGACAACGACAGTACGCTCGATAAGGAAAGCAAGATTACCGCGCTCAAACAAGAGCTCGAAGAGGCTACCTCACTGGAATTGCCGATGCTGTCAAAAAACCTGGTCATCCTCTCTACCTGCGCCTCTCTCGGGGTGTTGATCGGACTGCTCGGAACAGTTTCCGGTATGATTCGCTCATTCAATGCCATGGCCCAGTCGGGTACCCCCGACCCCACCGCGCTGTCTGCCGGTATTTCCGAGGCCCTGTGGAACACGTTCTTCGGCATCGCCGGCTCAGCCATTGCGATTATCTTGTTTAACCTGTTCAGCAGCCGGATTGACAGCATGACTTACGGGATTGACGAAGCCGGTTACTCTGTTGTTCAAACGTTTGCCTCAAGGCACTAATTCACCCGGGGAACCACACCATCATCCCAAAAAATCAGCGGCATGCCAAAAATTAAAATGCCCCGCAGCTCTCCCAGCCTGGACATGACGCCCATGGTTGACCTTGGGTTTCTGCTGGTGACCTTCTTTATCCTCACGGCCAAGTTCCGCCCGGTCGAGCCTGTCGTCATCGACATGCCATCATCCCATGCTACCATCAAACTTGAAGACAAGGTAATGCTCATAACAGTCGACAAGGATGGACGCATCTTCTTTGACCTCGGAAACCCGGTGGTGAGGCAAAACATGTTGAAAAACATGGCCGAGCGCTATCCCGCCGTGTTGCAACCACAACTTACCGAAGACTTTGTCACCCGCTTTTCCAACCTGGGTAGTTTCGGCGTGCCGGTAGCCCAGCTCAAAGACTATGTGATGGCTGACGAAGGCGACCGCGCCGATCTTGACAAAACGGTATCGGGTATCCCGGCTGATTCTCTGAGCAATGAGCTCGGCGACTGGATCATGGCCGGCTATACCGAGTTTGTGCGCTATGCCAAGGAAGAAGAGGGGATGACCGATGACGACCTCCGCAAAAAAGGCCTGAAGTACGCTATCAAGGCCGACGGAGATACCGACTATGAAAAGGTCAAGAAAGTGGTAGACACCTTCAGGGACCGGGAAATCTATTCATTCAATTTTGTAACAAGCCTTGAGCAGGAGCCTAAAAAATAGGCCCTTGCTCCTGAAATAAATCCAGTCCGATTACACATGGCAGAAATTGTAGGCAACGAAGGCGGCGGCGGTGGCAAACACCAGAAGAAACGCGCCAAAAAAGGCCGGGTCCATATCGACATGACCCCCATGGTGGACCTGGCGTTCCTCCTGATTACGTTTTTCATTCTGGCCACTACGCTCAGTAAACCGAGCGTTATGGAAATCACCTACCCCAAAGAGAAGGATGTGGACGACGTTGATAAGACCAAGGTGCGCGATGACCTGGCCACCACCATCCTGCTGGGAAAGAAAAGGGAACACCTCTATTTCTACCACGGCAGGTTCAAGTCAGACACCACGGTGCTCGAACTTACCGACTTCTCTAAAGACGGTATCCGCAAGGTATTTCTGGAGAAGAACCGCGACATTCTTGAGAAAATAAAAACAGAGGAAAAAAACTACCAGGAAAATAAGATTACCGAAGAGGAGTTTATCAAACGCAGACGGTCCATTAAGGGCGATGACAATGCCCCCTTTGTGATTGTCAAAACACTCGACAAAACCCCTTACCGGAGTGTGATTGATGTGGTGGATGAACTCAACATTGCCAATATCGGCAAGTTTGCCATTCAGGACATGGCCGAGAGTGAAGACATCACCCTGAGACAAACCCTCGCCGCCGCAGGTGAGGCCGGCGTATAAAGACCCCGCCCTGTTGGCTTGTGTGGCGGCCGATAAAGAAATATGCCCGTTTTCGTTCACGGGAATGAACGAAACAGGCCGAAGGATGTACAAGAGGTTGCAGGAAGCCCGCCAAGGCGGAGAGCCGATGTGCCAGCAGAGGGACCCGCGGCAAACAGGCTTCGGCAACAACGACATAAACGCATTAAAAAGAAAACACTATGGCAAGTACTTGGATGATTTCAGCCATTACGATGGCTGCATCGGCGCCCGCAGCAGAAACCAGCGGCTGGGCCATCGCCCTTATGGTTGTCGGAATTGTCGCCGTGGTCGTGCTGGTGGGCATGGACCTAAGCTGGAACAACGTGCTGGATTCCGACCGGAACAAGCTGGTGTTTGAAAACAAGAACACTGCATACGGAGCCTTCCAGCTGCGCCGCCACTATGGCAAGGTGATGGGTATTGCCCTCGGCTCTACTGTTTTCGTAGCAACGGCCACCACGGTTACCCCACTTGTTCTGGCCAAGGTATCCGGCCGCGAAAAAGCGGTGAAAGTGGACCAGCCGGTCATGATGCTGCCGCCGCCGCCGACCAATCCGGACGAACCACCTCCCCCCCCGCC
>DHLU01000040.1:0-3702 GCA_002405435.1 Flavobacteriales bacterium UBA4660
AAGGGTTCCTCTGGGAGCCCTTTTTTTATTTGGCGTCTAGAGAGTATCTTTTCTTTCTCGTGTCGATAGGCTCGTGCCTGTCATCTAGCCTCAGGCTAGACGGGTTCGGGTCCGATTACATGAATGTAGCGTCTTTTATCCGTATAGGCCGGCAGGCCAGCCTTGCATCGCGGTGGTTCAGCAATGGCCGTCTGCTACATCCTGCTTGTATTGGCTGATCATTTTCTTCATCGCTTTCAGCTGCCGGATCCGCTCGTCCAACGATACGAGCTTCTCATTCAGCACGGTCAGCTTGTGCGCCACCGGCATGCGCCTGCTGTACCAGGCGTCTATCAACTGGCCAATCTCAGCCAACGTAAAACCCACCGATTTCGCATCCCTGATCAGCATAAGTTTTTCCACGGTCTCTTCATCGTAATGCTTGTACTTGTTAGACTTCACGCGCTCATCGCGCTTGCCCCTGATCAACCCGGATTTCTCGTAAAACCGAATTGTATGTGCGGTCACACCCGCGCGCTTTGACAATTCACCAATCAACATGGCACGAAAATAACCTGTTGACAAAAAAATTAAAGTATAGACTATACGCTAAGGTTGTTAATGCGGGCTTCTTACCCTACTGTTGCAGAAAATAAACAACGGCAACCTATGGCAACTGCATTAATTACCGGCGCCTCCGGTGGAATCGGATGGGAACTGGCCATCCTGTTTGCCCAACAGGGAAACGACCTGGTCCTCGTGGCAAGAAATGCCACGAAACTCGATGAACTGAAATCCAACCTCGAACGCCAATACGGCGTTAGGGTGTTTACCATCGGAAAAGACCTGGCCGAAACTGATGCCGGCCAGTGGGTATTTGAGGAAACGACCAAATTGGGCGTGCAAATCGACTACCTGGTGAATAATGCGGGATTTGGTGATTTCGGCATGTTTGCCGCATCAGACTGGAACAGAACCCATCAGATGATCAACCTCAACATTACGGCGCTGACGCAGCTGACCCACCGCTACCTGCGTGAGATGGTCAGCCGGGGCCAGGGCAAAATCATGAATGTCGCTTCGACAGCTGCCTTCCAGTCGGGCCCCACCATGGCGGTGTACTACGCCACTAAGGCCTACGTGCTGAGTTTTTCAGAGGCGATAAACAATGAGGTAAGTGATAAGGGCGTAACCGTAACGACGCTCTGTCCGGGCGCAACGGAAAGTGGATTCCAGGCCGCTGCCTCCATGGAAGAAAGTGCGTTGGTGAAGGGAAAAAAACTTCCTTCAGCCCGGGCCGTGGCTGAATACGGGTATGCCGCCATGATGAAGGGTAAAACCATCGCCATCCACGGCCGCATGAATTACATCCTGGCCAATGCGGTGCGCTTCATGCCGCGCGCATGGGTGGTGAAAATCGCCCGAAAGATGCAGGACAAGGCCAAATAACCGGCCTGATGCCTGCGGTTAGGCAGTCCGAAGGCCTTCTGTTACATGACAACATCAGAATCCGTGTTTGCAAAAAGTTCAGCAGTTTCGGGCCGCGCAGGGGGAGGTGCGGGCTCCGGTTGTATAGCCTTATACCTTATGAAGTCATCCGCTGTTATGTTGCTCGGCGTTGCCGTCACCCTGCTCGCCGGCTGTACAAGGGATGCTGACGGAGACACACCCGCCAGCTCCTTGGCCTCCATCACCATCTACCAACCCACCTCAGGCCAAACCTATGCTTCGGGCGACACGGTATTCGCCGATATTCACATACAGGCCGACGTTGACCTGCATGGCTACCAGGTGTTTTTGATCAACGAAACGGCGTCGGATACCGTCTGGCAGGTGCAGAAGGATGCGCACCAAGGTGTTTTTCACCTCGACAGTCTTTGGATTAACAACGTGACCGACCATAGCGATATGCTGTTTGAGGTGCACGCCATTATTGACCACGAAGGAAGCCGCAACTCAAAGTCGGTAACTTTCCATTGTCATCCGCTGTGACGCATTACCGCAAACGCCCGCAACAGGAAGCCGTTGAGTTGAACGACATACACAGGAAAGGGAGTGGGTCGCTCAATAGAGTCGCTGTCGCTTCAGCAGGTATTCAAGCAGTACGTGGTTGAATCCTTCGTGGATGTCGCATTCCACAAAATCAATCCGGTACTGGCCGCATTTCACTTTCAGTTCGCTGCGAAACTTCGCCATACCTTCCACATAGTCTTTGCGCACGTCTGCAGGATTCACCTTGATTTCCTCACCGGTTTCCAGGTCGGTAAACGTGTAAGGCCGGTTGTCAAAGGCAAATTCTACTTGCTTGCTTTTGTCGGCCACATGAAAAAGAATCACCTCATGCTTGTTATGCCGCAGGTGTTGAAGCGCTGCGAATAACTCTCCGCCCTTGTCGCTGTTGTCCATCATATCACTAAAGATGATGACCAGTGAGCGTTGGTGAATGCTCTCGGCAATTTCATGCAGCACATCGGTGGCAAAAGTTTTTCTTCCTTCACCGCCAGCGACTGTCTGAAGCCATTGCTCAAGTTGTGCAAAGAGGTAGTTGTGGTGGGCGTGGCTGCTGCTTGCCCGTGTATGCAGCTGAATCTTGTCAGAAAATACACTCAGTCCTACGGCATCGCGCTGGTGCTTCAGCAGCTCGATGAGCGCAGCCGCCGAATAGATCGAAAATTTGAGCTTGTTCAGTTCGGGACCCTCCGGTGTTACTCCCGCAGGAAAGTACATGGAGGAGGAAGTGTCAAGTACGATATGGCACCGCAGGTTAGTCTCTTCCTCATATTTCTTGATAAACAGCTTTTCCGAACGGGCATAAAGTTTCCAGTCCATGTGCCGCGTGCTTTCTCCGGTATTGTATTGACGGTGCTCCGCAAATTCCACACTAAAACCGTGAAAGGGGCTTTTGTGCAGGCCGGTGATAAATCCCTCCACAGCCTGTTTGGCGAGAAGCTCCAGGTGGCTGATGTTTTGCAACTGCCGGCGGTCGATCTGATGGGGCATAGGCAAATGTAGGGGGAGAAGCGCGAAGCTACTGACACAGTCATGTCTCCCACCCATTGGTACACCAAGCCAGCCTGCATCGAAACGGTACCATCGCCGCCGTCAGGCCAGGTTCCGCAGCCCCATGGTACCACACGTGTACGACGCGTTCTGCGGCTGCACAGAGCTTGTGCGCAGGCAGCACCAGACTTCCCGGTCAGCACAACAAATCTTCTCGATTTCTTGACATTCGCTTAGGGTGGGTGTGCCGACCTTTGCCACTGATTAACCGAATGTATCTTCATGAGAGGTCTTTCCCTCTGCATGCTCTTGTTTTCCTACAGTCTCAAGGCGCAGGTATGCCTGTCCGGACTGCTCGGCCCTTCGGGCCCGGGTTGTGGCTGCCAGTCCGGTTGCAACCTGGCACCCATCGGCGGACCGATGTGCATTCCTCCGGTGACGGGAAATTGCAGTTCAGGCGCGCAAACCCTCACCTATTCGCTGCCCCTCCCTGCCGACTGCGAGGTCAAGGTGGTTGCCCGCATGAAGCCTTGGCCCACCATGGGCTGTCCTTCTTCCGGCGCTGATGCGGCTGACCGGATTAAAGTAGAAGGAGCATTTGCAAAGCCATGGTTGTCAGGGGCATCCAATAGCGCAATCGCCGATAGCCTCACCCAATTGGGTGGCACCATCACCGTATGGGCGCAATCAAACCGCGCCGATGAGGTCGCGGTGTGGGAGGTT
>DHLU01000040.1:3851-4785 GCA_002405435.1 Flavobacteriales bacterium UBA4660
GAGGTCGCGGTGTGGGAGGTTATCTATGTCAGTGGCAACTGTCCGTTCTGTTCGGCCTTTCTCCCCGTGCAACTCCGCCAGTTCAGTGCATTTGTGCAGGAAGACGAAGTTGTCCTCCGCTGGATTACCGCGAGTGAGGTCAACAATGATTTTTTTTCTATCAGCCAGTCACTGGATGGGCTCAGTTTTACCCACCTGCTCTCGGTGGATGCTGCTGGGAATGCCCAGACCGACAGCCATTATGAGGTGCGGCTGCCCCTTGTGACACATCATTCCACGTGGTATCAGCTGACCCAGCAGGATATCAACGGCACCCAAACCACGTTGGGCACTTTGCATGTAGAGCAGTCCGATCCATTACCCCAGGTGCGGCCAACAGCCGATGGTGCCTTGGAAATTCAGTTCCCTTCCGGAACGAAGACTTCCTATCAAGTGCGCCTTTCCGATGCCCAGGGTCGGCAACTGTTTAACCAAACCATGGTTGGCCCGGGGGTTAGCCGCATACCCGCGGCTGAAGGCTTTTGCATCCTCGTCATCTCCGGGGCAAGCCACGAGGTATTGTTTACCGGCAAGTACATTTTTCCCTAAACCTCCTCCATTACCAGCGGCCGTCTGCGGGGAGAAATGCACCGGCAGTCCACCCCTGAACCGGCCGAGGCACCGACGTCCCGCTACAAGCGTATTTCAGCCGTAATATTGTGCGGCTTAGTGCGCTGCCGGTGAACCCATGTGCCGCAAGGCAAGATTTCAACCGGCGCGGCGTTGGGCTTCCGTCAATGCCTATGAAACAAAAACTGGATAAGGTCTGGGTGGGATTAGTCACGGGGGTCCTGGGCGCCATCGGAGGCTTTTTACTTTTTGGCTTTTTTTTCGCGCTGGGCAGCGATACCACCCTGCATTATTTCATCTACAACATCTTTCTCGGTGGAGGCCC
>DHLU01000040.1:4927-5183 GCA_002405435.1 Flavobacteriales bacterium UBA4660
ACATCTTTCTCGGTGGAGGCCCCATCAGTTACCAGGACAAAATTGTCTCTGTATCCATGGTCATGGATATTGTGCTGTTTTTCATTTTCATGAAACTGGGCTGGGACCAGATGTGCAAAGGCATCCTGGCCGTGGTCGTTTGCGCTGTACCCGTGGTGGTTTATCTGTACTAAAGGGCCGGGGCGTTACTTTCGCGCGCTGCCATGAATTTCCGTCAGGACCTCACACACCCTGTATTCCGCGCTGCTGCCGAACA
>DHLU01000040.1:5455-5705 GCA_002405435.1 Flavobacteriales bacterium UBA4660
TGAACTGGCAGGCAAGGTGGCAGCAGCGTTGAATATCAATCATGTACATGTTTTCAAGAATTTTGGCACCGCCCACTTCCGTTCAGGAGAGTTGGATATCGAATTTGTAGGCGCCAGAAAAGAATCTTACTCGCGCACCTCGCGCAAACCGGCCGTTGTGCCCGGTAGCCTCGATGATGACCAAAAACGGCGCGATTTCACCATCAATGCCATGGCCATCTCCCTTCAGGAAGAGAATTACGGAGACCTC
>DHLU01000144.1:0-2645 GCA_002405435.1 Flavobacteriales bacterium UBA4660
AATTGTCTTACGTAGCCTGATAAATGCCTCGATGTAAACACGAACCGTATTCCTTGAAGATCCTATCCGGTCGTCGAGCTTCCTCTTACCCAGACTCTTTGAATTAAGCCTGAGGATTTGACGTATCTTGCTCATTTCAATCGGCTTATTGGCCATATGCTTCTGTTTGTTTTGGATAGAGAATATCCATCCGCAGCCCAGAAGCACTGTGCGCTTTTTTAAACCGATTTATCTCATCATTGAGGGGGTCACATTACTCCGGAATAGAGGGGTCTGTTTGGTCCGGAAAACTGGGGTCTGTTTCTCCGGATTCTCCAGTATACATGCAGAAATTTAGATGATTTATTGAAGATTTGAGCCAAACAGACCCCTGTCCGCCTATTTTGCAACACCCATTTAACCCCAGCCCGCGCTGCCTATGAAAACCATACTCTTCTTCCTGACGGCACTCTCCCTGGCCTCTTGCTATGCGGTACGCGTAACCAACCGCGACGCTATTTTCACACAAAAACCTCCCGAAGGCGACGGTTTCTATGTCGATAAAGTCGTTCATTCCCTTGATACAGTCATCAAAACCAAAGCCTGGGAGGAGTTCTGGCTGCAGGAAAAACCCTGCAACGACTGTGGCTTCTACTCTCTGGAATACCGCAATACCTTAGGGGCAAGCCTGCGCTACGCCTTTTCTCTCGGCTCCCGAAGGGCGATCCACATCCGTTATGTATGCGCCACCCGATAACCCTGTACTATGGCAACCACGACCACCACACGACGCAACCACGAATACGATACCATCCACCGAAACGGCCCCTGGCCCACCGCAACCGAATTTGCCACGGCCATTGACGGCCGGCTTGAGCAACAGGACTTCTTCGCCTGCTACCTCGACGCAGCAAAAGAAGTGCAGCGACTGATTGAACTGGCCCGCAGCAGCGGACAGGGGTTTCGCGCGTTCGGTTCATCGTGGTCGCTCAACCATATCGCCCACCACCAACACCACATGCACTTCAACAGGGGCATGAACCTGCGCAGGGCCATCACGTCCGCAGACCTGCACGCAGACAGCACCCTCGATGCCGATAACCTCTTCTTTTTTCAGTGCGGCAGCCGTGTGAAGGAAATAAACAACTACCTCTTCACCTTCGGCAAATCACTGAAGACCTCCGGAGCCAGCAACGGCCAGACCATTGCAGGCTGCATTTCCACTGGCGTTCACGGATCAGCCCACCAAGTGGGTTCCATGCAGGACTTCGTGATGGGGCTCGACCTTATCATTGGTCCGCAGGCGACCGACCGCGTTTACCTGGAAAGCGAAAAAGCACCGGCACTAAGCAATGCATTCGCAGCCCGCCTCGGCTCACGGGTCATCCGCAACGAAGGACTCTTTCAGGCGGCACTGGTCGGACTGGGGTCATTCGGTTTTATCCATGGAGTGGTAATTGAAACCGAAGACCTCTTTCTGCTCAACCGCTACACAACCACCATCCCGCGAAGCGAAGCCTTGCGGCTGGCGAAAACGATGGACTTCAAAAACTCATCCTTCAGTATCCCGGGCGAAAAGGATGCACGGGGAAAACCCAACGAACCCCATCACTTCAAAATCTTCTTCAATCCCCACCGCAACGATCCCGATCTGGTCGTAGAAATCATGTACAAAAAACCTTATCAGCCAGGATATCCCGATCCCATTCCCCGGGTTCGAACGGCGCTCTACACCGAACTGCTGACCAGCCTCGGCCGCATACTGGGGAAGATACCCCGCCGCATACCGGCCATAGTGAGGCTGCTGGAAAAAACCGCCCTGCCCGTAGAAGACGGAAATGCCGTGATACCCGTCACCGGCACCCACGCGCAGATCTTCTTCGACAGCATCCAGCAGGGCCCTGCATTCGCCTGCGAAGTCTGTGTCGAATTAAACCACGCTGAAAAGGCCTACGACATCATGTCCAAATTGGCCAGAGACATCGGGCCCATGCCCGGACTATTTGCCATGCGTTTCGTGAAGCAGTCAAAAGCCCTGCTCTCCAGCGCTGCATACCCCGTTTCATGCATGCTGGAAATCAACGGGGTGATTTCATCTTCGGGCAAGGCCCCGCAGGCCCTGGCCGCATTCTGCACTGCCACGGTTAAGTCACTTCAAGACCATCACATTCCCTTTACCATTCATTGGGGAAAGACCGCTGACTGGAAGTATCCCGGACTGGTCACCTACATGTTCGGACACAAGGCCACCGAATGGCGCAGGTACCGCAGTGCGCTGCTCACCAAAGAGATGGCAGCCCTCTTTTCCAACCGCTTCCTTACAGACACCGAACTGGACCGCTACTCAGATGATGCCCCGGCCGCAATCGCTCAATCACTGGCCTGATGGCGCCTAATCCAGACGGATTTCCGTCCAGCCGTTCTTGCTGCCAGTAATCAAGATTTTTATACCGGAGACAACTCACCTTGCCATCTTTGTCACCGAAATAATAGCATAGAACGCGTCATGAGAACCAACCATGAAATCGATTACCGCATTTTCGGAGAGGAAATGCAATGTGTGGAAATAGAACTGGATCCACAGGAAACCGTAGTCGCAGAAAGCGGCTCATTCATGTACATGGATGACGGCATCCGGATGGATACCATCTTCGGCGATGGCTCCA
>DHLU01000144.1:2784-4347 GCA_002405435.1 Flavobacteriales bacterium UBA4660
CTTCGGCGATGGCTCCAGCTCGGGAGGAGGATTTTTCAGCAAGCTGGTAGGTGCCGGAAAACGCCTGCTGACGGGTGAAAGCCTGTTCATGACCACCTTCACCCATACAGGTGCGGGAAAAGCCCGCGTAGCCTTCGCCTCACCATATCCGGGAAAAATCATTCCGCTCGATCTCGCAACCCTCAATGGCAAAATCATTTGTCAGAAAGATTCTTTCCTCTGCGCTGCCAAGGGCGTGAGTGTAGGTATCGAATTCCAGCGCCGGCTCGGCACAGGATTGTTTGGCGGTGAAGGCTTCATCATGCAAAAAGTAGAGGGCGACGGACTCGCTTTCTGCCACGCGGGCGGACACATCATTGAACGCACACTCAACCCGGGAGAAAGCCTGCGCATTGATACCGGCTGTGTGGTGGCATACACCAGCGGCATCGACTACGACATCCAGTTTGTAGGTGGTATCAAAAACTCCATCTTCGGTGGTGAGGGGTTCTTCTTCGCAGTGCTCACAGGTCCGGGCAAGGTCTGGTTACAAACCTTACCCATATCGCGGCTCGCATCGCGGATCATGGCCTACGGCACCTTCCGCAGGAAAGAGGAAGGCAGCATTCTCGGCGGACTCGGGAACCTGATCGATGGCGACGGCAGATAACTTAACCACCCTGCACGGCCCCATGGCTACAGCGGGTCAGGTAGGTTTGTTTCCGTCCACAAAACGGTACTCGAGTTTACGCTCCTGAAGGTCTCCGGAAACCACCATGATGTGCACCGGATCGCCCATGTGAAATTCTTTGCCTTTCCTCAGACCACGGGTTACGTAACGGCCCTCGTCAAATTCATAGATATCATCTTTCAGGTTGCGCAGCGGAACCAGTCCTTCACAATGAGTGGAGAGGGCCTCTACATAAATGCCCCATGAATTCAGCCCGGATACAATGCCCTCAAAGACCTGTCCCTCGTGCATCAGCATATACTCCACCTGTTTGTACTTGATACTGGCACGCTCAGCTTCCGATGCGCGCTTCTCCATCAGCGAACTGTGTCGGCATCGGGTCTCAACATCACCCGCGTTCACACTGGTACCGCCATTGAGGTAATGCTGCAGCAGGCGGTGTGCCATCATATCAGGGTAGCGGCGAATCGGAGAGGTGAAGTGTGTATAGAATTCGAATCCGAGGCCATAGTGCCCGATGTTCTCGGTGGAATACGCTGCCTTGGCCATGGTACGGATGGCCATCTGGCGGATAATATCCTCTTCGGCATGACCCGCCACCTGGTCGAGCAGTGAGCGGATGACCCTTACAGAATTAGACTCAGTCGGTTTGGGTAGCTTATAGCCGAGGTTTTTGAGAAAGTTGCGCAGTTGACGGAGTTTCTCATCGGAAGGCACGTCATGTATCCGGTAGACAAAGGTCTTCTGTGCCTCACCTTGTTTGCGCTTGCCGATAAACTCACCGACTTTTTTGTTGGCAAGCAGCATAAACTCCTCAATCAGGCGGTTACTTTCTTTCATTCTCTTTACTGTTACCCCAAGCGGAAATCCCTTTTCATCGAGCTTAAACTTCA
>DHLU01000144.1:4496-6438 GCA_002405435.1 Flavobacteriales bacterium UBA4660
ATCATCGAGCTTAAACTTCACCTCTTCCGTATCAAAATCAATGGCGCCTTCATCAAACCGGCGCAGGCGCATGGCAGACGCTATTTCATGCAGTCTCAACACTTCCGTTGCAAAGTCTCCCTTACCGGTTTCGATGATTTCCTGGGCTTCCTCGTAAGTAAAACGACGGTCGCTGTGGATGATGGTCCTGCCAAACCACTGATTGACCACGCGCGCCTGGTCGTCAATTTCAAAGACGGCAGAAAAACAGAGTTTGTCTTCATGCGGTCGCAGCGAACAGAGTTCATTGGAAAGCCTTTCAGGCAGCATGGGTATGGTGCGGTCTACGAGGTATACGGAGGTGGCGCGCTTGAGTGCCTCCTGTTCGGTGCGCATTGACGGCTGCACATAATGGGTCACATCGGCAATGTGTACACCCACTTCTGTGTGGCCGTTGGGCAGCCGCTGAAAAGACAGGGCATCGTCGAAGTCCTTGGCGTCATACGGATCAATGGTGAAGGTTGTCACAGGCCTGAAGTCGCGTCGCGCGCTGAGTTCCTGAGCGGTGAAGTCCGCAGCGATCTGTGCAGACTCGGTCAACACATCTTCGGGGAAAGCATAGGGAAGATCAAATTCGGCAATGATGGCGTGCATTTCCACAGCATGCAGGCCCGGCCTTCCGAGTACCTGTACCACCTTACCGACCGGACTCCGCTCCGGATCAGCCCACGACACCATTTCAATTACCACCTTATCGCCGTGTTTTGCGCCGCCCAGCGCATCTCCCGGTATATAAAAATCCGCATGTATACGCTGGTCTGAAGGCAAGACAAAGCCGTGGTCTTTTGACAGTTCGATAATGCCGACATACCGTGAACGCAAGCGCTCCACCACACGCAACACACGGGCAACCGGTTTCCTTGCGCGCGGATTAAACTGAATTTCTACCGTATCGCCGTAAAGCGCCAGGCCTGTATTCCCTTTGGAAATTTCTATGTCGCGTTCAAAACCCTCCACATGCACAAAACCACGGCCACCGCGCGTAATCTCTATCACGCCTGTATGCACGTCAGAAGGCACATCCTTGAGCAGAAATTTCCCGCGCTCCGGCTCCGTCAGGGTATTGGTGACCACGGCATCGTTGAGCAGTTCGAGAATCAAGCCGCGCATGGCGGGATCGTCGATGCCCAGGTGCGCCGAAACCTGCAGGTGGTTGAGGGGTTTGCGCGGATTGCGGTGAAACACTGCAATGACCTCTTTCCTGAGGTCGCGTTTGGCGCCTTTCGGCTGTTTGGACTTTCTGGCCAACGTAGGAAATTTAGATGCCGTGAAGGTAGGCCGGGCAGCTGACGCCCGCGGCAGAAATCTAATACCCGCTTGTATTTCAACCCTATAGCCTCCGGCACCACACGGCTCGGGCGGGCAACCGGGAGGCCTCGGGCATTTTGGAACAAGGTTTGCCCTGTACCCGGCATGAAACGGTTTTTTCTTACCCCACTTGCCCTGCTGGCCGCCGGCTGCGTGCTGAACGCCCAGAGCTACCGGCCTCCTAAAGTAAATCTTGACTTGCTGCCGCGCCACGAACTGCGCATGCACGAAAACAAGGCCTGGAAGAGCGGTGAGGTAGTCAATTACCGCGTGCATTACGGACTGGTCAATGCGGGTATCGCCAGCCTCAGTGTCCACGACGCCGCCACGGATTTTAACGGACGCAAAGCTTATCACATCATTGGCGAAGGAAAAAGCATCGGATCATTTGACTGGTTCTTCAAGGTGCGCGACCGCTATGAATCTTTCATTGACAAGGAAGGCATCTTTCCCCACCGCTTCATCCGCAACTGCGATGAAGGGGGTTATAAAATTTTTCAAGACTACTCCTTCGATGCAGAAAAGCGGGCGATGATCAACCACAAGAAAGAGACCTACATGACACCCGATTTTGTGCAAGACATGATTTCGGCGT
>DHLU01000144.1:6597-9570 GCA_002405435.1 Flavobacteriales bacterium UBA4660
TATGCCCGCACCCTTGATTTCTCCAAAGCCAAACCTGGCGACGTCTTCACCGTCAATTCCATACTCGACGACGAAATCTATCCGCTCAAGATGAAGTATGCCGGTAAGGAACAGATCAGGGTGGATGCCGGCACCTTTAACTGCCTGAAATTCGTTCCAGTGGTTGCAAAAGGACGTGTGTTCAAGCGCGAGGAAGACCTTATGGTCTGGGTAACCGATGACCTCAACCACGTGCCCGTGCTGGCAAAGGCCAAAATCCTCGTGGGCTCCGTCAAAATGGAAATGTTGAATTACAAGGGTCTTGCCAACCCGGTAGCCCAGGTGAAGTAATCACCCTGACTACTCGCCTTCACGGTGCAGGTACGTGTGCACGGCCTCGGCCAGTTTGGCCCCGATTACTGACGCGAGCGCTTCCGCAGAAGCGGCCCTCACGCCCTTCACTGATTTGAAATGGGTCAGCAGCCGCGCTGCGGTTTTTTCTCCAATACCCGGTATTTCGGTGAGAGCCGAACGCAACGCTTCACGGCTGCGGCGGTTGCGGTGACGGGAGATACCAAACCGGTGAGCCTCATTGCGCATGTGCTGAATCACCCGCAAGGTTTCAGACTTTTTATCGAGATACAGGGGCAGGGAATCACCGGGAAAATAAATCTCTTCCAGCCGTTTGGCAATGCCTATGAGACCCATAGTGCCGTGGAGCCCCAGATCAGCCAGCGCCTGACGTGCTGCAGCCAGCTGACCCTTGCCGCCGTCTATCACAACGAGCTGGGGCAGTGAAGCCCCCTCTTCCTTCAACCTGCCGTATCGCCTTGTAATGACCTCGTGCATGGTGGCGAAGTCATCGGGACCCGTTACCGTTTTTACGTTGAAAATGCGGTACTCTTCCTTGGCCGGGCGGGCATTGCGAAATACCACACAGGCCGACACGGGATTTGTTCCCTGAAAATTACTGTTGTCAAAACACTCCATATGCGCTGGCAAGTCCTTGAGGTGCAAGTCCTGGCGGATGGTTTCCAGCATACGCTGCGTATGCCTCGCCGGATCCAGGTGTTCCTGCTGCCGGTGTGCGTCGAGCATCGCATGAA
The DNA here is from genome assembly GCA_002405435.1 of Flavobacteriales bacterium UBA4660. GTDB lineage: Bacteria > Bacteroidota > Bacteroidia > Flavobacteriales_D > Sanyastnellaceae > UBA4660. The sequence goes on from DHLU01000144.1 coordinate 7,683, forward strand.
CCGCATTTTGCCGGCTAAGTTCAAGAAGTTTTTTCTTTTCGCCGATTCGCGGCACTATCCACTGAATTCCGGGCAGGCTGATGTCCACGTCAAAGGGAACAAATACCGTTTCTGACTGGCTGGAGAACCGCTCGCGAAGTGCGACGATGGCATATTCAAGCATCTCCTTTTCTGATTCGTCCATTTTGCGCCGCAACTCCACCGTATGACCCAGCACGACCGCTCCCTGCGCCACCTTGAGGTAGTTCACATAGGCGGCGTCACGGTCAGAAGCGATCGTGAATACATCCGTATTGTCCACACCCGGATAGATACTGCTCCTGGCCTGAAAAGCTTCCAACAAATCAATCTTTTCCTTTATCTGCTGTGCCTCTTCAAACTGGTAAAGACCTGATTTCACAGCCATATCTGCCCGAAGATCCCTGAGGGTCTCTGCATAGTGTCCGCGCAGGATTCTGCGGATCTGGCGCACATTTTCCTCATACGCTGCCTCACTTTGACGCGCTTCACACGGCCCGAGGCAATTGCCCAGGTGGTATTCGAGGCATACCTTGAATTTACCCGCTGCAATGTTGCGGCTGTTGAGCGGAAGGGAGCATGTGCGTATCGGATAGAGTTTTTTAACCAGGTCAAGCACCCCGTGCATGGTCTTGACGGAAGCATAGGGCCCGTAATACTCCGAACCGTCTTTCACCAGTTGCCGGGTAGGAAAAATTCGGGGAAATGCCTCCTTGCGAATGACGATAGAGGGATAAGTCTTGTCGTCTTTCAGGTTGATATTGTATCTGGGCGGGTGCTCCTTAATAAGTTTATTCTCGAGGAGCAGCGCGTCGGCCTCACTCTCCACCACAAAGTAGCTGATGTCGGCCACCTTGCTCACCAGCAGCCGGGTTTTTCCGTGCTCCATGGCCTGGCGGTTGAAATAGCTGCTGACCCGATGCTTGAGGTTTTTGGCTTTGCCTACGTAGAGCACCTTGCCTTCTGCATCAAGATGCTGGTAAACACCCGGTTTGGAAGGAAGTATCCTGAGAATGGCTGATATTTTTTCCGTAACGGGCAAGATTCACGAAGGCCTGTGGCGAAGGTAATGGCATTCCACAAAAAAAGTGAAAACACAATAATGTGACGACCGCCTTGTTTATTGAACCACGCAACCCCCTTTCAACTGTGCAGGAAAAGTGAACCCCTATTGGTTAAAAAGTGTCGACAGCCGGCTACCTTTTCCCCTTACAGATTGCTTACCTTTCGAAATAACCTGAATACGTAAATACCCATGTTGGATTTTTGCAAGGAAGTACTCACCAAGGTGAGTTTTGACCGGTTCCTTTTCAGGAAGGAACTCGACAAAGCCATTCAATGGCTTCGCAACAACAAGGAAGACCTCCTGCAATTCAGGCAATGGTGTCTCGATCAGTTTGGCAGTCACTACGGAGACATTATCGCCGCGAGTTTCCGGCCGGTGCTGGTCTGAAGGCTTCTGCCCTCTTCCCTACCGGCGGCCGGTAGCCGCTTTCACATTTTCTTTCATGTGGGCCAGGCCGGGCCGTGAAACGGGCGATGTTTTCGTCAGCGCATCGAATACCTCTTCGGTCATCTCCAGCCACTCGCTCCTATTTGTGTTCAGCAGGCCTTCGTTGGGCGCAAAACGGGTTTCGGCATGCGGCCGGGAAAATCGGTTCCATGGGCAAACGTCCTGGCACACATCACAGCCGAAAACCCAGTCATCCAGTTTATCCCTGAAAGCCTCCGGAATGGACTCGCGCAATTCTATGGTGAAATAGGAAATACAGCGCGAACCATCTACTGTGTAGGGCGCCGGGATGGCACCGGTCGGACAGGCATCGATGCAGGCGGTGCAGGTGCCGCAATAGTCCCTGACCGGGGCATC
>DHLU01000144.1:9744-18533 GCA_002405435.1 Flavobacteriales bacterium UBA4660
CAGAAAAAAAAATGAACCCTGCCCGCGCGTGATGAGGTTGGCATTTTTGCCCACCCAACCCAGTCCGGCTTTAGCCGCCCATGCTTTCTCCATCACCGGGGCCGAATCGACAAAAACCCTTCCCTGAATATCACCGAATTCGCGGCGCAGTTCGCCGAGAAGCACACGCAATTTTTCGCGGATGACATTGTGGTAATCCTCACCGTAGGCGTAGGTGGAAATTTTCAGGCCTTCTTGATGGGAGACCTTTTCAGATGGGTAGTAGTTGTACAGCAGACTCACCACCGATTGCGTTCCCGGCACCAGCTTTGTCGGATCAAGGCGCTTGTCGAAGTGGCGCTCCATGTAAGCCATCTTTCCGTGCTGGCCGTTTTTCAACCACTGCTCAAGACGGGGGGCCTCCTCCTCGAGAAAACCTGCGCGCGCCACTCCGCAATAGGAAAAACCCATGGCCTGTGCCTTGCGCTTCAGAATTTCAGAAGTCAGCACAGCCATGGCAGATCAAAACAACTGGCCCGGTCGTTTGGATTGCGCCTTGCCCAGGTGCTGGTATGCCAGTTCGGTCACCTGACGGCCGCGCGGAGTCCTCACCAGAAATCCCTCCTGAATAAGAAAGGGCTCATATACTTCTTCGATAGTGCCCGCATCTTCACTCACCGCGGTGGCAATGGTGGTAATTCCTACCGGACCGCCACCGAACTTATCGAGCAGGGTGCGCAGAATTTTATTATCCATCTCATCGAGCCCATAGGTATCGACATTGAGCGCATTGAGTGCCGTTTGGGTAATGTCCATGGTAATGGTACCATCTCCCTTGATCTGGGCGAAGTCGCGCACGCGACGCAGCAGGGCATTGGCGATACGGGGTGTACCGCGGCTGCGGCGGGCAATTTCAAAGGCCGCTTCTTCTTTCACCGGTATTTTCAATATCGAGGCACTTCTGTCAACGATATCGGTAAGGGTGCGGGCATCGTAATAAGAGAGGCGCGCATTGATGCCGAAGCGGGCACGAAGCGGAGACGTGAGCAATCCGCTGCGCGTGGTAGCTCCGATCAGGGTGAAGGGATTGATTTTGATTTGCACCGAGCGTGCGTTGGGCCCGGTGTCGATCATAAGGTCTATGGAAAAATCTTCCATGGCGCTGTAGAGGTATTCTTCCACTACCGGAGAAAGGCGGTGGATTTCATCGATGAACAGCACATCGTGGTTTTCAAGGTTGGTGAGCAGTCCGGCAAGGTCTGCGGGTTTGTCGAGCACCGGACCGCTGGTGATTTTGATGTTGACCCCCATCTCATTGGCGATGATGTGGGCAAGCGTAGTCTTTCCAAGACCGGGCGGTCCGTGCAGCAATACATGGTCAAGCGATTCTTCCCTGAGGCGAGCCGCTTTAACAAATACCTCGAGGTTATCAAGCACCTGGCGCTGGCCGGTAAAATCATCGAAGGAAACAGGCCGTAAGACACGCTCGATTTCCCGGTCGTTGGGCTGATCGGCTTCTTCCCTGATATTGAATGACGAAGACATGTGTTGTGCACAAAGTTAGCGGTTACGGAGCGGAAGTTTCCCCGGCCTTCCAATTATCCGTGGACAATGCCGCAGGCGGCTAAGACAGGCGGCTAAGGACCGGCCAGTCAGGGCGATTCCGGCTGACGCAACCGGGCCAGACGGCTGCGTGCTTCCGGAATGATCAGGCGAAGCCTTACCATATAGACCGGGGCGGTAAAGCGAAGCGGGATGCCCGGGTTCCGGGCGAGCATAAGCCGGTATCCTAGCCCGCCGCCTATGCCGATAAGGTTGAGGGCCTTGTATTCGATGAGCATGGCGGGCTCGTACATAAGCACCGTGGCCTTTACGCCGTCTGTCTCAACACCGGATTGCCGGTAACGGAGAAAGCTGGTGCCTGCGCCGACCTGGGCCACTACGGCACCCTCCCAGGGTCCACGCCGGTAATAGGCGTATTCGGCAAAGAGTGCAACATAGCGCATGTGCACTCCGGCCGTGGTCTCGCCGCTATCTCCCTGCAGCCACGGTGCGCTGACGCCCTCCGCGAGCCAGTGGTATCCGGCCCCCAGGGTAAATGATCGTCGCCAGGTGAGGCCTGCCTTGACCCCGAAGGTGTGGGCTCCCAGTCCGTCAATGAAAGTATTGCGGTTGTCGATGCGTGCCGTAAAGGCAGGCTTATGCGTGAAGATGATTCCGAGCGAGTCTGAGAGGTTGACCGGCTGGGCCCAAAGGCGAACGCCGCCGCTGCAGAGGCCCAACGAGGCCCATACAACGGCGGCGGTCACATAACCCTTTCGGGTCAATGCCTTAGTGCGCGTGTTCACCCGCCTTAAGCGGCACGGTTTGCGGCACAAAATCTTCTTCGTGCTCTGGGTTGCTGTAGTCATAGGCCCAGCGGTGCACTTCGGGCAGTGCGCCTGGCCAGTTGCCGTGACCGGGTTTCACCGGGGTTGTCCATTCGAGCGTATTGCTGCCCCATGGATTGGCCGGTGCTTTCTGACCAAACCAGATGCTGTGGAAGAAGTTAAACAGGAAGAGCAACTGGGCGAGACCGCCCACGATGGCAAAGGTGGAGATAATGGGCTGAAGGTCTTCCACCCACTGGAGGAAGGGGAACTCGGTATAGGCGTAATAGCGGCGCGGAGACCCTGCCATTCCAACGAAGTGCATGGGGAAAAACACCCCAAAGCCACACACCAGGGTGAGCCAGAAGTGGGCGAAACCGAGTTTGGTGTTCATCATGCGGCCATACATTTTGGGGAACCAGTGGTATACACCGGCCAGCATGCCGAAGATGGCCGACATACCCATCACGATATGGAAGTGCGCGACAACGAAATAGGTATCGTGAACGTTTACGTCTAGGGCTGAGTCAGCCAGAATGATACCGGTGAGACCGCCAGTCACGAAGGTCGATACCAGGCCGATGGAAAACAGCATCCCCGGGGTCATCCGGATATTGCCCTGGTAAAGCGTGGTGATGTAGTTAAAAGCCTTAACCGCGGAGGGAATGGCAATGAGCAGCGTGGTGAATACAAACACAGAACCCAGGAAAGGATTCATACCGGTCACATACATGTGGTGACCCCACACGATGAACGACAGGAATCCGATGGCGAGGATCGAGCCTACCATGGCCTTATAACCGAAGATGGGCTTGCGCGCGTTGGTGGAGATAATTTCCGAACTGATTCCGAGGGCTGGCAGGAGTACGATGTACACTTCCGGGTGACCGAGGAACCAGAAAAGGTGTTGGAAGAGCAGCGGTGACCCTCCGGTAACATCGAGTGGTTGTCCGCCGATGTAGATATCAGAGAGGTAAAAGGCTGTACCGAAGCCGCGGTCCATCAGCAGCAGCACGACACAGCTGACCAGTACCGGGAACGAAAGCACGCCGAGAATTGCCGTCACGAACAGAGCCCAAACGGTTAGGGGCAGGCGGGTCATCTTCATGCCCTTGGTGCGCAGGTTGATTATGGTAACAATGTAATTGAGGCCTGCCAGCAGGGATGAGGCAACGAAAATCACCATGGAAATCAGCCAGAGGGTCATACCCAGTCCGGAACCCGGCATGGCGTCGGGGAGGGCTGAGAGGGGCGGATAGATCGTCCAGCCTCCGGAAGCAGCGCCGGTTTCCACAAACAGCGAGGCCACCATGATGACGCTTGAGGTAAAGAAAAACCAGTACGACAGCATGTTGAGGAAGCCGCTGGCCATGTCCCTTGCGCCGATCTGCAGTGGAATGAGCAGGTTGGCAAATGTGCCCGACAAACCGCCGGTGAGCACGAAAAATACCATTATAGTGCCGTGAATCGTTACCAGGGCCAGGTATGCATTTGAACTGAGCACCCCATTGGGGGCCCAGCGGTCTCCGAGCAGCGCATTGAGAATGCCAAAACTCTGGCCATTCCATCCCAGTTGCAGCCTGAACAATACAGAGAGGGTCACCGCAATGACGCCCATGAATATGGCTGTAACAAGAAACTGTTTGGAGATCATCTTGTGATCTTGCGAAAACACGTACTTGCTAATCCAGCTCTCTTTGTGATGGTGAGCGTGCCCGTCGTGGTGTGTATCGTGTGCGTGAGCCATGTTGGTATTGACTTTTAGGTTCTATTATTTCTGATCAGCGGTTGACTACCATTGCGGTCGCCGGGCTCGCCGGGGCCGAAGCGGTAGTATCCGGGGAGGCCGTGGCGGGTACTTCAGCTGCGGGCGCCTCTACCGGAACAAACAGTTTCTGTGATTCCAGCCACTTTGCGTATGCCTCCGGGCTTTCCACTATGACTTTCATTTTCATGTTGTAGTGGGTGGCGCCGCAGACTTTGTTGCAGAGGAGGATGTAATCGAATGCCGGATCTTTCAGTTCCTGGCGCATTTCTTCGGTGGTGATAGTCGGCTTCATTTTGAAACGCGTCGGTACCCCGGGCACGGTATTCATCTGGGCCCTGAAATGGGGCAGGTACGCGGAGTGGAGCACATCGCGCGAGGTGAAGATGAGTTCCACCTCCTGGCCTACCGGCAGGTGAAGCTCCTTGGCGATAACATCGTCAGCACCGGCTGTCCAGGTACTAATACCATTGAGCTGGTCTTCATCCAGGTCCATCAGACGCTGCTTGTGGCGCTTCATGCGGTAAATCTGGTCTTCGAGTACCTCAATTTTCTCGTCAGACAACAGGGCTTTTTCGCGCTCGATATAGGCCTCCGTTTCACTGATGTCGCCGTCAATGGAGTCCAGCATGACCTTCATGCGGTCGGGGGTGATAATGCCGAAGATGTTGTCGGAGGTAATCATGTTGAAGTTGGCTGCGCCGAAGACGCCGTCCTTACCTGAATAACGCGCTGTCCAATCAAATTGTTTGGAGTACACCTCAATTTTGAGGGCGTCTGCGCTGGCCGGACCGGTCATTTTGCCCCAGGTAATGAGCCCGTAAATAATAATCACGGCCATGAGCACGCCGGGGATCATTGTCCACAGCATTTCCAGGCGGTTGTCGTGCAGGTGGAAACGCGCCTTGCGGTCTTTGCGGTAATAGAATTTATAGGTGATGATAAACAGTGCCCCGTTCATCAGGAAGAACGCGATGGTAATAATCCAGATGTTGAAGGCCATCAGGTTGTCCACATTGACCCCGTGCTCTGATGCGGGCGGGGGCAGGTAATTTCCGTATTTGACATACAGTACAATGGTGCCGATAAAGAAGGCCACCATCCACACCAGCATGAGCCAGGCATTGAGTTTGTTGTCCGCATGGCTTATTTCCTCTTCCCTTGTATTGCGGATAGAGCGGGAATACTCGTACACACGGGTCAACTGGAATACGGCGATGACCGCCAGTACGAGAACGAGTATGATCAGCAGGTTCAGCATTTCTTATTCAGCAATTTCATTGTTAGTGTTCGTTCAGTATAACAACTGATTATATGTGATGGTTCTCACTCTCCTTCAGATAGGGGTGGTTTACGGGTACCAGCGGCGCCTTGCTCAACTGTCCCATGACCACATAAATAAACAGCCCGAGGAATCCCGCGAAGGACCCCAGCTCAAACCAGCCGCTAAAATGCCAGTGGGTGTGGTTGGTGCCCGGCACAACGGCCAGCCACAAGTCGAAAAAGTGACCGAGGAAAATGATAGCGCCCACGCGGGTGAGAAACTTGGTATTCCGCTTGGCGTCGCGCGCAATCATCACGTAAAACGGGATGGCGAAATTCACGAAGAAGATGATCCACATCGGAATCTCGAGTCCGGTCATGCGCCTGTCCATAAAGTACTTAGACTCTTCCGGTATGTTGGAGTACCAGATCAGCATGTACTGGCAGAACCAGAGGTAGCTCCACAACATAGAGATGGCGAACATCCATTTGCCGAGGTCATGGAGGTGGCTTTTGTTGACGTTGGGCAGGTAACCCTTGCCCTTGAGCCATACCACAAGCAGCACGGCGAAGATCATGCAGGTAACCCACATGCCGGAGAAGATGTACCAGCCATACATGGTGCTGTACCAGTGCGTGTCGATGGACATCAGCCAGTCCCAGGCGATGGTGCTGGAAAACACGGCAAAAAACACCAGGAAGAGTGCGCCCCGGCGGTATTGTTTTTTGTGCAGCTCAACGGAGGGTTGGCGGTCTTCTTCCAGTGACCAGCGGCGGAAGGCAATGGAGAATCCGATGAATACGACCGCATACACCACCGCGCGCAGCCAGAAAAACCAGGGAGAGAGGTAGGGCTGTTTGCCCGCGATGATGGCATCATAGTTTTCATGGGCCGGGTCCATGGTCGTATGGTCCATCCAGTGGTAGAGGTGGTGGATTTCGAGCTGGCCGCAAACCAGCACCAGCAGCACGATGGGCAACCCTATTTTGACGTAACCGAACATCGCCTCGAATACGCGCTTCACCTGAGATGACCAGCCTACTTCTGCCGCGTACTGCAGCGCGTAGAAGAACATCGCTCCCAGCCCGATGGCCATAAAAAAGAAAGAGCACACGAGCACGATAGCCCACCAGTACTGGTGGTGATCACTGTGGTCGGTTACGTAACCGGCACCCAGGCTAATGGCCCCGATGGCCATAAGGATAAAGCTCCAGGTTTTGGTCTTTGCGGGTATTTGAAATTGATTCGTTGCGTTGCTCATGTACGTAAGGTCCTATAAATTTGAAGTTGTGTCAGCAGGCGCCGGCAGTACTACCACACCATTGGCATCATACGTGGGGTCGGTAATTCCTTTTTGAAGGCATTTCACATAAGAGATCACCTGCCAGATTTCCTTGCGGGAAAGTTGTGAGGCGTGAGAACCCATCAACCCTTTGCCGTAATGGATGGAGTGAAACATTTTTCCCTCTTCAAGTCCGGCGAGTTTGGTGGTATAATCGGGAATACCCGTGATGAGTCCATTTTTGGAGATGGCACCATCGCCTTTGCCTGCCGTTCCGTGACAGTGCGTGCACATGACTGTGTAGAGGGCCTTGCCCTTTTCCACATTCTCACGTGTGGCGGTGATCGGACTGCGGATTTCGGCGGCGGCCCTTTCGTAATCTTCCACCGTATTCTGCAGGGCATAAGGCATATTAAACACCACATTGGCCTCATTGGCAGTGTAAGCCACGGTGCCCACCGGCGGTTTGCGCGACAGCAAAGGCTTGAAGCCGTGCTTGGCCTTCATTTCTTCGGTCCAGTCGTGGGTTTCGTTGGTTCCGTAATCCACATAGGCCTCCAGTGCCGGCGAACGATACATATCGGGCATATACTCCACGCCCGGGGCATCAGGATCAGACGTGCAGGATGAGAATATGACCACGGCAGTCGCCGCAGTCAACAGGGTCCATATTTTTTTATTCATGCTTCAACCTCCTTTACGCTCAGCTCATAGATATCGGTAGAGCGGAGCATGTTTTCGATATCACCCAGGGGAAACTGGCCATTTTCTTCTGCTGAAATTTCCATCACAAACTTGTCGTCGGTGGTACGCGGATCAGGGTTGGTGGCCGGCATACCGGGTAATGTACCGTTGCGCAGCAGGTAGGTAATGGCCATGCCGTGGGCACCGCAAAACACTGAAAACTCAAACAGTATGGGCACGAAGGCCGGAGCGTTTTCATACCATGTGAAGTTGGGCTTTCCACCGATGTTGATGCCTCCCCAGTCGGAGACCATGAAGTACCAGGTGCCCAGGATGGCCAGCACGGTGCCGGTGGTGGCATACATGAATGCGCAGATCGCCAGGCGCGTGCGCTTCACGCCGATTACGGGGTCAAGTCCGTGAATCGGAAACGGGGAAAACACATCTTTCACGCTGATGCCTTTGGCCACCAGAGCCTTTGCGGCGGCGAGCAGTTTTTGCTCGTCGTCGTACATCGCGTGTATCAGTTTATTTGCCATGATATTCCTTTATTCTTTCTGTTAGTGGGCAGTGTCATTCTTGTAGCTCTCGCCTGAGGTCTTCAGGATGGACTTCAGCTCGTTCAGTGCGATCACCGGAAAGAAACGGGCGAAGAGCAGGAACAGGGTGAAAAAGATTCCGATGGTACCGATAAACACACCAATATCAATGGAAGTCGCCTTGAATTCTCCCCATGCCGAAGGCACGAAGTCGCGGTGAATGGAGGTAACAATAATCACGAAGCGCTCAAACCACATACCGATGTTTACGATAATGGACATGACGAACGTGAAAGCCAGATTGGTACGGAGTTTTTTGAACCAGAACAGCTGCGGAGACACCACGTTGCAGGTCATCATAGACCAGTACGACCAGGCCAGCGGTCCGGAGAAGCGGTTGATGAAGGCGTATTGTTCATAGACCACACCGCTGTACCACGACATGAATAACTCGGTGAGGTAGGCCACGCCCACGATGGAACCTGTTACGATGATCACAATGTTCATATACTCCACGTGCTTGGTGTGGATATAGGCCTCCAGTTTCATGGTCTTGCGCATGATGAGCACCAGGGTCAATACCATGGCAAATCCGGAGAAGATCGCACCCGACACGAAGTAGGGCGGGAAGATGGTGGCGTGCCAGCCCGGAATCACCGAGGTGGCAAAGTCCATCGATACGATGGAGTGCACGGAAAACACCAGCGGCGTTGCCACCCCCGCGAGTACGAGAGAAACCTCTTCAAAACGCGTCCAGTGTTTGGCACGTCCGCTCCATCCGAAGCTGAGCACACTGTAGGCTTTTTTCCATGAGGGTTTTACCATACGGTCGCGGATGGTCGCGAAATCGGGAATTAGTCCGAGGTACCAGAATACCAGTGACACCGAGAAATAGGTTGAGATCGCA
>DHLU01000144.1:18685-18860 GCA_002405435.1 Flavobacteriales bacterium UBA4660
CGAGAAATAGGTTGAGATCGCAAACACGTCCCACATCAGGGCCGAGTTGAAGTTAGGCCAGAGCGTACCAAGGGTGTTGGGGAGCGGGAGTGTCCAGAACATTACCCAGATGCGGCCCATGTGGAAGAGCGGAAAAACCGCTGCCATCATAACCGCGAAGATGGTCATCGCCTCG
>DHLU01000130.1 GCA_002405435.1 Flavobacteriales bacterium UBA4660
GGTGCAGTGAGGGCGCTCCGGGTGGATTTTACCACCGGGTACAGGAGGGTACCTGGATGGGCCACGTCATTGAGCACATTGCGCTTGAACTGCAGACCATGGCCGGCATGGATTGTGGCTTTGGGCGCACCCGTGAAACGAACACGCCGGGTATTTATAACGTCGTTTTCGATTATTTGGAAGAAAAGGCCGGGCAATATGCTGCACGCGCAGCCGTGCGTATTGCCGAGGCCCTCATTGCAGGCACAGAATATGATTTGAAGGAAGATATCCAGAACCTGAGGGAAATCCGAGAGGACGAACGGCTTGGGCCGAGCACCGGCTGTATTGTCGATGAGGCTGTCGCCCGGGGTATTCCTTTCATCCGACTGAACCGGCATTCGCTTGTGCAGCTGGGCTATGGTATCAACCAGCGGCGCATACGGGCCACCATTGCCAGCACAACAGGCAGTATTGCCGTGGACATTGCCTGCGATAAGGAAGAGACCAAAAACCTGCTCGGTGCCGCCGAAATTCCGGTACCGAAAGGCCGAATTGTATATGGCGAAGAGGGTCTGAAAGAAGCGATTGAATCGATTAGCTACCCCATCGTCACTAAACCCGTTGACGGAAACCACGGCAAGGGCGCAACCACCAATATCCGCGACTGGGAAGGTGCGGTGGCCGGACTACAAGCCGCCAAAAAATATTCGCGCGGGGTAATAGTTGAAAGATTCATCACCGGAAAAGACCACCGGGTATTGGTGGTGAATTACAAGTTCGTGGCAGCAGCCATCCGAAAGCCCGCTGCTGTTGTTGGAGATGGCCGCCATACCATCGCACAACTTATTGAGCAGGTCAACAGCGACCCGCGCCGCGGATACGGCCATGAAAAGGTACTCACCCAGATCACCGTAGATGATTTCCTGCATGAGATGCTCCACCGCAAAGACTACACCCTGGAAACCATACCGGAGCCCGGAGAGGAGGTATTTCTCAAACCGACAGCCAACCTCAGCACGGGCGGCACCGCCACCGATGTTACCGATAGGGTGCACCCCGACAACATCTTCATGTGCGAGCGCATTGCACGGATTATCGGACTTGATATCTGCGGAATTGATATCATGGCCGACGACCTCACCACACCCGTGAAGGAAAACGGAGGTGCCATACTCGAGGTAAACGCGGCACCCGGTTTCCGCATGCATATTGAGCCCACAGAAGGCCTGCCGCGCAACGTGGCTGAGCCGGTGATCAATATGCTCTACCCCCCTCGATCGACCGCACGCATTCCAATTATCGCCATCACCGGCACTAACGGAAAGACTACTACCACCAGGCTCATGGCCCACATGGTAAAAAATATGGGGTATAAAGTAGGGTATACCACAACCGACGGCGTGTATATACAAAACCAGTTGATGATGCGCGGAGATTGTACAGGGCCGGTCAGCGCCGAGTTTGTGCTCAAGGACCCGACAGTCGATTTTGCCGTGCTGGAAACCGCGCGTGGGGGTATTCTCAGGGCAGGGCTCGGTTTTCACAATTGCGACATAGCCATCGTTACCAACGTCGCCGAAGACCACCTCGGACTGAGCGATATCGATACCGTCGAGCAACTTGCCAGGGTGAAGGGCGTAGTGCCCGAGACGGTATTGCCGAACGGATATGCCATTTTGAATGCAGACAATGAACACACGGTAGCCATGGCGAAAAATCTGCAGTGCAAGGTGGCCTGGTTTTCCCTGTCAGAAACCAACAAGATTGTTGAGCGTCATACCAAGGCCGGTGGATTGGCTGCGGTGTTCGAAAACGGATACATCACCATCTGTAAGGGTACTTGGAAGATCAGGGTGGAGAAGGCCGCAAGTGTGCCGCTCACTTATGCGGGGAAAGCTACCTTCAATATCTCCAACATTCTCCCCGTGGTGTTGTCAGGATTTATCCGCGGCTTCGATATTGAAGACATGCGCAGTGCATTGATGACCTTCATCCCGTCTCCGGCCACCACGCCCGGCCGTATGAATATGTTTCAGTTTAAGAACTTCACCGTCATGGTCGACTATGCGCACAACACGCATGGTTTCCTGGCCATATCCGACTTCCTTTCAAAGGTCGATGCCTCCGTCAAAGTGGGCATCATCGCCGGCGTGGGCGATAGGCGAGATGAAGACATCCGCAACCTGGGCCGTGTGGCCGCAGGCATGTTTGATGAAATTATCATTCGCCAGGACAAAAACCTGCGGGGCCGGTCGGAGGAGAATATCATCGAACTCATGACAGAAGGTATTCATGCGGTGAGTGACCTTAAGAAAATTACCGTATTCCGCCGCGAGCGCGATGCCATTGACTTCGCCGTTAAGAATGCGGTACAAGGCGCATTTATCGTCGTGTGCAGCGATGTCGTTCCTGATGCGCTTGACCAGATCATGCGTGCCAAGGAAGAAGAGGAAGGTGTGGTGCGGATATGAGCCGGCATGCTTCGCTGGCCTGTTTGTTATTTGCGCGAGAGAAAGTAGCCGAAGGCGAGTTGCCAGTTTTGTACCTGTCCCCTGCTGACTGAGTTGTGAAAAGTGCTGTAAATGACTTGTCCGTAAATACGGCCCCGGGCCAGCGTGAGCGTCCTCGACCACAGGCCGTTGTGGCCGTTTCGGGCCCCGGCATAGGTGAAGCCTATACACCACGGGCCTTTATGATAGAGCAGGGAGCTTTCAGCGCCGAAGTGTCCGCTGAGTCCGCTCTCTGATTGATTCTCGATCAGGTTGTCTTCCTGGGCGTTGTCCCGAAACTTCTTGTAGTGGCCGAATTCCTGGCTCAGTCCCCAGGTGAGTCCGAAAGGCCTGAACTCGACGGCGCCCAAATCGAAGTTCATTCCGAGTGCGGTCGATGTGCCGATTTCACCGAAATTGTATTTGCCCCGGTATGTTTCTATTTCGCGGACAGTGTATTGACCTGCGCTTGCAGAAAGCCTGGCGTGGGCAAATAACCAGCGGCCTGTAACTGAGCCGCCGGTGCGCAGTGATGCGGCATCTGACTTTTCGAAATCCTGCCATGCAAACCCATCATTGTTTCGGCAGTCGGCAGAAAGCCAGGTCGCCTGGGCCATGTGGTCTTCCCGTGGCAAGAGGGGAAAGGGTGTGGATGTTCCCAGTTGGTTGGCGGTTCCGTATTTTGGGAGCGTTGAGCAACTGCTCAGCAAGGCCATCGCCAGTCCGGTGGCGATAATCATCAGTGGTAGATTTTTCATAGGAGTAATTTTTGTCAATGATCCGCCGCCGGCACAACACCTCTGGTCAAATGCCAAACTTTGGCATGAATTCTATCGCCGAGCACTGGCCGGTCTATTTGCGGGGTGGTGTATGATATATGTATGGCTATACCCGCCGGTAAAAACATGGCCTTGGGTGAATGGATGCCGGTGCTCATACGTTTCGGTTCACCGGAGGTGGGCTATACCGTCTTGGCGGAGTTGGCCACTGTGAAGCGCTGTGGTTAATAGTCAACGAAGGGATTTTTCCTTCTACTGCCTATTGAGGCGGCAACAGTATCGGCTAAAGGGTTATACAGCAGTGGAAATTGTAGGCGGAAGTGGTGACATGCTCTTCCGCAAACCATCGTCAAATCTGAAGAAAAAAAAATTATTCCAAAATTTGGAATAGTGCCTTCCTCACTTTCAGGGTCCCTGGATTTTTGGGCCATTAAAATCGAAAACATCATGAAAGCAATTGTTGTAAAACGGAAGGCGGTCATTACAGTAATGACGGCAGTGCTGATGGGAATTGCATCATGCACCAAAAAGGTTTACGAATCATCAGAAGCATTTAATCAGCCTATGTCTCCATCGGCGGAATTGCGTCCGGAGGTAAGTGGCTTGCGCGTGTTGGAGTGGGGAAGCGAAACACCTGTGGCAGGGGTAAGTGTTCAGTTGGAGTTGGAAGGAGAGATGTCACAGGTGTTTCAGCCCACTGTACTGACGACTGACCAGGAGGGCAGGGTGAGTTGGCCTGACCACTGGAAGGTGAAGGAGTTGTGTGTGGAGGAAACAGAGTATCACCACGGCAGTTGCGGCCTCAGTGCGGTGAGTGCCGACCAGCGGGAAGGGCGGTTAACCCTGTCACCCAAAAGTTGGTTCCGTCTTCAGGCGGTAGACCTTGAAGACCTCAACAATGATGAGTTCATACGGATTGAACTTCCTATATACAATGAGCGGATAGGATATATAGAACTGGATGCGTGGGAAGAAGCGCTGGTACCTGTATATGGCAACCGTTCGACAGAGGTGTACTACACAGTGCGGTCTTCGCTTGACCCTGATGAGGTGATTGAATCGTTGCGGGTATCGGCTTATTGTGAAGGCGGAGAAACACTGGATTTGAAAGTGCCTTATTAGGGGCGCAGGCGCGTGCGTGTAACAGAGGTTCTGGTAGCCGGCATCCTGCCATGATTCGTTTGGGCTGAG
>DHLU01000062.1:0-2105 GCA_002405435.1 Flavobacteriales bacterium UBA4660
TATCCCTTCCCTTGGGCGACATCGAAACGACACAGGGCGTGCAGTCATTCCTCTACCAGCGCATCGGCAGCATCGAAACGTCGAGACCCCTCATAGCCCTCAACCATTCAGGTGTGCAAAAAACCGGGCGTATCGCCGGGGAGGGCATCTGGCGCTGGAAACTCGCTGCATTCCAGCAAACACAATACAATGACTGGTGCAACAACATCATCACCAAAACTGTCCAGTTTCTCTCCCTCAAGGAAGACCGTGGATTCTTCCGCGTACAGTCGCGCAACGCATTTCCCGAAAACGAACGGGTGCGCTTCGACGCGGAGTTGTATAACGAAAGCTACGAACCGGTTACCGACCGCGAGGTCACCATGGTGATCACCAATGAAGATGGCGAAGACTTCGCCTACTCTTTTTCACCGGCCGGAAACCGCTACCGGCTCGATGCAGGCCAACTGCCCGTGGGCAACTACACCTATAACGCGCAGGCCAGCAACGGCACCCGCATGCTGAAAGAAAACGGCGAATTCACGGTAAGTCCGCTGCAGCTCGAATCCACCCAAACGGTGGCCGACCACAACCTCCTATACGGCCTCTCCGCAGCCACCGGTGGACGTATGGTTTTACCGGCCGCCATGGACAGCCTTGTCAGCATGGTGAAGGAGCGTCAGGACATCACCGCGGTTAGCTATGAGAAAAAACAACTGCGCGACCTGATCGATTACCGGTGGTTGCTGGGTCTGATCCTGCTGCTGCTGAGCGCCGAGTGGTTGTTGCGCAAACGCGCAGGCACCTACTGAGATGGCTGCCCAATCTATCCGCCTGCGCATCGGAGGTGTTCCCGAGCACTTCAACCTACCCTGGATTCTGGCCATGGAACACAACCGTTTTGCCGCTGGCGGGGTTGATCTCGCATGGACCTATTATGCGGGGGGTACCGGGGCCATGACACGCGCCATGGCTGAGGGCGAACTCGCCCTGGCCATCCTGCTGACGGAAGGATTTGTTTCCGCACGCGTCAAAGGACTGGATGCACGCATTGTGAAATCGTATATCAAAACACCGCTCACCTGGGGCATTTATACGGGTGCCGGCAGCGGTATCGACGTGCCCGAAGCCTGTGCCCGTCCTTCGTATGCCATTTCACGCACCGGCAGCGGTTCGCACCTTATGGCCATGATCCATGCAAAAAAAAACGGCATAATGCCCGGACCATTCCACATTGTGCACAGCCTCGACGGTGCGGTGCAGGCACTCTGCCGGCATCAAGCCGACCTGTTTTTCTGGGAACGGTTCATGACGCGCCCTTACGTTAAGACAGGGCAACTGCGCGAAATCGGCACCTTCGCTGCACCATGGTCAGGCTTTCTGGTTGCCGCTACCCGATCGGCCGAAAGCGAACGACTCGATGCCATCCGCACCGCCCTGACGGTGATCAACGAACAATGCCGCGCATTCAAAACAGACCCGGCCACTCCTGCCCTGCTCGCATCGCGCTTTCCCTTCAGCCCCGAAGAGGCAGCGCAATGGCTGGGCGACACCCGGTGGAGCGACGATTTCACTTTGCGCCGTGATGACCTGACCGCAGCGGCCCGGGCCCTGCACGACGTGGGAGAATACCCCGGAAGCGCGGCGGATACAGCCGCGATGTGTTCTACCTTAGTACAACTGATATGAAAGCTACCTTAACCACACTGTGGAGCCGATGCTGGTTCAGAATCTGTTGTTACGGATTCGCTACCCTGCTGCTGCTCTTTCTTTTCCGCTACCCCATCATGCGCTCCGTTGGCCGCTACCTCGCCGATGCCGACACGCCCGAACAGGTAGATGTTATTGCCGTGCTCGGCGGCAACAGCTATGTGCGCGGCAAGGAGGCCGTCAACGTACACCACATGTTTCCTTCTACCCCCATGGTCTGCACCGGCGGCAACATTCCGGTGCAACTGCTGGCATTCGATACCGTGCTCACCGAATCGCAGCTCACCCGGCATTTCGTAACCAAAAGCGGCGTACCCGATTCGCTGATAACCTGCCTCGACCAGTCATTCAGCACGCGTGATGAAGCACTCGAACTCAAAGCCTATTGCGAGTCCATGGGCTACCGGTCGCTCATG
>DHLU01000062.1:2253-5788 GCA_002405435.1 Flavobacteriales bacterium UBA4660
GTCGCTCATGGTCATTACCTCGTCTTACCATCTCCGCCGCACCGGCATAACCTTCCGAAAAGCACTCGAAGGATCATCCATCCGGCTCAACCTGCACGGCGCCCCCGACGACAGCTTCAATCCTGAAAGCTGGTGGACTGAGGAGGAATCACTGATTACGGTGAACAACGAAATCATGAAACTCATTTACTACTTCTTCAAATACTGAGCATGCGCTGGCTGCTACTTTTCGCTATAAGCTGTTGGGCGCTGGGCATATATGCACAGCCCGGCCGGGTGCGCGAATGGTCGTGGAATTTTGTAGGGCCCGACGTGCAGCCGGCCGAACTGAATCCCGGTGGCTCAGCCATACCGGCCTATGCCGTCAACCGGGGTAACGGCACGGGCAGAATTAACTTTCTGCTCGTTGACCCCAACGACCAGCGCAGGGTATGGGCCTGCTCACCTACCGGGGGACTCTGGTATACCACCGACGAGGGCGAAAGCTGGCAAACCGGCGGCACCGATGCGCTGCCTGTCAGCGGTACTTCTTCGGTGACCATTCACCCGCGCAGAAAAAATACCTGGGCCCTTTCCACCGGCGACGGCGACGATGTATTCCAGTATACCGACGGCGTCTGGCGCACGCGCAACGGCGGCAAAAAATGGGAAAACATCAACGGCGGGCTGCGCAACCATCAGTTACCCTTCGGCGGTACCGACTACCACAGCTATATCGGCAAGGTAGCTTCCTGCCCGCTCGACTTCAACTTTATGGTCGTGGCCTCCAGCAAGGGACTCTTCGTATCGCGCAATGCGGGCGCACCCCTCTCGCGCATCCGCTGGGACAAGATTGCCGACGGCTACTTCTACGATGTGGAATTTCTGGTGGAGGGCCGTTCTTTCACCGTTTTTGCAGCCGGCAATAAGTTTTACAAGGGGGCAGCCAACGGCACACTATGGACTGCCCTGCCCCTGCCCGAATACCCTGCCGCAGAATACCCATTCCTGCGCCTGAGCCTCGTATTGTCGCCCGACGCACCCGACAAAGTATTTGCCGGAGTTACGTGCAGCGAGGGCATTACCCAGAGCCCGGCAGGTGACGGCACCTTCCAGGTATTTGATATCCCCTCGGAGCAGTGGACACTGGTGCGCTCCCTCCGCAAAGAGATGAGCAACCTCATCACAACGCGCGCACGTGCCATTGCCGTGAACCCGAAAGACCACCTCCACGTGCTGACGACTAATGTGCAGCCAGTGTATTACTCACACGACGGCGGCAAGACCTTTGAAAAAGTTGACCGCGGACAAATGCACGACGATGTGCACCACATCAGCTTTGCGCCCGACGGCAAGACGGGCTTGGCCTCACACTACGGCGGAGTCAGCTACAGCACACACAGCGGACTGCACTGGAAAAACCGCGACAGCGGTATCGGCGCTGCCAACGTATTCGGACTTTCCGTTGCTCAGAGCGAAGAGATTCAGGTCCTCTATGGTGGTTACGACACAGGGGGAAACCTGCTGCACAAAGGCAAGTGGTACCATGTCAGCTGGGGTGACGGATTCGAGACCATTATACATCCGAAAAACCCTGCCGTCATGTTTACCACCAAACACACTGGCGGCATCGACAAGTGCGCGGGTGAAATGAGCTTCGACCAAAGCAGCGGTGCGCCCAGCACCCGCACCGAATGGCATACATGGATACGCATGCACCCCGAATACCACGAGGTGATTTTCTGCGCAGGGTCTTCCCTCATGCGCTCACGCGACCTCGGTGCCTCATGGGAAAGCATCTTTGACTGCAGCAAAATGGGCAGTCAACTCAAAAACGTATTCCGCTTCTACCTCTCGCACGACCATCCCGGGGTTTTGTACGCCTATGTACTGACCACCTCCGCAGAAAATCCAGAGATCTGGCGCACCTTTAACGTTAACGCCGAAGACCCCGCCAACATCATGTGGGAAAAAATGCCAGACCTTCCGGTGAGCGGATGGATCAGCGCCATCCTGCCGGATCCACAGGATCCGCATCGCTGCTGGGTTTCATTCACCCGCAGGGAATTTGAAGGCAAGGTGTGGTATTTCAACGGAACTGGCTACGTGGATGAGACGCGCAACCTCGGCGGCGCCATGATCGACGCGGGCATCATGACCAAAGGAAACAGCCGTCGCCTCTACCTGGGCACCCAGCAGGGTGTATACACCCGCGGATGGTCCGATACCTCGTGGACCTTACTCGACGGACTGCCTGGCACGGCGATAAAGTCACTCGACATCAATTACATCACCCGCGAATTGTTTGTGGGAACCTTCGGACGGGGCGTCTGGCGTGGACCACTGTTTGAATAATCAGCCGTTGAAGGCCAACACGGTCATCCAGGCGCGCGCGATTTCTCCCTGTTCTATCAATGTGGCAGCCTTGCGGTGCAGTGCATCCTTAAGCGCCGCGGCATTCGCTTCATGCTCCATAAACAGCTCATCGAGTTCGGTGAGTTTATATTCATTCACCGCCGTTTCATCGGGTATGTCGGCAACCGACGCCAGTTGACCGAGCTGGTTACCCGTAAGCACTGCCGACGTGCGCACCTCAGGCGGCAGGCGATCCCAGCCCACAGCAATTTTATCTGTAGGCTGAGCGAGTTCAAAGAGTCCGCTTTTGGCCCTGCTGTACCAATGGCCTCCCATACGCGCTACCAAATCCATCTTGTCGGGTGCAACACGCCCGGCTTCATCCAGCACGCGGTCGCTGATGTGTATCAGCACAACCTCGCACACGACCAGGTTGCCGGCTCCGCCGCCCGAGCCAAGTTCAATGACTTCCCGCACACGGCATTCGAGCTGGGCAGGAGATTCCGCAACCCGCGGCGGCTTCACCTTTTCGGAGGGTACCGGCGTAAAGCCACTTTTTACAAACTCATCAACACTGCCGGGGTATTCCGTGCTGGTGATATTCATCTGGTGGAGCATGGCATAACTCACCATATTGATCACACATTCCGGGTGATGTTTAACATTGTCATAGGTATGCTTGGTGCTGGCATCGCGGCCCCGCCGTGCAGGTGAAAACACGGCCACCGGAGGGTTTGCGCTGAATACGTTGAAAAAACTGAATGGTGCGAGGTTTACCACACCTTCGGCGCCCACCGTGGAGGTAAGCGCGATGGGACGCGGAGACACACAACCCAGCAGCAACTGGTGCACCCGGGGTACGGGCAATTCAGCGGGATCAAAGGTTGCCATGGTTATTTTTTCTTTCCACTGCAGGTATAGCATCCAGCACCTTGTCAGCCAGCGACTTTTTGAAAGCAGCCAGCCGCAACCTCAGCGCAGCATCCGATACAGCGAGCATCTGTGCGGCGAGAATGCCTGCATTTCTGGCTCCGTTCAGTGCTACCGTAGCCACCGGCACACCGGAGGGCATCTGAAGTATCGACAGCACGCTGTCCCATCCGTCGATGGAATTGGAAGACAGAATCGGCACGCCGATAACGGGCAGGGTGGTACAACTGGCCGTCATACCGGGCAGGTGCGCCGCACCGCCGGCGCCGGC
>DHLU01000062.1:6000-6314 GCA_002405435.1 Flavobacteriales bacterium UBA4660
CCACCGTCATGTGGTAGGCCACGCCCAGTTCATCCAGTGCCTCAGCCGCCTGGCGCATGACCTCCAGGTCACTGCTGCTTCCCATGATAATTGCAACCATTCACGTTGGGTTATTGGGTTATACAAACATTCCGGCAATAGCCGCGGTCATAAGGCAAGCAATGGTGCCTGCGACCAGGGCCTTCACACCCAACTGCGACAGCATCGTCCGTTTGGAAGGCGCCAGCGAGCCTATGCCTCCGATCTGAATGCCGATGGATGCAAAGTTCGAAAATCCGCACAACGCATAGGTTGCGATGATGATGCTTCGGGGG
>DHLU01000019.1:0-4598 GCA_002405435.1 Flavobacteriales bacterium UBA4660
ACACAGGGACACATCAGCACCGGCATTGACCGATGGCAGGGGGTTGACCGTAACCACCACGGTGTCGGAAACCGTGCAGGCACCGAGTGAAAGGGTATAGACCAGGTTGTGCACACCGGCCGATGAGGGCGTAAACAATCCGGCTGACGATACCGAAGCAGAGCCGCTCCACGTGCCGCCCGCATTGACAGGTACCAGGTTGAAGGCAGCGGCGTTGTGACACACCTCCACATCGGGTCCGGCATTGACCGTTCCGGGTGCTACCACGGAAATCACCATGGTATCTGTATTGGTGCAGCCCTGCGTATTGGTAAACGAATAAGTGAGTACCACGTTTCCCGCGACCGCGGGAATGGTAAATGTTCCGGCGGCGGTCACACCGGTTCCGCTCCAGGTTCCTCCTGCCGGAGAAAATCCGGTGAGTGCAATAGACCCGCTTCCTATACATGCCGAAAGGTCTGGACCTGCATTCACCACAGGGAGTGGCACAACAAACACGGCCACCTGGTCGGGATCACTGCAACCTTCAATATCCACGGCGGTCACGTTGTAGAAGGTAGTCGCTGCAGGTGTGGCGGTCGGGCATTGTGAAAGGGAATTGGAAACCGGACCGCCGCTCCAGGTATACAGGGTAATGGCACCATTGGCACTGGTAGCACTGGCGCAGAGGTTTACCGTCTGGCCCTGGCAAATGGTCTGGTCAAGGCCGGCATTGGTTACAGGCCGTGGGCGGACCAGCATGGTCATCTGGTCCGTCGCGGTACAAGCACCCACTGTAACCGTAAGCGTGAGCAGATAGGTACCCTCGGCAGAGGGCGTGAAGACTCCGGCTGAAGTGACCAGCGGAGATCCACTCCAGGTTCCACCACCGGGGAGGGTAACGGATGGCCCATTCACACAAACGTCGAGATCTGGACCTGCGTTGGCCGAACACTGTGCAAATGCAACAGCATCAAATGCCAAAGGCAGAAGGTAGAAAATACCGGCAAGCAAAAGCCTCCGGTCTAGGGCTTGCATACGTCTAAAGTTAGGGTTGATAAAACAACCTCTTGTACGGGACATTGCGGTGAATGTTTCCAGTTTGTGGTATTATAGTTGGCGGCTGCCCGTTGCCCCTGGCAACGAATTAGCCGGATAAACGCTCGAACAGTAAGCCCAAGGCAACCCTCAAAACGGCAAGCGCTCAGGTCGATAATTAGATAGAAATTGTCTGGGTAGTCAGCGCACCCTCTCCGCCAAACGCGGTTGAACCTGGTGCGAAACAGCGCCGACATAGGGTGACGGCCTGCGCGGAAGTTACTTTACCCGAATCGATGACAAAGATACTAACAATAGGTTGCTTAAAACTGCCAAAATTCTTGGACACACAACGGGTTACGGCCGGGGAATTATGCCCTTAGCAAGACTGTTAAAGCATGACTATCAGATAGTTAAATCTATACATCCCGAATGAATTTTTATCTCCGTGTGGCATGCGGTGATTACCGCTGGGGAAAGCGTATAGCCGGGACTCACAGCCCGACACGTTCAGCATAGACCATCTCGAGCATATGGTCATAGCTTGCTACGCCGGCGCTTACCCCCATGCTTTTGAGGTAAAGGTCGTTGAATTTTTCCTGTACGCCGGGTACATACTCCTGGTATCCGAGTCCATTCAGGTAAATGGCCCGCAGGTCATCTTCGACGGCAGGCGCTGTATTCGCCTTAAGCTCCGCGTACTTTTCGGGTGACTCACGCTTGAGCCTGCCCCTGACATTTCTTAGGAGTTCGAGTTCACCTGCGTATTGCATGGCGGGATGCCCGGACTGAGAGAGTGCCAGGTAGGCAACCAGGTCTGCCTCGCCCTCGTGGGTAATTCCATAGCCGTGGCTCAGTTCATGCGCAACAATAAAGGTGACTGTTCCGGGCAGGTAGGTACTGCTTGTGTAACCCTCCTGGTGAAAGGGAAAAAAGAATCCGGCTATGCCCAGTTTTCGCAAGGTGCCGTCATCGTTGAGGATACGGCATCGGACGCGGCCTGCTGTGGGAATGCCCCTGGACGTGAGCAGTTGCTCTACCGCCTCGCGCACGGCACCTTCATCAACGACGGTATGCAGCAGCGCCATTTTCGCAGCTGCTTTCATTTCAACACACCGCTCATGCGCTGCAGTGCCCAGTGCGAAGAGTTGGTCTTCTTTCAATTTTGCCGCCGTGCGCCCTGCGGTTATCCCCCGGCAGGTGTAGTTAAACCCCCAAGCCAGCATAAAAAACGCGAGGGTGTACCCGACGGCATTGAGCAGGCGCATGGGAATAAGCCGAAACCGCCGGGGCTTGCGGAATACAAACCACAGGGCCAATGCGACTAGTGCAGGAAGCCAGACAGCGGCAGCCGGAAACGGCAACAGCCCCGTGGTGAAGTCGAATAAGACCCTGATCACTTGAAAGATTCCCTTGCGGTAAAGGACCTCCGGTATTGCGGGCAGGAGCAGAAAAACCCCAAAAAGCAAGATACTCACGAGTCCGGACCAGCAACCGGCATTGGGACCAGCAAAGATTTTTCGGAAAGGTTGGTTCACTGGGGCATAACGAAGGGCCTTGCGCTTCATTGCCCTATGACAACGAGCGGTAAAATTTGTCTGTAATGGTCTCCGGCAATTTCGACGGCGTAATAGCCATCTGCCAATCCGCTCAGAGAGATAGTGCCGGAGAAACCGGTCGTCTGCCGGCAGACTTCAGCGCCATTCAGCGATTTGATGATGACCTCTCGCGGTTGAGGTCCCTCGATATGAAAATAACCTGAGGTGGCCGGATTGGGATAGACCCTGAACATACCGGCTACCTCATTGATGCCGGTAAGGCAACCGAAAAAATCTGAACCGTTAATGGCCGCGAAGACGTCCTCTTCGAGCGTGTAGTAAGCACTTTGGTTGCCGAAGTCGAATCCATCCCACGCACCATTGGTCATAAATACAAAACCGGCATTGATATCCGTTCTCCAGTAAAGGTCGCTGATTAATCCGTACGCTTCGCCGGCATGGCCGCGAAACAGCAGGTCTCCGAAGACGATGTCGCCTCCGTCCGTGGCGGTGGTGCAATGCACCCCGAGACCCCAGCTTCTGAACAGGCCGTAGTAATTGTCTCCGTTGCTGCCGTTATAGGTCCAGTGCGGTGTTTGCATCAACAACAAGGTGGCGGGCTCAAGCGGCGATGCTACGCCGAGGTCTATGCCCTTGAAGACGGCAATCACCGCAGCGAGTTCTTTTACTGAAGCCCGCAACCCGCCCTGTGGCGAGAAGATAAGCCCGTTGGTTCCGGGTACATAGCCTGCCAGTTCGGGCAGCACGGGCTGCTCTCCCTGAAAGTCGTCCACCTGCGGATTCCAGCCGCCCTGGTTTCGGTAGAGTACGGCCACATCGGCTATGTTTTCGATATCAGCAACATTGTAACTGCCCGTGATGCCCAGCGGCTGGAGTACGTTATTTTTCATGTACACATCAAAGCGCTCATTGCTATGGGCCTCAATGAGTGTACCTATGATGCCGTAGGTAGCATTGGAGTAAGCGAAAAAGGTGCCCGGTGTTTCCAGGCGCCACATATTGGCGGTGTAGTAGTTGCCGCCGGGTACGCACAATTCATCAATGGCCGGAGGATTTTCATTGCCATAGGTTGCCGAAAGAAAGTTTCCGTAACCGGTGCCATCCTGAAAGCCGGCGGTATGCGAGAGCAGCATGCGGTAAGTGATTGGCACATCGGGCCAGTTGGGGTTGCGAAACGAAAAACCCAGTGCACCGCTCACATCTTCATCCAGTCCAAATGCACCCTGCTCGTAAAGGTTCATCAGCCCCATTGCCGTCAAGAGCTTGCTTATGGAGGCGATGCGGTATTTTGTGTCGTCGTTCACCGGGAGTTCCAGTGCGTAGTTTCTCAAGCCGAAGTGATAGGACTGTACGCCAAGGTCACATACCACAGCGACCGACATCCCCATGAGTTCGTAGCCTTCGAAAATCTCTGCGAGGGAGGCCGGCTGGGCGCGCATATTCGACGCTTGTGTTGCAAGCAGCAGCACCGCGACAAACCGGATGAGCATTCTTTTCATCAGTTGAGCACGAAGGGTACTTCCAGTTTGAACTTTGGAATTTCTACCCGCATGATATCACCGGAATCAAGTTTAGATACACTGTAGTAACCCTTCATGGTACCGCGCTGAGAAATAAGGTCACAGGCCGACTGGTAGGTGTGAAAACCTCCCGGAGGAATTACGGGCTGGTATCCGACCACACCGGGTCCTTCCACTTCGCGGCGTATGCCCGATGCGTCAAAGATGAACCAGTGCCTGCGCAGCACCTGAACGGAATAGGCATTCTGGTTTTCGATGGTGATGTAATAGGAAAAGACAAAGTTGTCGGCCAGCGCATTGCTAAGCGAAGGCTCCCAGCGGGTGACAACAGAAATTCGGACACCAGAGGTTACAGCAGTTTCCATTCAGGTCAAAGTTACACCGGTTGCCGGCTCGTCAGCAGGGAATTTTCGGCCATGGGCCGAAGGACATATCAACACTGCCCTGGTCATTTGCCGGTGATGATTTTCCTGAAAGTCAGCCACATTATCTTCAAATACTC
>DHLU01000019.1:4741-8624 GCA_002405435.1 Flavobacteriales bacterium UBA4660
CTCAGCCACATTATCTTCAAATCCGTGCCCATTCCCTTTTCGTCTATGTACCTGAGTGCCAGATCGAGTTTGGCGGGCATAATTTCGTAGACATAGGTCATTTCCGGGTTGGCCGCTGCCCCGAGCAGTTCATTTTCACGGATGAAATAGAGCGATGCGTAGTCGGTGAGCCCGGGCCTGACCGACAACACGCGCCGCTGGGACTCTGTATAAAGTGCAACATATTTACCTACCTCGGGCCTTGGGCCCACCAGGCTCATCTGACCGGTCAGCACATTCCACAACTGGGGAAGTTCGTCGAGTTTGTATTTCCTCAGAAAGTGTCCTGCGCGGGTAATCCTCGGGTCGCGCATACCCACGGTGAGTTGACCTGCTGATTCAGCTGCCGGACGCATGGTCCTGAATTTGATCAGGCCAAAGGGCTTACCCCCTCTTCCGATGCGCTCCTGCACGAAAACAGGACTGTGCCCGTCGGCGGCTACCACGAGTGCGATGGCCAGTGCGGGCAGGGCCAGCACAACCAGTGCCAACGCCGACAAGATGATGTCCGTCATGCGCTTCATGACCCTGCGAGCACCTCCTCTACCGCGCGTCTAACCACCGAAGCCACCGTGAAGGCCTGTTCATCGGTGAGGTCATAATACACGGGCAGGGAAATTTCACATTCAAAATGGCGATAGGCATTGGGGTAATCTTCCATCCTGTACCCCGCATTGCGGTAGTAAGAGAGCATAGGCAGGGGCTGAAAGTGCACGTTTACGCTTACCGCTGCGGCAGCCACCCGGCTGATGATTTCATTGCGCATGTGCTCCCTGCAGTTATTAATACGCAGCATAAATAAGTGCCACGACGACACACGCGAAGCATCCTCCATCGGAGGGGCGAGGTACCAGTCGAATGCAGAGAAGTAGTTGTGATAAAACAGGCACAGTTCCTTGCGGCGAGGCAACGTATCGGCCTCGTATCTGTCCAGTTCGGTCAGTCCGATCACTGCCAGTATATCGGTCATGTTGCACTTGTAGCCCGGTTCCACGATGTCGTATTGCCACTGGCCGGCCTTCATCTTCGACAGGGCATCCTTGGTCTGGCCGTGAAGGGCTGAAACCCTCAGCGACTGTCCGATTGCCTTGTTGTCGAAAGGGGCAGGAAGGTTGAGGCAGACTGCACCGCCCTCGGCCGTAGTGAGGTTCTTGACGGCGTGAAAGGAAAACCCCGAAACATCGGTCTGGCTGCCTGCCACTTCACCCCGGTAACGGGCACCGAAACTGTGGGCGGCATCACTGATAACGAGTATCCTGCCCAGCTGCTGCTGCGCAGGATGCGCGGGCCTGAACCTGGCGCGAATGGCGGGCTCCGAGACCAGCGCCATAAAAGCGTTATAATCGACCGGCCAGCCGCCAATGTCCACCGGCATAATCACCTTGGTCGCTGGCGTGATCTTATCGCTAAGGCTTTCGAGGTAAATATTGAAGTCAGAGGGATCGCTGTCGGCCATGACCACCGAGGCACCGGTATGCACCACGATGTTGGCAGTAGCGGCATAGGTGTATGCCGGCACGATGACTTCATCACCCGGACCCACGCCAAACCAGCGCAGCACCAGTTCGGCCGCATTGGTCCATGAGTTAAGGCATACCGTCTCTCCGACACCTGTGTAGGCCGTTATGCGCTGCTCAAGCAACCGGGTCTTGGGGCCGGTGGTTATCCAGCCGCTCTTCAATACTTCGACCACGGCGTCGATAATTTTCGCGTCAATCCGGGGGGGAGAAAACGGTATCATGGGCGCAAGGTACTAAGGGCGGCACGCAAGCGGCTGCCGGTTGGCGGCTGCCGGTTGGCGGACCAGGCAGCACATGCAGGCGCTGCGGTTGGGAAGGATGGCCGGGGTACGAACCAAATTATTTCTGACCGTCCATGCATCCTTTTGGCCAAAAATGTTGTTTCTTTGTTAGGACCTTGAGGTCTTCCATTCCATGATTGCACGCAGCATACTCCTGTTTGGACTGTTGCCCGCCCTCTGCGGAGCGCAGGTCGACAAAGGCGGCACGCCGGTTTCATGGAGCCTGTATGGTGAAATCTCTCCCGGGCAGGACTTTGTGACCCTCAACCCTCCCGATGTCGCCGCCCTGCTTGATGAGGATGCCCTGAAGGAAATCAACAAAGATGAGCCACTGCGCATGGCACAGGCTGCGGCACTGAATGTTTCTCCAAACCAGTCGGGACAATGGTTTAACCGCCAGAACGGAGACCGGGTATGGCAGCTTGGTGTGCGCAGTGAAGGCGCCCTTCACCTGGGCATCGTCTTTGACTTCCTCGATATTCCGAAAGGCGCTTACATCTACATCTACAACGACGACCAGAGTGACTTTATCGGTCCTTACACTTCGCAAAACTCAACTGAAGATGTGCTGGTTACCGTCCCTGTTAATGGTGATGCCGTGGTAATAGAATACTATGAACCTTTCGCCGTGCGCGGGGCAGGCTCTTTTTCCATCGCGGCAGTCAACCACGGTTACCGCGACCTTAGCCTTGCCCTGAAGGATGCCAAACCATGCCTCATGCCGTTCAACGAGCATGTGCCCGACTGGGCGCACACAGACAAGGCGGTGGTTATGGTACTCGCCGGTTACGGCACCCGCATCGCGACGGGTGCATTGCTTAACAACACCGGTAATGACGGAACGCCCTTTCTGCTGACCCATGCCAGCGCGGCCCGCTTCGGGGATCCGGCGAGCTGGGTGTTTGTGATGAAGCCCGGAAGCGGATACTGTCAGGCTCAAAGCCTGTGCTGGAACCGTTCGCTCAATGGCGCCTCAGCCCTTGTAGCAGATGAAACGACCGGTATTCTCCTGCTGAAACTTTTTGAAAATCCGCCTGCCCACTGGAACACCTGGTTTGGCGGCTGGAGTATTGATGATGCTCCTGAAGGCGTTTATTGTCTGCAGCATGCACTCGGCGGGCCGCTGAGTTTTGCCTTCTCGGATTTTGTGCCCGTGAGTGTGTCGTGGATGGGCCATGCCTCACGGCAAATTGACCACTGGCAATTTGGAAGCACGTTCAGCGGCAGTTTGGGTGCTCCGATGGTTACGCACTCCGGACTCATTACCGGTCTGTTCGACGGCGGAACCATCACATGTGCGTCAGAGGGCCGCGATTATTTTATCCCGCTGTCTGCCGTTTGGAACGACCTGAAAAACTACCTCGATCCGCTCAACAAGGGCGGCAAGTCGCTGGGAGGTGCATACATCCGCCTGGAAGACACCGAGGGCGATAGTGATGAAGTGCTTCTCTACCCGACCCCCGCGCGGTCCACAGCTACCATTGCCGGTGATACGCGTTACCTGAAACGGGTTTGGGCCTATGACATGACCGGCCGGAGGGTAGCTCAACTGATGCCGCAATTCGGTACGGTAGATGTGTCGGTACTGCCTGCGGGTGTGTACCGGCTGAGGCTAGACTATGCCGACCAGGTGAAATCTTCCATGCTGGTGGTATCAGAATAAGCCGTTTTATTTTCCTGACATTTCCTTTCGGTGCATGGCCAGTCCAGCTGCTACCGTGCAGGTCACAGTTGCGAGGCTTGTGCCAATCCACGGTATCAGAAACAGCAGGCTGAAGATTATGCCGTTTCCCACAGCGATTCCCTTCGCCTTGCGGATATACCGCGCGCTGGCTCTGATGCCCATGCGGCGGCGCTCTGCGGTATAGTCCATGGCTGAAAAACCAAAGAAGTAAGCGCTGATCAGAAATGAAGCGAGCATGATAAGGGGAGACAGCATGGCGCCGACGGGAGAAACAAACCACAAGAGCAGGCAACCTGCCATCCACAGGGCGAGGATGGTACAGAGCTCAAGCAGCGCATTACGCACCGCCATGAAAATTT
>DHLU01000019.1:8754-9085 GCA_002405435.1 Flavobacteriales bacterium UBA4660
GATGTCTTTTACGAACTGGAGCGGATGAAAAGGATAGTCTTTGCCTGACAGGATCTTGTCTGTTCTTTCACTCAGGAGCGCCATCACCGGCGACATCGCGGCCAGCGTGAAGTACTTGCCAAACTTCCAGTACAGGTAGATACCCACAATCCAAAGCATCATTTTGAGTCCGGCGCTGCTCAGTTGGGCCAGAAAGTCTTTTGACTGCTCCCACCAACCCGTTCCTTCCGTCAGGCCAAACTGCACGTGAGGGGCTATGAGGGCCATGACGGTATCGGTCAGGTGGTCGATCAGGACCAGTGCACCCATGCCTGTCAACAGCGAAATGACG
>DHLU01000019.1:9232-9459 GCA_002405435.1 Flavobacteriales bacterium UBA4660
TAAATAATGGGCAAGGCCGTTGGAGAAGATAAAATTCCACGACTGCATCCAGGTGCGGACACCCAGCCAGAAATCAGACAGCAATGCTTTCATATAGACAAAGAAAAAGGCTGCGGGTCACAACCACGCAGCCCTTTCCTGAAATTTTTCTGCGGGAGAGCGAGGGCTCAGTCGTCATCCCCGTCTGCGGAACCATCGGCGCCGTCGCCGGTGATTTCATCGTGGTC
>DHLU01000041.1:0-21286 GCA_002405435.1 Flavobacteriales bacterium UBA4660
CCCCTATCCGCCCGAACAATATCCGGTGGATGAGTGGAGTCGTCACCTGAAAGCCCATTATGAGGCCGGTAAAAAAGTGGTGCTCGCCGGGCGGCTGATGGGGTTCCGCGGCAAGGGAAAGGCGAGTTTTTGTGAATTGCAGGACAGCACAGGGCGCATCCAGCTTTATATCAACCAAGACGAGGTATGTCCCGGAGAAGACAAATCTTTTTATCAGGATGTGTTCCTGCACCTGTTTGACCTCGGCGATTTTATTGGTGTGCGCGGCGAAATGTTTACCACCAAGGTGGGCGAAATTTCCGTGAAGGTTTCAGAAATACGCATGTTGGCAAAAAGCCTCAAGCCCCTTCCGGTAGTGAAGGTCGATGCAGAGGGCCATGCGCACGATGTGGTTACCGACCCCGAATTCCGCTACCGGCAACGTTATGCTGACCTTGTCATCAACCCACACGTGCGCGAAACCTTCGAGAAGCGCACACGCATGGTGAACGCCTTGCGCACCTGGCTCAACGAGCGCGGCGCACTCGAAGTGGACACCCCTGTGCTGCAGCCCATTCCCGGTGGTGCTGCCGCGCGCCCCTTCATTACGCACCATAATGCGCTCGACATTCCGCTGTACCTGCGTATTGCCAATGAACTTTACCTCAAACGGCTCATCGTGGGCGGTTTTGACTGGGTCTTTGAGTTTTCGCGCAACTTCCGCAATGAGGGAATGGACCGCACGCACAACCCCGAGTTTACCATACTGGAGTTTTACGTGGCCTACAGGGATTATTACTGGATGATGGAGGCGACAGAGCAGATGCTGGAGTATGCGGCCATTCAGACCAACGGCACTACCGAACTGGTAGTAGGTGGCCGCACGATCTCCATGAAAGCACCCTTCCCGCGTGTTTCGATCTACGCAGCCATCCGCCATCACACGGGTGAAGATATCAGCGGTATGGATGAGACCGCGTTGCGCCAGCTGTGCAGCAAGCTCGGTCTGCAGACGGATCCTTCGATGGGTCGTGCTAAGCTGATCGATGAGATCTTCGGTGCCGCCTGCGAGCCCCACTACATACAGCCCACCTTTATTACCGACCACCCGGTGGAGATGAGTCCGCTTACCAAAAAGCACCGCAGCAAGGCCGGACTGGTTGAGCGCTTCGAACTGATGGTCAATGGCAAGGAAGTCGCCAACGCCTACACCGAGCTGAACGATCCGATTGAACAGCGCGAACGGTTTGAAGAGCAGGTGCGTCTTATGGAACGCGGCGACCACGAAGCCATGTTTATAGACCATGACTTTCTGCGCGCCCTGGAATACGGTATGCCGCCCACATCGGGTATTGGCTTCGGTATAGACCGTCTTTGTATGTTGTTTGCCGGAGAGGCCTCTATACAGGATGTGCTGCTTTTCCCGCAGATGCGCCCGGAAAAGGAATAATGCAGCCGTTGCCCGGGATATGTGCTGTCTGCTGACTGCCTGATGTATTCCGACTCTTTACCCCGCACTGAACCATGCTCAGCGTACACATAGAAAACGATCCGCTGTTTTTCGGCAAGGTTTCATACACCTGGTCTTTGTTTGCCCGCTTCCTGAGGCTGCCGTACCGGCTTACAGATTCTCGCGAAGTTGCGCAGCTCGTTATTGGCACCGGTGTCGATGACCACCTGCTGATCAGCCGGTCATTTTATCTGCGGCTCGCCGAAGGCCGTTACGATTTCAGAGATCACTTCGGTGCAGGGCCGGTGGTAACCGGCCGAGATGGTCAGCCCGACTACCTGTCGTCGGTCTTTTACCTGATCAACTCCTTGCAGGAACATCACGCATCGCATGCCGATGATGTGGGGCGTTTTCCCTACGAGCAATCTTGCCAGTACCATTACCGCGTGGCCGACAAGAACCTGGTGGCCGAATATTTCCATCGGCTCTTCACACACCTGAAGCCGCAACTGCCTGTGCAGGTTTTTCCCGCCCATGACAGTGCTGTGATGCTCAGCCACGACATTGACCTGGTATATGGGGCCGTGTGGGATGACGGGCGTGCAGCGCTCCGCTGCGGCCGGGTAGATATCGCCCTGCGCCTGCTCTTCAATGCGGTCTTGCAACGGCCCGACTGGTTCAATATGGACAAGATCATGCAGGCGGAGTCTGCGCATGGCCTGCGCTCGGTTTTTTTCTGGCTGGCCAACCGTGGCGCTGTCAATGCCCGAGAGGTCAACGCCGACTATGCCATCAACGATTCACGCATCCGTGCGCAAATGCTGCGGGTGCAAGGGCGTGGTTTTGAAAACGGCCTGCACAAGAGTATTTCTCAAGACAACCATCTGGAGGAGATGGCGCGTTTTGACCAGCGCCCCACGAGCAACCGCCAGCATTACCTGAAGTTTCGCTTGCCCGGGCTCTACCACCAGTGCGATGCGGCCGGTATTGATGTTGACTGCAGCCTGGGTTTTGCGGGTATGGCTGGTTTCCGCAATTCATGCGGACTTGCGTTCAGGCCCTACGACCTGGATGCAGAACGCAGTTTCAGGGTGACCGAATGCCCGCTGGCTATTATGGATTTCTCTCTTTTCAAGTATATGGGGCTCGACGCCCGCGCCGCGCGGTACCATATCCTTGACTTTCTCGACAAACACCGGCACAATGCCCTGGTATCTCTGCTGTGGCACAATACCTTTTTTTCCAGTGTTCAGTACCGCGATTATCCCGGGGTGTATACGGCCGTACTCGCCTGGCTTCACGAACAGCGCTGGGAGGCAGTGCTTCCCAGGGAAGCGGCCGGTCACCGGTTGTGTATCTCCTGAAAGCCGGCCGGCGCTTCGCTCAAAGAATGTTGATGCGGTCAGCGAGTTCGTCGCGGAAGTTTCCTCCAACCGGAATTTCTTTTCCAATGTCCTGCATAATCAGCTCGCTGCTCACGATAAACTCGATCTTGTCGAGGTTGACGATAAAGGACCGGTGAACCCGCTGAAAAGTTTTATGGGGCAGTTTCTTCTCGATATCCTTCATCGTACCATGGATGGTGAATTTGTGGTCGCGCGTGATGATCATCACATAATCTTTAAGCGCTTCCACATAGTAAACATCACTTGCATTGAGTTTGGTCAGCCTCGCATGGTGTTTGACAAAAAGGTAGTCTGCACTTTGTTTATAGCTGCTGAGTGATTTCAGCAGTTCGTTTTCAATTTTCAGTTCTTTCTCCTTACCGTGTTTGTGCACGGCCATTTCAATGCAGGTGTGAAGGTCAATCTCTTTAAACGGCTTCAGCACATAGCCATGCGGCTCGGAAATTTTAGCCTTTGCCAGGGTCGCTTCATCGCTGTGTGAGGTGAGGTAGATGACCGGTATGTCCTGGTCTCGCTTGATGGCCTGAGCCGCTTCTATACCTGTCATTTCCCCTTTCAGCTTGATATCCATAATTGCCAGGTCTGGCTTTAACTCCCTGGCCAGCTCAACCGCCTTTTCACCCGTATCTGCATAGCCGACTACATTATAGCCCATTTTTTTCAGGCTTTTTTCGATATCCTTTCGCACGATGCTCTCATCTTCGGTAATGAGAATTTTGATTTCCATGGTCTGCAGGTTATGATTTCTTTTCAAAGGTAATGGTGATTGCTGTTCCTTTCACTGACCGAACATCGAGGGTGCCGTCGAGTTGTTCGGTCAGGGTGTACACGAGCTGGATGCCCAAGGAGTCCTGCTCGGCAAACTGAAAGTCAGCGGGAAGACCAATTCCGTCATCGGCTACCCTGAGGGTGACCTGCCCCTTTCGCTCTCTGATTTCCAATGTGATTTTCCCCTTTTTTCTACCCCTGAAGGCATATTTCAGCGCGTTGCTGATGAGCTCATTGACAATGAGGCCGCAGGGCACCGACTGGTCTATGCTCAGGTTGACCGGGTCGAGTTTGGTCACCAGTTTTACCTCCGCCTGGCCGGTCTGGTAGCTTTGAAAGAGGTTGCTGGCCAAGGCCTGGAGGTATCCCCTGAAGTCGATGCTCGAGAAGTCGGTGGTACGGTAGAGGGTTTCATGGATGAACGACATGCTCTTTATACGCTGCTGGCTTTCCTTGAGCAGTTCTTTGGTGCGTTCGTCGCTGACGTACGAAGACTGCAGGCTCAGTATGCTCGATAAGACCTGTAGGTTGTTTTTTACACGGTGGTGTACCTCCTGTAGGGGCACTTCTTTTTCTTTCAGCGATTCGCGTATCCGGCGGTCTATTTGTTTGCGCTGCGTATTGTCGTAAACCAGACAAGACACTTCTTCAAGACGCTCATCTATGTAGACCGGGTTGACAAAAGCGAGCATCCACACGGTATTTCCGTTTTTGTCGCGCAGGGCAAATTCAAACTGCTGGGGACGTCCACTAAATGCCTCATCCATTGCACCCAGTTGCCCCTGGTTGTGGATGGGATCCATCAGGGGCTCCAGGTCTTTCCGGATATTTGAGCCCCGCCGGATGTTCAGCCCGAACTGCTCCTTCATGCTTTCACGGAAATTCTCATTGAGGGTGGTAATCCCGAAGTCGGGGTTCATTGTCCAGATCATCAGGTTTTCAGTGGAGTTGAAAATGGATTCCAGTTTGGCCTGTGTCTGTTTCCTTTCTTCAATCTGCAGGCGCAACTCCTCATTCATTTCTTCGGCGGCTTTCAGCCGGTATTGCTCGCGCAATAACTGAAGCCGCGTGCTGAGGTTGTCTGCAGTGACCTGTATGGAAGGGCGGTTTTCGTAGACCGTGAGTGTCGCCTTAAGGCCCACAAAAATTTCGTTTCCCCCGCGGTCTGTAAGTTTCACCTCCCGATAAATGGCTTCTTCTCCTTCCCTGATTTTTTCAAAATCTTCACTTACTGTTCCCCTGAACGGTCGCGAGACAAAGTGGGTAAATTTTTTATCATATACCTCGTCCTCATCAGCGCATCCGAGCATCACCAGTCCGGCTTTGTTGACATATTTCATGAGGCCTTCGGTAAGTATAAAGACCCCATTGGGCGAGTTCTCCAACAGGTTTTTGAACCGGTGCGCACTCTGCTCGAGCGCAAACTCGGCCTTTTTTCTGGCCGTGACATTGTACATCAATAATGCCTTCGTGCGAATCCCATGGTAGTCAACAAAACCCCCGGAAAGCTCCAGGTACATCCATTCACCCCTGCCATTTACGCACCGTGCCTCAATTTTTCGCGTATGTTGCTGGTCGAGGCTTGTGCCTATTCTCCTCAGGTCGGCCGGGGATATGAAATCTGTGATGCGCCGCGCGATGGCACTCGACCGGTCTTTCAGGGAGAACAGGGCGGCAAACTGTTCATTGCAGTCGATGATTACGTTCTGAGAAACAAAGGCTACCGCCTCCAGCGTTACATTGGAAAGTGCCCTAAACCGCTCTTCGCTTTCTCGAAGCGCTCCCTCAATTTTTTTCTTTTCAGAGATATCGATGAGCGTGCCCAGGATGATGTCTTCGTTTTTTTCTGTCTTTTCCAGAAACGCATTTTCCAGGCACGTGCATTCCGTTCCGTCTTTTCTCCGGAGGTCTATTTCGTAACTTGTTACTACCTTTTTCTGCTGAAGTTCATCGAGAAATTCCTTCCGTTTTCCAGGAAAAAGGTAAAAATCTTTTCCATCGGTTCCGATAATTTCTTCTGATTTTTCGTAGCCCAGCAACCTGGCAAAGGCCTCGTTGCAGGCCACTATTTTTCCGTCTGATGCCACCTTGTATACACCCGCTACATTACGTGTGAAGAGCGCGTCGTACTGAAGACCCGTAGCCCCTTCACCCCATTCCTGCAGATAACAGAGGGCGTGGGTGAAATCAGGTCTGATTGCAGAGATATGCAACTGAAAATCTCCCCAGCCCAACTCAACATACCCTAACTCTTCCAACTTTCGAATGACCGACCGGCTGTTTTCCTGCCACGATGCCTGTCCGAGCGCAAACAGGAGGTTGTTTGATTCCCCCTCCTTCTCTCCAAGTAAGCGTCGGAATTGTTTGTTGGACTGCTCTACCTTCAGGTCCGATACCCTTACCACGCAGCGCGCTCCGCGTTCGTCCCTGAGATATTCTTCCCAACTACCCCCCATCATTCTTCAGACTTTGTTCTAATTTCTATTTTATCCCCATTAATGGCCACGGCTATGCCCATTTCGTAGGTTACCGAATGTGTCAACACACCGGTCGTGTCGTAATACTGCCATTCTCCCTGCAACTCTCCTCCCTCATACTCCCCTTTCATTTTGGTAATGCCGTCAGCATACCAGTACCTGTGTTTGCCTGAGGGGAGACCATTGCTGTACTCTCCCTCAAAACCTGTTCGTCCATCCGCGTATTTCCAAATCCATTTGCCGTTTCTTTCTCCGTCAAGGTATTCGCCTTCCTCGGTGTGGTCATTTACCTGATGAAACCACTTCCCGTTTTTCAGCCCTGAAATGAATTCTCCCTGGGCGATAATTACCCCTGTGCTGTCGTATTCAATGCTGGTCCCGTCTTCTTTTCCTTTCCGGTAGTTTTCTTCCCTGCGGAGTGTACCATCAGCGAAATACCACTTCCAGTTTCCTGAGTAACTATCCGACTTGTAATTTCCTTTTTGCATCACCTTTCCGTTTTTAAAGTAAAACGTCCATGCTCCTTCCCGCTTTCCTTCAACATAACTTCCTTCAGCACTCAACTCACCTGTAGTAAAATAAAGTTTCCACGGTCCTGTGCGCCGTGACAAAGTGTCCAGCATACCTTCTCCCAGCAACACATCACGCGAAAAATCCCTGGTTGTCTGTAGCAGACCGTTTTCATCGTAGTAAAAAAAACTACCCTGCTTCATTCCCTTGTTGTAACCACCCACCACCCTGACCTTACCCGTCTCGTCATATTCCCTTCGTATATCCAAAATAAAATTGTTGTTGTCGTCTGTTACCAGCTGGTCCATGTCATAGGTCTCCAGCCGTTCGAGGCTTCCGTCTTTTTTGTAATACTTGAAAACTCCATTCTTTTTACCCGCCGTATAGTATCCTTCCGTCCGGGCCACCGAACCTGGTGTCCACCAAGTCAACCAGGTTCCCGCGCGTTCCCCTTTTTCGTTGCTGCGGTTTATCCTTTCCTCTCCGTATAAAAACCCGTTTCTGTATGTCAACAGCGTTATGATTTCACCCGACTTGCTGTATTCCAGTCCCCTTCCTTCCTCTTTGTTATTAACAAAATTGATTTCCTTATGCAGCCCACCATCCGCATAATAGTAGCGCGTAACCCCTTGTTTTACTCCTCGTTCCCAGGAGACACGATGGCTCAATACACCCTTATCCGTAAAGACCCTTTCTTCTCCCCACTTGAGATCTTCGCGGTAGGTAATTTCTCTCTCCAGGGTACTGTCACTGCGGTAAAATTTCCAAAGAGAATCCAGCAGATAGTTTTTTCTGTTGCCCTCGGTTTTCAGGCCGCCGTCGTCGTAATAGGTTTTCCAGTACCCGTCTGGTTTTCCATTTTTCATACTACCTTCACTGGAAACCAGGCCATTGTCGTAATAGAATTTCACATATTCGCCCTGGGCTGCAGCCAGTGCAGCCATGGACAGGCAAAGCAGGGTGATGATGTGTTCTTTTGTCATTGAGGCAAAATTGCGCGATTTCTTTTCCTTTCTGCTCAATTTCCTTTCCAAAGTTCTCCTTTACACACCTTACCCATTACTATTATATTTTAAAAAGAATAGTTATAGATCATTAGGGCTGTTAATACTGTTGAAAAGCCTCGTGGAGGAGGGATGCGGAACAGGATATACCCAATCGACAAACAGACTATGAACAAGCTTTCAACGGTGTTATGGGCTGAATTACACCCAAATGAGCGTGCTGTACCCAACGTCGCGTACAGAGGGCAAGCAGGGATGTGCATAGGACCGGGGTTGCTCCGTATAGTGCACAGAACTGTGGAGAAAGTGGGGATAAGAACTGACAGAAGAAACAACGCTGGGGTGAAAACTTCATTAAGCCAGTACATGCCAGGGAAAAGCAATTTTGTTTGTGCTTTGTTATGCACAGCTATCACACAGAAAAACACCGCCTTTGTTGATATCGTGGGAAACTTCGCGCAAGGGTATGATAAATAGGGGATTGAGGCTATATTTTTGACCCTATGCAGCATATTACCATTCACGTGGGCAGTGACCATGCCGGAGTAGAATTAAAAGAACAAGTGGTGAAATACCTCCAGGCACAGGGCCGGCGGGTGGAAGACCATGGCACCTACGACACGGGGCGCTGCGATTACCCTGATTATGCACATGCAACCGCAAAGGGAGTGCTGTCAGACGGGGGTAGCGGCGTATTGATTTGTGGCAGTGCCAACGGAGTTTGTATGGCGGCTAACAAACACGCAGGTATCAGGGCAGCCTTGTGCTGGAATAAAGAAATAGCAGCACTGGCAAGGGCACACAATGATGCCAACATCATTTGCCTGCCTGCGCGATTTATTACGGCAGAAGAGGCAATGGCCATACTGGATGCGTTTTTCAAGACACCCTTTGAAGGGGGAAGACACAGCGCGCGCGTGGAGAAAATAGACCTTGAACAATGAATATGATGAAGGAGTTAATGATAAAAAAAACCCTGTGTATGGGTCTGTGTGTGATGATGCTAACCGGGTTAAAAGCCCAGGAGGATCCAGCAGAAAGGGAGGCTTTGAGCAGAAAATATGGCGCAAGCATTACAGCAGGAGAGCTGCGGGCGCACCTGGAAGTGCTGGCAAGTGATGCCTATGAGGGAAGAGAAACGGGCAAGCCCGGACAAAAAAAAGCCGCTCAGTACCTGGCGGATTATTACACCGGCGAAGGAATTGCGCCGGGTAACGGCAACAGTTATTTGCAACCTTTTCCACTGAAATTGACGCGCAACAACGAGGCTACGATGGAGGTGGCTGGAAAGACGTACCGCTTTGCAGATGATTTTTATTTCTGGGGCGGATTTAATTCGACTGAGTTGTCGCTGGAACAGTGCGTTTTTGCAGGCTATGGTATAGAGTCGCCGGCCTACAATGACTATGCGGAGATCTCTGCTGAGGGCAAAGTAGTTGTGCTCATGAAAGGTGAGCCAAAGTATAAGGGAAAGAGCGTGGTTACGGGTACGGCAGTACCTTCTGCCTGGGCGGAGGACATGGAGGGCAAAATCATGTTGGCCGCCCAAAAGGGAGCCATAGGCGTTTTGATAATCGATGAAGAATATGAATTTTATGTCCCGCGGGTGAGGTTTTGGCTGGAACAGCCGATGATGCAGCTGGACAAGCCCGCATCCAAAGGGGGCGGATTGTTGCCCTATGCCGTGTGCAAGGAGTCGTTGGGAAATGCCCTGCTGGCATCGGGCAAAAAAAAGTCGATTGCTGCACAGTGCAAGGCCATTTCAAAAAAGGGCAAACCGAAAAGCTTTTATTTCACGGGAAACGGAATTTTTAATGCGCGCAGAAATATGACTGCCCTGGCATCGGAAAATGTGCTGGCGTTTATCGAAGGAAGTGATCCGTCGCTGAAAGAAGAAATCGTGGTGATATCGGCTCATTATGATCATATAGGGATCGTTAATGGTCAAATCAACAACGGTGCCGACGACGACGGAAGCGGCACAGTGACTACCCTTGAAATTGCTGAGGCTTTCGCTACGGCGCGTGAAGAGGGCAAGGGTCCGCGCAGAAGCATTTTGTTTCTGCATGTAAGCGGAGAAGAGAAGGGTTTATTGGGTAGCGAATGGTATACCGAATACCCCGTGTATCCGCTGGAGAATACCGTATGCGATCTGAACATTGATATGATCGGTCGAAAAGATTCGCTGCATACAACGGCCGAATATGTGTACCTCATTGGCAGCGACAGGCTCAGTACTGACCTGCACCGCATCAGCGAACAATGCCATGAGACATACGCCAGCAACCTCTACCTTGACTACACCTACAATGATCCCAACGACCCCGAACAGTTTTACTACCGGTCAGACCATTACAACTTTGCAAAGAACAATATACCGGTAATTTTCTATTTCACCGGTGTACATCCCGACTACCACAAGCCCGGTGATGATGTGGAGAAAATCATGTTTGACAAAATGGAGACCATTGCAAGGCTAATTTTTCATACGGCCTGGGAGGTAGCCAACCGCGACGAACGGCCGAAAGTGGACGTGGTCGCAGCGCCGAGGGATTAACCCGGCTGATTCCATGTGGAACGCTGCCGTGGCCTGCGCGGGCTATGCGGGCTCTTCAAGTAACTGCGTGATGAAAAGTTCAAGCCGCGACGTATAGTGTTGGTAATAACGACCTGTGCCGGGACCATAAAAACCGGTGTGTATTTTTCTCACCACCCCTTTTCGGTCAACTACCAGCAGCGTGGGATATGACATTACCGCGTTAAGCATGGGAAATACCTGATTGCTCATGTGTTTTTCACCGCCGAGGTAAGACGCATAGGGCAGGTTGAGCTGGCGAAACTGACGGGCCACATTGCGCAGCAAGTCCTCCTGGCCTCCATTGCGCTCAAAAGCGACGGGAATAACCTGCAGTCCGCGGCTATTGTATCTGCGGTAGATATCGCCAAGCCAGACACTCTCGTCGGTGCAATTTGGACACCAGGTGCCGTGCAACTGGACAAGTGTGACCTTGCCCTTGAGGCTGGAGACATCAAAAGTTACCGGCATACCGGAACTGTTGGTGACAGAAAAACGGAGCGGTTCACCGGAAGTTGTCACATAGGTCAGTGAGTCGGGATCGGTAAGGGCCGCAGCGTCGTCGTGCCGGGCCTCCCAGGTTTCGACGCTGTGGTTGCCCGAATAAAAAAGACCCCGGCTTATCACAGAATCGCCGCGCTCAAATGAACCCGTAAAGTGAAACAAGTGCGTACCGTCAAAACAACTCAGGTAAAACGGTGCCGGAGAGCGGGTGCTGTCAAGGGTTCCCTGCAAAAAGCGGTAGTCACCGGTTTCGGTCATAAAGGTGCCTGACAGGTTGCTGCCTGATCGGTGGAGCAGGGCAACGGAGGGATAGCGGAGCGAATCAACATCCGGATTAAAGGTCACCCGGTAGCGTTTACCCTCGTCGCCGGGATGGTGCGCGGAGAAGTCGGCAAAGGCAGCTGGGCTTCCGGTAAAGTCAACGCGGTACTGCCCTTGCCGGGAATGGTCTTGCCAATAACCAGAGACCAGCGTGTCGTTGTGCAACCGCCCGTGCAGGGACGAGTTGAAAAGCGGTAATTTCACATGAAAACTATCGGCAGCCCAAGTGAGCGCCTCGAGCGGTATTTGTTCGGTCCAGTTGTATAATACCCAACCGCCCGCCGAATCTACCGAGAGCCTTACCGGAATGCTGATGCTGTCGTTGACCGGAAAAGCGAGCGACCACTGCCCGGGCGTCATGCCGACAGGGCGGCTGTGTTCCGTACATGAAGCAAGGAACAGGCAGGCCAGAAAGGAGGGCAACCCTATATACCGGTTGGCAATCACAGCGGACAAATATGCAGGAAAAGCAGGCCGCTGCCTGCAACCGCATGCGTCAGAACTCAAAACGGATACCTTGGGCCAGTGGCAATTGCGTACTGTAATTGATGGTATTGGTCTGTCGGCGCATATAATTCTTCCAGGCGTCGCTGCCGCTTTCCCGTCCGCCGCCGGTTTCCTTTTCACCGCCGAAGGCCCCGCCGATTTCGGCCCCGGATGTGCCGATATTGACATTGGCGATTCCGCAATCGCTGCCGGCAGCAGAAAGAAACAACTCCGCCTCGCGCAGGTGGGTGGTCATGATGGCGGAGGAGAGACCCTGAGCCACGCCGTTTTGCATGGCAATGGCCTCATCAAGGGCTTCATACCCCATCACATAGAGGATAGGCGCAAAGGTTTCGTGCTGCACGATCGGCAGGGTTGAATCCTTCACGCGAATTATGCAAGGCTTGACGTAACAACCACTCTCGTAGCCGGGGCCACTGAGCACACCCCCTTCGACTTCCACTTTTCCACCTTGTTCCACTGCCTGGGCAATAGCGCCCATGTAAGCCTCAACGGCGG
Source organism: Flavobacteriales bacterium UBA4660 (assembly GCA_002405435.1). Classification (GTDB taxonomy): domain Bacteria; phylum Bacteroidota; class Bacteroidia; order Flavobacteriales_D; family Sanyastnellaceae; genus UBA4660. Next base: position 12,000 of record DHLU01000041.1, read on the forward strand.
CTTTGTCTATAAGGGGCCCCACGTGGTTGTGCTGGTCGAGCGGATTGCCGATGCGCAGCTGCCCGTAAGCGGCCCGCAGGGTATCCAGAACCTCATCAATGATGGTATTGTGCACAATCAGCCTGCGGGTGGTAGTGCAGCGCTGTCCGGCTGTGCCGCAGGCACCGAACACCGCTCCAATAATGGTCATTTTCAAGTCGGCGGAGGGGGTAACAATGATGGCGTTGTTTCCGCCCAGCTCGAGCAGGCTTCGGCCAAAGCGCTCGGCAACACGGCTTCCGACCAGGCGGCCCATGCGGGTGGAACCCGTGGCAGAAATAAGCGGAACGCGTGTATCGCTTACCAGCCATTCCCCCACGCGGTAGTCGCCGGTAATGATGCCCGAGATGCCTTCCGGCAGTTGGTTGGCCGCAGCCACTTCATTCCAGATATGCTGGCAGGCGATGGAACACAGCGGGGTTTTTTCTGAGCCCTTCCATACGCACACATTGCCGCATACCCAGGCCAGCGCGCTGTTCCAGCTCCAGACAGCTACCGGAAAATTAAAGGCCGAGACAATGCCTACCACCCCCAGTGGATGCCACTGCTCGTACATCCGGTGACCGGGCCGCTCGCTGTGCATGGTCAGGCCGTAGAGCTGCCGCGAGAGCCCCACGGCAAAATCGCAGATGTCAATCATTTCCTGCACCTCGCCCAGCCCTTCCTGAAGCGACTTCCCCATTTCGTAGCTGACCAATTGCCCCAGGGGCTTTTTATAGGCGCGCAGCCGGTCGCCAAACTGGCGAACAATTTCACCCCGTTTGGGAGCGGGCATATCGCGCCAAAAGGGAAAGGCCTGCTGTGCACGGGCCAAGACCTCTTCGTAATCGGCGGCGGTCGCTGTAGTGACGCCGCCAATCAGTTTTCCGTCAACCGGACTATAGCTGTCAATCACGGGGCCGCTGCCAAAGAGGTGTTTTCCCGTGGAACACCCCTCAGATACTGGTTTAATGCCGAGCGTGCTGAGGATAGCGGCGATGTCGAAGTCGGTAGAGGCGGTGGTTGGCATGCGTGAAAATTTTCCGGCAAAATTACCACGGACCGCCGCACCAGGCACCGGGCAGATGACGCTACCTTCGGCGGCCACACCACTAAGGGTTATCTAAGATGTACGAAAACATGAAGGCTCACCTGCAGGCCGAACTGCAGTCCATCAAAGATGCCGGGCTATACAAGCGCGAACGCATCATCACCTCTCCCCAAGGCGCCGAAATCACGGTTGGGGGAAAACGGGTATTGAATTTTTGTGCCAATAACTACCTCGGACTTTCTTCACACCCCATGGTGACGGAAGCCGCCAAAAAGGCTATTGACACCCATGGATACGGAATGTCCAGTGTACGCTTCATCTGCGGTACCCAGGATATTCACAAGGAACTGGAGCAGAAAATTGCGTCCTTCTTGCACACGGAAGATACCATTCTCTATGCAGCGGCCTTTGACGCCAATGGGGGTGTTTTTGAGCCCCTGCTCAATGAGCAGGACGCCATCATCAGTGATGCGCTGAACCACGCCTCAATTATTGACGGGGTAAGACTCTGCAAGGCCCGGCGCTACCGCTACAACAACAACGATATGGAAGACCTGGAGTTGCAGCTGAAAGCGGCGAACGACGCGGGGGCCCGATTCAAACTTGTGGTTACCGACGGCGTATTCTCTATGGACGGCTATGTGGCGCAGCTGGACGTCATATGCGCGTTGGCCGCTACATATGGGGCCATGGTAATGGTAGACGAGTGCCATGCAACAGGCTTTATCGGAAAGACCGGACGGGGAACCATTGAGCTGAAAAATGTGCTGGGCAAGGTGGACATCATCACCGGAACCCTCGGCAAGGCGTTGGGAGGCGCTATGGGTGGATTTACGACGGGAAGGAAAGAGATCATTGAGCTCCTCAGGCAGCGCTCCAGGCCTTATCTGTTTTCTAATTCGCTTGCGCCGAGTATCGTAGGGGCGAGCATTGCGGTGTTTGACCTCTTGAGCAGCACCACGGAACTGCGCGATACACTTGATGCGAATGTCACACGGTTTAAGGCAGGCATCCGCGAGGCTGGTTTTGAAATTCGCGACGGAGCGTCAGCCATCGTGCCCGTAATGCTTTACGATGCAAAATTGTCGCAAGACTTTGCCGACGCGTTGCTGGAGGAAGGTATTTATGTGATTGGCTTCTTCTACCCGGTAGTTCCCAAAGGACTTGCGCGGATCCGCGTCCAACTGTCGGCCGCCCACGAGCCCGCCCACATTGACAAGGCCATAGACGCTTTTACCCGCGTGGGGAAAAAACAGGGCGTTATAGCCTGATGCCACGGCCCCGAACCGAAACGGTATGAAAAAGTGCACCGTGGTTGGTCAGGGACTTGCGGGCACCGTGCTCGCATTTTTGCTCCAGCGAGCGGGCTGGCATCTGACCATTGTGGACCGCGGCCACGAGGGTAGTGCTTCCGCTGTGGCGGCGGGAATGTGGAACCCCGTTTCCTTTCGCCGTGTATCCGTTGAGCCCCTGTTGATGTCTAGCCATCCGGAAATGGCGGGCGTGTACCGGGCCATGGAGGTCTGGCTGGGAGAACGGTTTTTCTTTCCGACACCGCTGGTGCGTGTATTCCCCGATCAGCAAAGCGCCAACCTGTGGGACGAAAAAACCAGGAGACCCCTGTTGTCACCCCTTGTTCAGCCTGTACCACCCTCGCTTTCCCCCCATTTCAATGCGCCCTTTGGCACGGGATGCGTGGCGGGCGCCGGTTGGCTGGATGTGCCGAAAATGCTGGGTGCCGCGCGTGCCGCGTGGATGGCCTCAAACACACTGACAGCCGAAAGCCGGTCGGCGGGTTACAGCGGTGAGGTCACGATCTGGTGCACAGGCGCGGCGTGGCATGCGGAAGGCGCGGCATGGCGACATGCGGTAATTCCCAATAAAGGGCAGTTGCTGCAGGTGGAAATGGATGGCCCTGCCCTGGAAGAACTGGTGCATTTCGGAAACTTTCTGGTACCCTCAGGCAGCGGAGGCTATGTGACCGGAGCCACGTATGAACGTTCGTTTGACCATGCACAGCCTACGCCGGAAGCGCGGGCACTCCTGAGCACAGCCCTGGAAGAGGTGTACAGCGGCCCTTTTGCGATTACCGGACAAACCGCGGGCATACGGCCAACGACCCGTGACCGGCAGCCACTCATAGGACCCGTAGAAGGATGGACGAACCAGTACCTGTTTAATGGTTTTGGTTCGCGGGGCGTGCTGCTGGTGCCCTGGTGCGCTGCGCGGTTGGTTGAGCACCTGGAAACAGGTTGTGCATTACCCCGCGCGGTAGCCACTAGCCGCCTCTCTGCCCGGACATAGGGATGAGTGAAAAATAATGCAGTTATGGAATTTTCAGAAAATACTGAAAGATTTGTAAATTTGAGGCTTTCTTAAGCGCATGGCTACACTGGCTCAGGCCAAACAGGAGTTTATTGAGGCATGGGGCGGACATGGCAGTGCCTGGGGTATCAACCGTACCATGGCGCAGATTCATGCACTCCTGCTCGTCAGTGAAGTGGCGCTGTCGACAGAAGATGTGATGGAAGCGCTTGAAATAAGCCGGGGCAATGCCAATATGAACCTGCGCGCGCTGGTTGAGTGGAACCTGATCAGCCGCACGGTAGTAAAAGGAAATCGACGCGAATACTTTATTGCCGAGAAGGATGCCTGGCGCATCGCCACTCAGATTGCGCGGGAAAGAAGGAAGCGGGAAATCGAACCGATGTTGAAAACCCTGGAAGGCCTGAGTGCAATGGAAATCAGGGGAGAAGAGAAAAAGAGCGCCGAGGCATTCCGGCAGACGATTAAGAACCTGCGCGAGGTGACGCTCAGGGCCGACCAGGTTATCAGCGTCGTGGCTAAAGCCGGAGGTCTGGCGGTAACAAAAAAAATACTCAAACTTTTTGTGAAATGAAATCCGTGATGTTTGTGGTTAACCTGCTGGCGCTGGTCGTGACCGGACTTGTGCTGCTATCTGGCGCATTGGGTAAAGAAGAAAGCTTGCTCTGGGGCTTGTCGTTTCTTTTTTTGCTGGGCGTGCTGCAGATAATCTGTGCGGTGGTATTGGTCTTTTTGTGGTCCAGGCTAGCTGCCCCGGTACGTCGGGTCTTAAGGTTCTATTTGGTAACCACGGGCGCGTACGGACTTGTGACCGTGGGTATATTCATGCTAAACCTGGGTGATTTAGGTCGATGGATGTCAGATCAGGAGTGGCTTGGCATTTTTTGGCTGGGCGTCCTTCCTTTTGTGCTGGCAACATATTTCACGCGGATTTGTTATCTCTATACCAGGCATGACTCCGAAAAAAAAGTCTGGGAAAGTGACATTCTGGACCAGGAGTTATAAGAACGGGAAATGGAAATGAAGAACAAAATCGTTATTGCCGGAGGAACCGGGTTTGTGGGCAGACACCTCACCCATCGGTTTCTGCGGGAAGGATTTGAAGTGGCCGTTTTGGCGAGGCACACCGCAGCGTTGCCTGAGGGGGCGCAGATGGTGGTATGGAATGGCCGTGCCCCCGGGCCCTGGACAAGGGTACTGGAGGGTGCCGATCTGCTGGTGAACTTGTCGGGGGCCAGTGTCAACTGCCGGCACACGGCGTCCAACAAAAAAAAGCTGACAGAAAGCCGGCTCCAGGCGGTGAACGCCCTCGGCGCTGCGCTGATTGCGGCGGAACGCCCGCCGAAAACATGGATAAACGCCTCCGGCGCAGGCATTTACAATCCAGAGAGCCCCGGTGCACACGGGGAGGAATCCACAGACTATGGTGACGATTTTATTGCGGCCCTCGCCAGGTCGTGGGAGGCTGCCCTGTTTGAGTGTCCGGTTCACGGCATACGCCGGGTGGCTCTCCGCATGGGCGTTGTATTGGGCAAGGGTGGGGGCGCCTGGCCCGTATTGCTCAGGGTGGCAACACTTGGCGCAGGGGGCCGCAGCGGATCCGGCAAACAGTTCGTTTCATGGATCCACGAAGAGGACGTTTTCGGCGCCATTCTGTTTTTATACCGACACTCCGTCATGGAGGGGCCGGTTAACCTGGTGAGCCCCAGTCCGGAAACCAACCGGACTTTTATGGCGGCAATCCGCAAGCAGGCCGGCATGCCGCTCGGCATTCCGCAACCGGCGTGGCTGGTGCGCATCGGCACCACCCTGATGGGAACAGACCCCTCGCTGCTTCTCAGAAACAGCCGTGTGGTACCGGAGCGTTTGCTGGCTGCCGGGTTTAGGTTTTCACACGCCTCACTGGCCGATGCATTGGCCGGACTGAACGGGACAGCAGCGGTCAATGAACACGGAGGCCACTGAATCAGTTATTTTTGAAACCATAAAGTTGATTACCATGATGAACAAAAAAGTGGAAAAAGCGCTGAACGACCAGATACGGGTCGAGGCGGAGAGTTCGCAAGCCTACCTTGCCATGGCCTGTTGGGCAGAGATCCATGGTTTCAGCGGCACGGCGGCTTTCCTTTACCGCCACAGCGACGAGGAGCGCCTGCACATGCTCAAGCTCGTTCATTTTGTTAACGACCGCGGCGGACAGGCCGTGATTCCCGAACTCAAACAGCCTTCCAGAACCTATAAATCCCTCAACGCGATCTTTCAGGCACTGCATGACCATGAGGTCAGGGTTACTGCTGAGATCAATTCGGTGGTGGACACCTGCCTGAAAGAGAAAGACTACACCACACACAACTTCATGCAATGGTATGTAAGTGAGCAGATTGAGGAGGAGACGCTCGCGCGCAACATTCTTGATAAGCTCAAACTGATCGGGTCAGACAAGGGGGGCCTGTACATCTTTGACCGCGACCTGGAGTCGACGAACGCAGCCCTCGAGGGCGGCGGCAAGGGCGCGTAAAGGTTCTTCACACCAGCGGGTGTACAACACAAAGAATTTTACCGGGTCTGTGTAACCCGGGGCCGGTAGTTTTGGTAAAAGCATCGCCTTAGTTGAAAATTATGCCGGTTTTTAGAATTTTGCCCATCATTCTGCTGGCCTTTTTTGGCTTTGCCGCCGTCATTCAGCCGGGTCAGCGCGACGATGATACCATCGCGCTCGTCAAGGCCAATTTTCTCTACCATTTTGCAAGTTCAGACGAGTGGCCGCAGGACGCCCGCAAGGGTCGGTTTGTTATCGGCATTTACGGCAACCACAGCCTGTTTGTGGAACTTTCAGCCAAATACGGGTCAAAGCCGGTCGGCAGCCAGGTCATTGAAGTGGTTGAACTGAAGTCTGTGGAAGACAGCCGGTATATGCACATCCTCTACCTCGACCGAACGAAACGTCAGGAAATGGCCGGCGTAACGCAGCAACTGCGCGGCAAGAGCACCATGCTCGTCACCCATTTTGACGGGGCGCTGGCCCAGGGCGCTGTGGTCAACTTTAAGGAACTGGGAAACACCATTCGCTATGAACTGAACAGGAAGGCCGCTGAGGAGCGCGGAATCAGCCTGGGAACCAAAATAATTCAATGGGCTATCCAATGAAAATACGCCACATGATTGCGGGTGCACTCTGCCTCCTGGTAGCCCCAGTGTTGTGGGCACAAACTCCGCAGAACGACATTCCGATTACCGTCAGGGTAATCAAGACCTACGCCGCGGACCTCGACGGGGCCATCTTGCTGTCTGACTCCGCCTGTCTGCACTCCCCGGAGAGTACCCACCACTACGCGTGGTACGCACGTGCCTTCGTGTACAAAGAAAAATTCAAGCGCACCGACTCGCTCAATATCTATTCGCCCTGGCGGGAAACAGCCCTGTTGTCGCTGCGCAGGAGCATGGAACTTGACGCCAAAGGAGAAAACGCCAACCAGGTTCCCATCCTGCTGGAATACCTGTCGAACACATACCATGCGCAACTGGCAGAATGCCTCGACTTTTACACCCCGCTCAGGGAGACGGATTGTGGAATGTTGTGGGGCAAGTTTGTGGAGACGCAACAAATGCTGGGCAATGAAGAACGGCTTGCCCAATACAGAAAAGACTACTATTTCACCTTTGCTGACCGGCATATGGTAATGTATGAGCAGAATCCTGCCCTGTATGGCTTTGAGTTGGAAAAGGCTTTCGAATGTTACAGCGAGATTCTGAAAATGGATCCCCTTGATTACAAGGCCAACTACAATACAGCCATTTACTACTACAACCAGGGTGTGACCATTATAGGAAGCTTCAATGAGAGCACCACACTGGAGGAGCTGATCGCCCTTCAGGAAAACTCGATTGCCTTGTTTAAGAAATCGTTGCCGTTTATGCTTAAGGCCCAGGAACTGAGGCCCGACCGCCAGGAAACGCTCAAAGGCCTCTACATTATTTACCGCGCATTGAGCGAAGACGACAAGTCATTCTTTTACAAGGCTGAACTTGAAAAGCTGATCAAGTCGGGCGGAGCAAACCCCCTTAAGTGGGAAACTAACGACGAATAGCGAACACTGCTCCACGCCATGGGCCGAATTAGGTTTTCAATAGCGAACAAACTGGGTCTTGGCTTCGGTCTTTTTATGGCCGTGGTGGGCGTGGCGTTTCTGCTCACCAACAACACGATGAAGGAGAGCCGCGTCAGCAATGACCGGATTAACCTGGTGTATTCGCCGTCACTGCATAGCCTGGAGGCGCTTGACCGCAGCATGTCGCGGGTGATAAACCTCACTACCCAATGGGCTTATGTGCAGCGAAGCACCGAATGGCCCGAACGCAAAGAACTCGTTGGGCTCGCCGCACGAACCGTCCCTCAGAACCTGCTCAATGTCAGGCGCTGCGCGGAGGATTGGAGCCCGGAGGATCTCGATCATCTCAGGGAGATTGAAGCAGCAACCGGTAATATCCTCAATGTATCAGAAGCAGTACGCGCCCTGTTGCCCGACCACCAGAGCTACAACTCTCCCGATACCACCATGCTGGTGGAATTTTACTTTCTGGAAGGGGAAACCATGAGCATGAACCAGGCGCGGCTCTATGAAAATATGACGGCGCTCCTGGATGGTCTCCGGGGAAATATTGACGTGGAGATCACGCAGATGAACGCGGCATTTGACCGCCTGCGGAATTGGCTGGTTAACATTGCCCTCTTTGTGCTGGTGGGCGGTCTGCTTATCGGATTTTTTACGGCAAGGTCTATCGTCAGACCGGTTAACTCACTGAGAAGAAAGGTACTCAGCCTGGGGCAGGGTATTTATTCCGTACATCCGGTAAAGGCGGGCAACGATGAAATCGGCGATATGGCCGATGCTGTAGCGAAGGTGATCAGCAGCTTTGAACGCACCAAGGAATTTTCCATACAGCTGGGTGCAGGGAACTTCGCACTGCCGTTCACTCCCCTTTCCGAGCACGATGAGCTGGGCAAGGCACTCCTTCAGATGCGGCAGGACCTCGCCTCATACCGCAACGAAATGGAGACCAAGGTCGCGGAGCAGACCCAGGAAATCCGCCTTCAGAAGGAAGAAGTAGAGCAGCAACGGGAAAAGGTTACCGCGCTTTACAACGACCTGCAGGACAGCATACGGTACGCCCAGCGGCTCCAGCAGTCGGTGCTTCCGAGTGATGAGTACATCCACGAGTTGTTTCCCGACAGTTTTGTTTTTTACCGGCCGAAGGCTACGGTTAGCGGTGATTTTTACTGGTTTCGCCAGCAGGCGGGCAAGAAGATTTTTGCGGCGGCTGACTGCACCGGTCATGGTGTGCCCGGCGCCTTCATGAGCCTGGTGGGTCACAACGTGCTCAACCAGGTAACCAAGGTGTTTACCCGCCCGGAACAGATTCTCAACGGACTTAACCGCGTGGCGGCAGAGGTGATTAAAAAGCAAACCGATGGTGACTATTCGCGCGATGGAATGGATGTAGCCATGTGTGTACTTGATCCCGACACCATGACCCTCGAGTTCAGTGGAGCCCATAACCCCATGTACCTGATCCGAGACGGCGCTCTGGAGGTGTATGATAGCGATCCTTTTTCGATTGGCTCATTCGAATATGGGGAAAGAGAATTCCGCGGTCACGCTGTGTCGCTGCAACCCGGAGACTGCATCTATCTTTTCAGCGACGGTTACTCAGACCAGTTTGGAGGCCCAAGGGGTAAAAAATTCCTGCGCAAGCAATTCAAGGAAACCCTGCTCCGCATTCACCGCCTGCCGATGGCGGAGCAAAAATGGAGGCTCGCTGAAATTCTCGACCGCTGGCAGGGAGAACTGGACCAGGTGGATGATATCCTGGTCATGGGGGTGCGTATCTAGTG
>DHLU01000041.1:21392-41117 GCA_002405435.1 Flavobacteriales bacterium UBA4660
TAGCATGGGGGTGCGTATCTAGTCTGCTCAGGCCGAAAAAATCGCCCGGTCCATCACATAGGTTTCCACCGGATTCAGGCAAAGTACCGGAATCTGGGTCTCGTTGGTGATGACCTGCTGCTCGTAACTCTGGTTGAAAAGGCTCATGAAACTATTGTCGTAGAAATTCATGATGCAGATGAGGTCGGCGTCTACAGAGGCTGCGTACTTAAGCAAGGCCTTCACGAATCCATCGCTTTTGCTTTCTGTAATCTCTACCTCATAGGGAACGCCGCGGTCTTCGAAATAGGACTTGGCGTAATTGATGTTTCGGTTGAGCTGGTTTTTCAGGAACTCATCGGTTTCACCGGGAGATACAATATAGGCCTTCGACTTGAAATAGCGCGCCATGTCGGCTACGAGCGAGAGTTTTTGTTTTGTTTCCTTGTGCAGGTCGAGCGGTACGACAAGTTTCTGATAACCTGCCGGACGGATTTCCCGCTCCTGGCTGATAATGAAGGGAACGGTACTTTCTGTAACAATCTTCAGGGCCCTGCTGCCGGTGATAAACTGCATGCCGCGCAGGCCATGGGTGCCCATGATAATGAGGCTTGCGTCAATCTCCGTGGCGACCTTGTCAATGTCCTCGAAAATGCTGCCGATCCGAACGATGGGAACAATCTCAATACCCGACTCCTGGGCAATGCGGCTGCGGAGTGTCTCGAGTTTCAGCCGGGCCTCGGAAATCTGCTTTTTGCTTTCAATAACGTGCACCAGGTGTATTTCTGCACCGATGGCGCGCGCCACCACGATGGCGTGCTGGAGGGCGGTGTCGCCTACCTTGGTAAAATCAGTAGGCACAAGAATGCGTTTGTACTGCGTCATAGAGCAAAGGAAAATTTAAATGTCAGCATGCAAAACTAATCCAGAGTCAGCCCGGAATGCGCAGGCATCGTTTTGACATGCCTCAACCGCCTGGCTGACAATGCTCAGGCTGCGCGAAGTTCTATGCGGAAGGTGGTGCCTTTTCCTGGTTCGCTGCGGCGAATAAAGATGTGACCCTCGTGGTATTGGTCAATGATGCGACGGGCCAGCGAGAGCCCGAGGCCCCAGCCCCGCCTTTTGGTAGTAAAACCGGGTTTGAAAACCGTTTTCCACTGGTTTTTGGGCACGCCCTTGCCGCTGTCGGAGATTTCGAGCACGGCCTTTCCGGCCTCTTCAAACACCGTGGCGGTCAGTTGGCCGCTGCCCTCCATGGCGTCAACCGCGTTGCGCACGAGGTTTTCAAGTACCCAGCCAAAAAGCGGACGGTTGAGCCAGGCCGATAACCCCGGGTCTTTTGGGTCGAGCCGGAACTCCACGCTGCGGCTCATACGCGGCCGTAAATAGTCAAAAGCCTGTTGCACAACATCAGAGAGATTTTCTTCCTGCAGCTCAGGCACGCTGCCGATTTTGGAAAACCTTTCTGTGATGGTATTCAGCCGCTCAATGTCTTTGTTAAGCTCGGTAAGCACATTTTTATCGGCCAGTTGCGTCTCAAGCAGGCTCGACCAGGCCATCAGGGAGCTCAGCGGCGTGCCGAGCTGGTGTGCCGTTTCCTTGGCCATGCCAACCCATACCTGGTTTTGCTCGGCTTTTCGGAAGGTGGAGAAAATAAGGTAGCTCACAAGCAGAAATACCCCCACCAGAATTAGCTGAAAAACAGGAAATAGTTTCAGTTGCTTGAGCACGCGGGAATCTTCATAGAAAATATAGTTGCGCCCTTGTCCTGGCAGCTCAATTTCTATAGGCGGATTTTCGCGCCGCATTTGTTCGAGTTTGTGCGACAGTTGTGTGGGCGTAGCCAGTTCGAGCGAGTCTATGTTGCCCGCCCGGAGTAGGCGTTGCTGGGAGGCGTCGGTGAGCAGCACCGGTGCTGAGGCGCTGTTCATCACCGTCTCGCTCAGGAAGGTGTTGATCAGGGTGTCGAGGTTTGACTGTAACTCGGCAAAGAGGTAGCTGTCGTTGTAATAGACCTTGTGGCCAACCTCGGGAAAAACGATAGGCGGATACCGATCCCTGAGCACCGTATACAGGCTGTCTATGTACGTGGTATCGGTTTCTTTGCCTTCCGGCAGGTTTGCACTGCCCACCAGCGCGTTGCGGTCGTCATAGATCAGTATCGGAATGGTGGTATTGCTCCAGATAAAATCGGTGATAAAGGTTAGGTCGCTCTGGTCGCTGGGGTCTGTCAGTATGCCGTAACCCTTGGCCAGAAGGTTGGCCCGTTTGCGCTCCTCAGACCGCAACTGTTCAAACAGCCTTTCGGTGAATCTTACCAGATCGGCCCGCTGACGGATGGCCTCACTCCACAGCTGAACTTTTTTGTGTTCTTCATCACGGATCCTGTCGGCAATGTAATTGCTGTACCACAGGGTAGCACCCACGATGCACATGGCCAGCAGAAACAAAAAAATCTTCCAGCGCTGCTTATTACTGTAGAGGTTCATCTTGCAAGCCGGAAAGATAAGCCCGCCCTGCAGTTATGATGAAACGGGGGCTGAAAACTCGCCTCCTGGCGCGCGCCGTGCATGCGCTGAATCATGATAACTTGCGCACCGGGAAGAATAACCTTTAAATCCCGGAATCATGAGTAACAAAGTATACATAGGCATCATCATCGTGATGCTGGGTGTCATTGGCTTTCTCGCCTATAAAATGAACACCCTGGAAAAAGAAAAAGTATATATTTACAAGGAGTATGAGAGTCTCGACATCGAGCGCCAGGGCCTTGCCATGGAGCTGGAGGAACTTAAGCTGAGCTACGACACCCTTTCCACCGACAATGAAGCCATGAAGGCGGAGATTGAAGGTCAGCAAAAGGAAATCGAAAAACTGCTTACCAAGGTGAAAAACGGCAACTATGAAGTCAGCAAGCTGAAAAAGGAGGCCGAGACCCTCAGAACCATCATGAAAGGGTATATCCACCAGATTGACTCCCTCAACCAGCTCAACGAGCAGTTGACCTTTGAGCGGGATGCTGAGCGCAACAGGGCCAATGAGGCTACGGCGACAGTAAAACAACAAGAGGCAGACATCAAGGTGTTGGACGAGGCGGTGAAAACCTCTCAGATTCTGCAGGCCAGTTCATTCAGCAATACAGGCATCCAGCTGCGCAGCAACGGCAAGCAGGATGACACTGACCGGGCAGCGCGCAGCGAAATGATTAAGTCGTGCTTTACTGTGCGCAAAAACCTGAATGCGCGCAATGGGGTGCGGAACATTTATTTGGCCGTAACGGGCCCTGATGGAGTCCTGCTGCCCAACAAGGAGGGTAACGCGGTCATTAAGGTCAATGGCAGTGAGCAGCCTTTCAGCGTGTCAAGGGAAATTGATTACCAGCGTGAAGACCTCGATGTCTGTGTATACTACTCGGCCCAGCAGACCCTGACCAAGGGGAATTACAAAATCTCAGTGTACGAGGGCGGACACCTCATTGGCCAGAGCGACTTGGTGTTGAGGTAGGCGGCGCATCTGCGCGCTTGCTGAGCGGAACATAGAAGCCAAAGGCAAAGCTGCGCTCGAAAAACGAGATGTTTTGACGGCCGCGCGCGTTGGTGTTTTCCTGTAGCATGATGTCTCCCAGGTGGGTCCATCCGGATTGGGCATGGCCCTGAAGAAATACCGCACCGAAACACTCCAAGCGGATACCGGCACCCAGGCTGAGTCCGTAACCGGCCACGTGCGGCCGGTTGCGGAAATGTGTGCCGAAGAAGGTGAAGTCTGTCCAGGGCAACATGAGGCCGACCGAAGCGACCCCGTTAAGGGCCAGTTCGAAGTTCCCGTTTAGGCTGGACCACACGGGCGCACGACGCTCCAGCGCCAGGCGTATAAAGTTGAGTCCGTCGCTGTGGTGAAAGTCCATGAACCCGCGGTTGTAGAGCACATAGTCATGGTTGAACGTGCCGGTATAGTCAGGGTAGTCATAAACCTCCGGGTCGATGAAGCCCGATACCTGAACCAGCTGCGTGGTAATTAGGCGGTATTTCATGTGGTCCCAGCCGGCCGAAATGGCCCAGTTTGACTTGAAATAATAACCGATGCGCAGATTGAACTGGGGTATGGTGAGCCGGGTAGGACTGAGGTAAACCGACGGATTCCAGGGCTCGGGCATATCAACAGCCTTGGCATCGTGCAGGGTGAAATCAAACCCCGGTCCCTGCAGGTGAAGATTGCTGGTGTTGTAGTATGCGCGGTTGTATCCCCAGGTGAAATACAATGCCTTTTCCCAATCGCGGCCCCGGTGTGCCGCGTTGACCTGGGCCCGCAAAGGAGGCATTAACAACATGAAAACAACCAAGAAAATAGTCCCCCGCATCGGTGTAGCCATGTGCGAAAGTACCGGATTATTGCCCCATGGCAACAAGGAAAGACGGTCAGAGCACTGCAGAGAAGGGAAGGCTGGGGGAAGAAATCGCCTTGCGTCACCTGGGAGAAAAGGGATACCACATCGTCACCACACGGTTCAGGTTTCTCGGGGCCGAAATCGATATCATCGCAGAAACACCGACCCACCTGGTGTTTGTGGAGGTTAAGCTGCGCTTTACCGACACACACGGCGATCCGTGGGAGGCGGTGAACCTGGCGAAGCGGAAACGAATTGTGCTGGCGGCCGACGGCTACATCCGGGCTACCGGCGCCGCCAAAGAACCCCGGTTTGATATTGTCTCAGTGGTGTGCAACCGCGGCAAAACAGAGGTAACACACCTTGAGGAGGCATTTTGGCCTTTGGGCTGACTTAGGTTCTACCTTTGCCCCACCGGTTTCGCCGGGCAATAGCTTCAAAACAACACCGGACATGGCCTCTTCCACCAAGCGCGACCCATCATCACGCAACCAGCAAAAAAAGAAAACAACGTCACGCAGTGCGACAGGCAACAAAAAGCTCAACAAAGCCTTTGTTCCGAAAGCCAGGCCTGCGCGCGCGCAATCGGCTGGCGATGGTCTGATTCGCCTCAACCGCTACTTGTCCAATGCAGGGGTGGCCTCAAGGCGCGAGGCCGACAAACTGATCGAGATGGGCCTGGTGAAGGTCAACGGCAACGTGGTTACCGGATTGGGTACTAAGGTCAACCCCAAAACAGACACGGTGGTATTTGACGACGTATCGCTCAAGCCGGAAAAAATGCAGTATGTGCTGCTTAACAAGCCCAAAGACTACATCACCACCATGGAAGATGAGCTCGGGCGCAAGACAGTCATGTCGCTCGTGCAGTCTGCATGCAAGGAGAGAATTTACCCCGTAGGGCGGCTCGACCGCAATACCACGGGCCTGCTGCTGTTTACCAATGACGGAGAGTTGGCCAAAAGGCTCACACACCCGCGCTACGCCTTCCCGAAGTTGTATCACGTGGAAACCTCCGAGAAAATAAAGCCCGAAGACCTCGACAAAATCAGGAAGGGGGTGCAGCTCGAAGATGGCTACATCAAGGCCGATGAAATTGAGTATGTGGGCGAAGGCAGTAACCGGCGGGAAGTCGGACTCAGAATTCACTCCGGCCGTAACCGGATCGTCAGAAGGATTTTTGAGCACCTCGGTTACACCATAAAAAAACTCGACCGGGTCATGTTTGCCGGACTGACCAAAAAAGACCTGCCCAAGGGGCGTTACCGCCACCTGTCTGAAAACGAGGTCAACTTTTTGCGTATGATCAGATAACCCTAAACGATTGCGCCCTTGTCTGACAGCCTGGTAATCATACCCACTTACAACGAGAAAGAAAATGTCGAGCGTATGGTGCGCACGGTGTTTGACCTGCCTCACGCCTTCGATGTACTTATTGTGGATGACGGCTCACCCGACGGCACAGCGTCGATCGTAAAGCAACTGCAGCAGGAGTTCTCAGGCCGGCTTCATCTGTTGGAGCGAAGCGGAAAACAGGGCCTCGGAACGGCATATATCGCCGGGTTTCGCTATGCCCTTGACCGGCCTTACCAGTATGTTTTTGAGATGGACTGCGATTTTTCCCATCCCCCCGCCGACCTTGTGCGGCTCAGAGAGGCCTGTCTGCCGGGAAAGGCCGATGTCAGTATTGGATCACGGTACTGCCAGGGAGGATCGGTGGAAAACTGGCCCTTTAAGCGCCTTCTCATGAGCCGCGGCGCTTCTTGGTATGTCAACCTGGTATTGTGGTTGGGCATCAGTGATCCGACCGCGGGATTTATCTGCTACCGCAGTGAAGTGCTTCGGGCGATGGACCTGTACTCCATCCGCTTTGTCGGCTACGCCTTTCAGATAGAAATGAAGTATACCGCTCACCGGCTGGGATTTCGGCTGGCTGAGGTGCCCATCCGGTTTACCGACCGGGCGCTGGGAACGTCTAAAATGAGTATGGGTATTTTTAAAGAGGCGTTTTTCGGTGTGCTGACAATGCGATTCCGGCGCATAAGACGGGCAGTCAAATAACCAATGACTGGCGCACCCGTCGGGAATAGTGCACAGGGCCGAGGGAGGCGCCACGGGCCAAACAGCGGCGAGCAGGGAAAGCCATGTTGCGACTCATCTGCGCAGTGTTTGAACGACCCCGTAAGTGTTGAAGAACCTAAAATGAACAGCACCCGCTGTGCGATCAATGAAGTATGCCTTGACCCTGATGGCCCTGGTGTTCGCCTGTTTTTCATGTGAAACACCGCGTGCCGAAAAACCAGCCGACCTGTTACCCGAAGAAAAGGTGGTGGCGGTATTGACAGAACTCGAACTGCTGGAAGCGGTTTACACCCTGGAGTTTCAAAAGCGCGACACGGCGCGCGCGGTGATGGCTCCTTACTACGACGAGGTATTCGCCCGTCACGGCGTCAGCCCTGAGCAGTTCACCAGCAGCCTCGCATGGCATGGCCAGGACCCCGAACGCATTCGCAACATTCGCTATAAAGTTTACGATGAGTTGTCTAAAATGCAGGCGGGCATGAAGGGCGCAAGTCAGCGCGACTCACTGCAGCAATCCGCGGGCGACACGCCGATGAAATAACGCCGCCTCTTCAATGGCTTCTTCAATCGGCGCAAAGGCAAGGCCGGTAGCGCGTTGAATTTTTGTATTGTCGTAGGAGACCTGCAGTCCGGTGTTGAATACAGACTCTGCGGTGATGTCGGCTTTCTTGCCGGTAAAGACTTCCCGGAGCCAGTGGCCGGCGATAGCCAGGTGCAGCAACCATCCGGGCGCATGGCGTTGCGGAGCGCGCCGCTCCAGTGCATGGCAGATGAGACGGCACAGCGTAGCGTAAGACAAGTTGGCTCCCACACAGGTATAGCGCTCACCGGTTTGGGCGCCTGATAGCAGCGCGATGGAAAACCGAGCAAGGTCTGACGCGCCGGTAAACCCCGATTGTCCTTCGCTGTAGAAAGGCAGCCCCCTGTCGAGCAGCGTCACCAGGGCATTGCTGCTTCGGCCCGGCTCGCCGGCACCCAGCACCACCCCCGGATTGACAACAAAGGCATTGAGCCCCTCCTCTATCGCCCGGAAGACCTCCATTTCGGCCAGGTGTTTAGACAGCGCATAATGCGTGTGTGGAAGTGCGCTGCGCCAGGGGTCTGACTCGCGCACCACGTCGCCGCTGGCAGGGCGTCCCAGTGCTGCAATCGAGCTCACATGGGCAAACCGCGTTACCCCGAGTTGCGAAGCCACTTCCAATGCGCAGGTGGTACCCGCTACATTCACCCGGTACATCCAGGCCCGGTCTTTACGGTGGTAAGAAACCACGCCGGCCGCGTGCATCACGGTATGGCACCCCGCCATAGCCGTTGCCAGCGCCTCAGGATCCAGCACATCTCCCTCAGACCAGGCAAGTTGGGCGTAAAGTGCGGATCCCGCGGCCGGGTCGAGATGCAGAAAAATACGCCTAACCCATGCGCGCGGCTCATCGCCCCGCACAAGGCAACGTACCGGCATGCCTTGCCTCGCCGCTTCAAAAGCCAAGTGGCTGCCAACCAGGCCCCCGGCACCGGTGATCAATATCATGACGGCGAAAGTACCCTCATTCTACCCACATGCGGCAGCGCAGGTGCGTGAGATGAAAAAGAAACGGCCCGGGGAAATTACCTTTGTCCAGCGCCAGGAAGGAAGCCGCAACCCAAGATGAAAAAGCTGTACAACACGGTAGACAAGCGCATACTGAAAGAGCAGATCGCACAGAGCGCGGTGAAGCGCACCACCCTGTCGTTCTATAAATACTGGCCCATCCGACAGCCGGCTTTCTTCCGAGATTACCTCTACGAACACTGGAGTGAGCTTGGCGTGTTGGGCAGAATTTATGTGTCTGCCGAAGGAATCAACGCCCAACTCAGTGTGCCCGATGAAAACTTCGACCGCTTCAGGGAAGACCTTTTTTCCGTTTCCTTTCTCGACGGTGTCCGGCTCAACATCGCGGTCAGGCAAGACAACCGCGCTTTCTTCAAACTGATTATAAAAGTCAGGCGCAAGATTGTAGCAGACGGCATTGACGACCCCTCCTTCAATCCGGCTAACACCGGTGTTCACCTGAGCGCAGAAAAGTTCAATGAGCTGGCCACGCGTGAAGGCACCATTCTCATTGACATGCGCAACCATTACGAAAGTGAGGTAGGCCATTTTAAGGGAGCCGTCTGTCCCGATGCCGACACGTTCCGCGACGAAATTGCAATGGTGGAAAAGATGCTGGAGGGCAAAGAGAACAACAACATCGTTATGTACTGTACGGGTGGAATCCGATGTGAAAAGGCCTCGGCCTATCTCAAGCACAAGGGTTTTCCACACGTACACCAGTTGGAGGGGGGCATCATCAAGTACGCCCGTGACGTGAGGGAGGCGGGACTGGAAAACCTGTTCGTCGGGGTGAATTTTGTATTTGATGAAAGGTTGGCTGAGCGGATCTCAGCAGACGTCATTGCGCGCTGTCATCAGTGCGGAAACCCCTATGACCAGCACAAAAACTGCAAAAACGAGGCTTGCCACCTCTTGTTTATCCAGTGCCCGGCTTGCGCTCAAGCCTTCGAAGACTGCTGCTCAGCGGATTGCCGGCACACCGCAAGCCTGCCGGAAGAGGCGCAGCGTGCCTTGCGTCGGGAAAAACGAACCCCGCGCAACATCTACCGCAAGGGGCGCAGCGAAAACCTGAAATACAAACCTGCAATGCCCGGGGAAAACCAACCCTGAGGCGGCACTGCGTAATTTCGCAGCGACATGGTGTACACATCCCAAACCCCCGAATCTGACCTCACCGAAGAAAAACTCCGGCTACAGCTGGTTGAAGACTACCGCCTGGCCTGTGTGTCAAGGGAGATGTCGCTCCTGGGCAGGAAGGAAGTGCTTACAGGAAAAGCCAAGTTCGGCATATTCGGAGACGGAAAGGAAGTGGCGCAGCTTGCCATGGCCAGGCATTTCAGGCCCGGAGACTGGCGCAGCGGATATTACCGCGACCAGACCTTTATGATGTGTATCGGCGCCCTGACGGTCAGGCAGTATTTCGCAGCACTGTATGCGGATACTGATACCGGACGCGAACCCGCGAGCGGAGGCAGGCAGATGGGAGGGCACTATGCCACGCGGTTTCTCAATGATGACTTTTCCTGGAAAAATGTATCGGAAATAAAAAATTCATCCGGAGATATTTCCCCTACCGCCGGGCAAATGCCGAGGCTGCTCGGACTGGCTCTGGCCAGCAAGGTATACCGCCAGAATCCGCTGCTCAGCGATTGGACCAGTTTCAGCCGGCAGGGGAATGAAGTAGCATTCGGTACCATCGGCGACGCCAGCACTTCAGAAGGACTGTTTTGGGAAACGATGAATGCCGCCGCGGTGATGGGGGTCCCGCTCTGCATGAGTGTGTGGGATGACGGCTGGGGCATTTCTGTGCCCAAAAAGTTTCAGACCGTCAAGGAGAGCATCAGCGAAGCGTTGTCGGGATTTGAAAAAACCGCAGGGGGCAACGGAATAAAAATTTTCCGGGCGAAAGGCTGGAACTACCCAGCGTTGCTGGTGACCTATGACAAGGCCGTGGCCTATTCCAGGGAGCATCATGTGCCCACCCTGGTGCACGTCGAAGAAATCACCCAGCCACAGGGTCACAGCACCAGTGGCTCGCATGAACGATACAAGTCGAAAGAGCTGCTGCGCTGGTATGAAGAGTATGACTGCCTGGTGCAGTTGCGCGCATTTATCGCCATGGAGGGTGCGGCCACCGAAAAAGAGCTGGATGATATCAGGGAGGAGGCGCGTCAGCATGTGCGGGCGGAGCAGAAGGCAGCCTGGAGTGAATTCAGGGCAGCCATAGATGCCGATAAGGTCCAGGCGGTGAACCTGATTGCGCGCCTGGCGAAGGATGGCGAACGCGCTGATGTCGCGCAACTCGCGGAAGCGCTCGACAAAACAGCCGATTGTATTCGCAAAGACATTGTGTCTGCGGCTGCGCGCGCCCTCGCGCTTACGCGCGGTTTCCAGGCGCCCGGGCGCGCAGCGCTGCAGGAGTGGCTTAACGGGCTTCGCCGGCAATGTGAGCGGCGCTATTCGGGTCTGCTCTACAGCGAGTCTCCCTGGAGGGCCTCGCAGGTGCAGGAGATAAAACCCGCATACCCACCCGACGCAGAAGCTGTTGACGGACGTATCATACTGCGCGACAACTGGGACTACCAGCTCAAGCACCGCCCCGAGCTTATGATATTCGGAGAAGACGTGGGGAAGATCGGCGGCGTCAACCAGACGTGCGAAGGGCTTCAGGACAAGTACGGCGAACTCCGTGTCGGTGATACCGGTATCCGGGAAGCCACTATTGTCGGGCAGGGGATTGGCATGGCGATGCGCGGACTTCGTCCGGTAGCCGAAATCCAATACCTCGACTACATCTATTATGCCCTGCAGATTATGCGAGACGACCTGAGCAGCGTGCTTTACAGGACGGCAGGCGGTCAAAAGGCGCCCCTTATTATCTCTACCCGGGGACACCGGCTGGAAGGTGTCTGGCATGCCGGCAGCCCCATGGGTGCCATCATCAACAGTGTGCGGGGTATGCTGGTCTGCGTTCCGCGCAATATGACGCAGGCAGCAGGCATGTACAATACCCTGCTGCAAAGTGATGAGCCCGCGCTGGTGGTCGAATGCCTCAATGGCTATCGCTCCAAAGAGCCGAAGCCCTCTAACCTGGGCGAGTTCACCATTCCTGTTGGCGTGGCGGAAGTGGTGCGTGAAGGAACCGATATCACCATCCTTTCGTATGGTTCCACATTTAACCTTTGCCAGTCGGCAGCCACGTTGCTGGCCGAAGCGGGCATTGCCGCAGAACTGGTCGATGCGCGTTGTCTGTTGCCGTTTGATACTACGGGGGTATGTGGCGCGTCGGTGAGGAAAACCGGCCGGTTGCTGGTGGTCGACGAAGATGTGCCCGGCGGCGCCAGCGCCTACATGCTCGAGCGATTATTCGCGGAGCAGGACCTTTATCATTTGCTTGACAGCCCTCCCGTTACCCTCAGTGCAAAACCACATTTACCGGCTTACGGCACCGATGGCGACTATTTTTCCAAGCCTTCGGTGGAAGACATTGTGGATGCCGTTTGGAATATCATGGCAGAAGCAGACCCGCGCCGCTTCGCCACCTGAATCAACCCGCGCCCGGCTGGGCGCGGCAGATTTCCCGCTGTGCGGAGGCATTCTCACTATTTTCGCCCTAGCACCGCAGGGTGTCCGCCTATGAAAGTATGGATAGCAGGCATGGCGTTTTTGGCGTTCATGACTTCAAGCGCCAGCGCTCAACACATCAGGGGAAAGGTCATTGACAGTGACAATGGAGAACCATTGTTCGCAGCATCTGTCGTGGAAAAAGGCACAGGAAATGGCGCGACTACCGACTTTGAAGGCGAGTTTTCACTGGTCGTGAACCACCTGCCCGCCACCCTGGTCGTGCAGTACCTGGGTTATGCCACGCAGGAGGTAATGGTGCAGCAGGCATCGGGCCGAATCACAGTCAGAATGAAGGCGGAAGACACCGAGATTGGCGGGGTAACCGTTACCGGAGAACGCATTACCGAAAAGCAAAAAAAATCGCCGCTGACCGTAGAGAGCATGGACCTGCTGGCCATTAAGGAGTGTCCAACAGGCAACTTCTATGAAGGACTGGGAAACCTCAAGGGGGTTGACCTCACGACAGCGAGTCTGGGCTTCAGGATCATCAATACACGCGGGTTCAACTCAACGTCTCCCGTCAGGTCACTGCAGGTTATTGACGGGATCGACAACCAGAGCCCGGGCCTCAACTTTTCGCTGGGTAATTTTCTCGGCGCCTGCGATCCCGATGTGAAATCCTGCGACATCATTGCCGGAGCCAGCAGCGCTTTCTATGGACCGGGCGCATTCAACGGGGTAATCAGCATGGAGACAAAATCACCCTTTGTATTCCCCGGATTCTCCTACAACGTCAAGATGGGTGAGCGCCGACTGTTTGAGCAGGGCTTCCGTTTTGCTGAGGTGCTGCGCAATAGAGACGGACACGATGCGGTGGGTTATAAGGTAAACTTTTTCCTCATGCGCGCCTACGACTGGGAGGCAACCAACTATGGGCCGGTCTATGACGGGGAGTCTGACGCCAGTAATCCGGGCCGATTTGATGCGGTGAACATATACGGGGATGAGTATTTCGCGGCCAACGACTACCGCACCGCTGCACCCTGGGGCAATTACCGCGGACTCGAGCTTTTTCACCGCACGGGCTACCGCGAGTCTGACCTGGTTGACTACAACACCCGGAACCTGAAGGCCAATGCCGCGGCACATATTCGGCTCAACCCCGAAAAGACATTTGAAAGTCCGGAACTGGTAATCGCGTGTAACCTGGGAAACGGTAACACGGTATTTCAGGGAGACAACCGCTTCGCGCTGCGCGATATATCCTTTGTTCAGCAAAAGGTGGAGCTGCGTAAAAAAGACGATTGGTTTATCCGCGCCTACCGCACCGCTGAGGATGCAGGAAGAAGCTACGACCCCTATGCCACGGCGCTTCGGCTGCTGAATGCGGCTCGCAGCAACGAGGACTGGGCGCAGGTGTATGTCAAATACTGGAATGACAGCATCAAAGACCGGCTTGACGACGCGGGCTATCCGCTGCTTGAACAGAACCCTGACTGGCAACCGGGCGATCCACTCGAAACATATTTCCTGCCCTACAGTTATGAAAACCTCGACGCATGGCTCGATGACAATGCCGACTCCCTTTCGTATTGGCACGACCAGGTAGCGCAGTGGACCAACAGTGGCAACGCGAATATCCCCGGCATCCCGCAAACCGGCTATTTTGAGCCGGGAAGCTCCGCGTTTCAGCAAAACTTTAATCGCCTGATCAGTGCCAGAAACAACGACAGCGAAGAGGGCACTCGTTTTTACGACAAGAGTAAACTCTACCATGTAGCCGCGGAGAAGGTTTTCAGGCCGCGGTTTGCCGATGAACTGCGGGTTGGCGGGAATATGCGTTGGTATACCCCGCAGAGTGACGGCACCATTTTCAGTGACTCGCTGATTTGGCGCGTTGACGGCACTGACTCCGTGCGGGTCAGAAACCGCATAGTCAACAGTGAATACGGGATCTACGCCGGTGTGGAGGAAAAACTGGTGGAAGACAGGCTGATACTCAATGCGACGCTGCGGATGGACAAAAACCAGAATTTTGACCCTGTCTTTACGCCGGCAGCGAGCGCCGTGTACAGCGTGCATGACGATATATTCCTTCGCTTGTCTTTTTCTTCAGGCGTGAGAAACCCCACCCTTACCGACCAATATCTCTACCTCAATGTCGGTCCGGCTATTCTGAGCGGCAATCTCAACGGAGCCGACAGCCTCATCACCTTGGCCAGTTTCTACGATTACCGCTCAACGCTTAACCCCGACACGGTTAGCTACTTCAACATTGATCCGATACGGCCGGAACAGGCGAGGACCCTTGAGGCCGGAGTCAGGGGAAGTTTTGGAGACAGGCTCTATGCAGACTTCAATGCCTATACTACCTGGTACCGCGATTTTATCGGATTTAACATTGGCATAGACGCAACCTTTGACCCGGGAACAGGGCTGCCGGAAGACATACAGGTGTACCGCTACTCGGCGAACTCACGGGCGCTGGTGCGGACGAGCGGGCTGGGTGTTGGGCTCAATTATTACCTCGGCGACTACCTAACGCTTTCGGGAAACTACAACTGGAACAAGCTGCTGAAAACCGACGAGGATGACCCAATCATTCCCGCCTTCAACACCCCGGAGCACAAGTTTAACCTCGGCCTTACCGGTCGTGGGTATGCTGCCGGCAAGCGATCGGGCAATACCCTGGGCTTTGCAGTTTTTTACAAGTGGATACAGGGGTTCCTCTTTGAGGGATCCCCCCAGTTTACCGGTTTTGTGCCTACCTACGACCTGGTAGACGCCCAGGTGAACCTGACGGTGGACGAAATTGACTGCAACTTTAAGCTGGGGTGTTCCAACCTGCTGAACAACAAAAGCATACAGACCTTTGGCGGACCAGAAATCGGAAGGCTGGCCTATTTTTCAATCGTCTACGAACTGGCCAATTTGCCCTAAATTTACCTCTTGAAACTTGTAACGACCGACGACCAACCGCCCATTTGCCGAACCTGATAAGTGTGCCGTGGGTTATGAGTCACCTATACTAACTCAATACACATTCAGATGAAGAAAATTTTTACCTTGTTGTTTTTCGCACTCCTTCTGTGTGCCGTGAGCCCGGCGCAGCGGTACCTTGAGGAGGTCTTTGATGATGTAACCGTAACGACCAACATCACCTACGGGATGAACGCAACGGTTATTGCCTACCAATTGTTTGGCGAAGCCATTCCCGAGTTGCTGAAACTGGATTTTTATGAGCCGGCCGGAGATACGGAAACGGACAGGCCGCTCATTCTTTACTTTCATACGGGAAACTTCCTTCCGCATCCGCAGAATGGAAGTCCGGGAGGCTTGCGCACGGACTCCTCTGTGGTTGAGCTCTGCACGCGTATGGCGCGCATGGGCTATGTTGTGGCCTCGTGTGATTACCGCCTTGGCTGGAACCCCCTGGCCCCGACCCAGGAAGAACGCGTGTACAGTCTGATCAATGCTGCTTACCGCGGCGTTCAGGACTGCCGCACAGCGGTGCGTTATTTCCGCATGGCAGAGGAGGAAATGGGCGATCCCTACCACATCGACACGGATAGAATTGCGGTGTGGGGTCAGGGAACGGGCGGCTATATTGCCTTTTCCTCTTCAACCATCAACGACTATCTTACGGATGTCGGAACGAATCCTAAATTTTTGTGGGATCCGGACGGAGACGGCATTCCGCAACCCATGGTGATTGACTTTGTAAATGGAGACATTAACGGCACCGGCTTTGGTGTAAACCCGCTTGATTCAGACACGTTGTGTTATGCCAACTGGCCCGAATACTCTTCTGAATTCCACGCGATGGTCAACATGGGCGGGGCGATGGGTGATCTTGGCTGGCTTGAAGACGGTCAGGTGCCCATGATCTCCTTCCACGCCACGACCGATCCTTTTGCCCCCTACGATGAAGGCACCGTTATTGTGCCCGTGCTCAATCTGCCTGTGGTGGATGTAGCGGGCAGCTACGCGGTGCAGGAACAGGCAAACACCTTTGGCAACAACGAGGTTTTTGCGGGGCTTAGCGGTGATAACTACACACATGCGGCTAATGCAAACAATGACGGCTTTGAGGGGCTGTATCCGCTGGTGCGTCCTGTTGGCAGCGAAGCTGACAGTGCACCATGGGAGTGGTGGGCCCCTGATAACCCTAATAATGCCAACGGCCTGGCGACCAACCCGGACATGAGTGCTGAGAAGGGTCGTGCTTTCTGTGATACCATCCAGTGGTATACTGCTCCGCGGTTAGCCTGTGCCCTCAACCTGCCCAACAACCCATGCAGCGGAGGTCCATTGAACGATCCTTGCGACCTGGCCTTCAACATTAATGAGTCGTTGGGCGGCGCGATTAACGCCCAAAACGGACAAGGCCCGTTTGCCAACAGCAATGCGACGACAGGCGGCAATGATCCGTCATCGGGCTGGGAGTGCTGGCTGGAGCCTAACGGTGATGGTGATGCACCCTCGCTGGACGCTTCCCTGTGGTTTACCTTTGAAGGCGACGGAAATGAATACAACATCTTTTCTGACAACTGTGGCGGATCACTTAGCCAGGCGGATTATATCGAAGAGGGAGATACGCAGTTTGCGCTCTACACAGGCGACGATTGCAACAACCTGGTTCCTGTCTTGTGCAATGATGACAGCCCGGATTTCACGGATACGGATTTTTTCTCGGAAATTTCTGTGTTGACTGCTGCCGGACAGACCTATTACCTGCTGGTAGATGGATTTAATTACACCGAGATTGATGAAACCGTGGGTATTGCCGACGGACAATTCTGTCTGCAGATCACCAACGTGACCGTAGGGGTAAATGAAATTCCTGCCGCAGACTTCCTGATGTTTCCCAACCCGGCGAATGACCGCGTTACCATCAACGCCAAGGAAAACCTGAGTGCCCTTGAAGTGTTTGATGCTACCGGTCGTCTGGTAACGCAGTTCAGGGGACTGGGGTCTGACATTATCACCCTCAACACCGCCGCCTGGGAAGCGGGAATGTACACCATTAAAATTCACACGGCCAGCGGGGCATCTGCCAGCAGGCTGGTGGTGGAATAGTATCACCTGAATAATCATAAAAAACCCCGCTCGTGCGGGGTTTTTTGTTGTTTGATGAATCACGACTGCAGCACAATCAGCTTCTCTCCCCTCTGCTCCATCCTGCCGATTGGTCTGTCTGCAACGCCGGCCAAACCAAAATCGCGCACAAGGGCGAGGTAATTTTTTTCCTCCTCAGGAGACACGCTCACCAGTAATCCACCGCTGGATTGGGGATCGCACAACAACAGGATTTGTGCGGCACTCAACGCAGTGCACTTGTCGGTGATAAACTGAAAGGTTTTCATCGTCATGTCGGGATATACAAATGCCTTGTGATAATCCACCACGCCGGGCATGACCGGAAGCTGATCCACCCGCAGCACCGCCGTTGTATGGCTGCCCTCACATACTTCCACCAGGTGCCCGCCCAGTCCAAATCCGGTTACATCGGTCATGGCGTGTACGCCCGGCAAGGCACCCAGCGCCGTACCCACCTGATTGAGGGCGCTCATGTATGAGGTGGCTGTTTCCATTTGTTCAGCCGTAGCAAGACCCCGCTTCGCAGCTGCAGCCAGTGTGCCCGAACCAAGGGGTTTCGTCAGATAAAGCGCGTCTCCGGGCTGTGCCGTATCGTTTCGTTTGAGATGGGCCGGCAACACGGAACCGGTTACCGCGAGCCCGAAAAAAGGTTCCGGACTATCAATGCTGTGACCTCCGGCAATGGTGATGCCCGCCATTCTGCAGCTAAACCTTCCCCCTTCCATCACCCGCCGCGCTTCGGTGGCAGACAATTTGTCGACCGGCCACCCCAATATGGCCAGTGCAAAAAGCGGCGTGCCCCCCATGGCATATACATCACTTAGGGCATTGGCGGCCGCAATCTTTCCAAAGTCAAAGGCGTCGTCCACCACCGGCATAAAGAAGTCGGTCGTGGAGATGAGCAGGGCTCCGTTGCCCGAATCAAATACGGCCGCATCATCACTGCTTTGATAACCCACAATAATCCGCGGATCCGGTGGAAGCACCTCTTCCCCTCCGATAATTTCACGCAAGGCAGCAGGAGAAATTTTACAACCGCAACCAGAGCCACGGCTGAATTGGGTCAGTTTAACGGGAAGTTCATTTTCCATTGGGGAGTTCGCCAGAGATTTTATTGCGTAGGGTTATTATTTCGCTGATGAGCGCTGTGTCATCCAAACTGATTGCGACAGCGGCATGTCGATTATCTTTCCTTAGCCCGAGACCATAGGCATAGGTGCGGTCGTAATAATCAAACAGCACAGCTACCCAATCGCTCAACCGACGCTCGTGCAACGCACGAAGGGCTTCGTGCAAGCGATCACCGCCCAGCCGGCGCTCCAACAGTCGGGTGCGCTCGGCCAGGGCCTCAACCGGAAATACGCCGTATTCGCTGAGGATGCGCTGTGTGCGGTAGGCGACGCCCGCAGTTAATTCAACAATAGGGGCCTCCCGGAGCGTCGCGTATAGCCTGTCTGGAAGTTTTACCTTTCCAATCCACCGGCTTTCATCTTCCACCCAACATTCATTTCCGGTCTTTCGGATGGCATTGGCCAATGCGTTTTCAAACGCCTCCTGCGATGGCTGAGCCGGCATGCCCAGTGCACCATAGGTACTGCCGCGGTGGTGGGCGAGCCCTTCCAGGTCAAGTACCGGTTCGCCGGCAAGGCGAAGTTTGTGCAATACTTCCGTTTTTCCTACCCCGGTTTTTCCGGAGAGCACCGTCAAGTGCAGCGGCGTGTCAAGCAATCGGAGCATTTCATGGCGCCAGGCTTTATAGCCGCCCTCGAGCAGATGCACGTCAAAACCAGCCGTAGACAGCAGCCAGGCCATCACATTGCTTCGCATGCCCCCGCGCCAGCAATAGACCGCCACACGTTTTTCAGGGGCCAGCCGCCGGGCTTCTTCGATGTACGCGGCAAACTTGTGTCCCACCAGCCGGAAACCGGTGTGGGTGGCCGCCTCTTTTCCCAACGATTTGTAGGTAAGCCCTACTTCGTGTCTTTCTTCATTGTTGAGCAGGGGAAGGTTCAGGGCATCCGGCAAATGGGCGTGTTCGTACTCTGCCGGACTGCGCACGTCGATACACACCACCCCGTTTTCACACAGGGAAAGAAAAGTGGAAAGTGGCGTGTCCCAGGCCTTCATCGCCTGCAATACTACAGCCGGACATACGAACAGCATACATCAACCAAAATCGGGTATACAGAACAAGCCAATCACCATCATTTTTGTCGCATGTTTCTGGCCCGCCCGCCCCGCATCATACGCACCCTTGCCCCCCGGCGGGTGTGGCATGTGCCAGGCTGCGGCAACCGCGTGTTTCTAACCTTTGATGACGGCCCCACGCCAGAAACCACACCCATGGTACTCGACCTGCTGAAAACGGAAGGTGTGAAGGCCACTTTTTTCTGCCTCGGTGCTGCAGCTTTGCAGCGTCCCGAACTCTTGTTGCGCATACGGAACGAAGGACATGCCCTGGGCAATCATTCGTGGAGTCACCTGAACGGGTGGAAGACCGAAACAGCGAA
The DNA here is from genome assembly GCA_002405435.1 of Flavobacteriales bacterium UBA4660. Taxonomy (GTDB): domain Bacteria; phylum Bacteroidota; class Bacteroidia; order Flavobacteriales_D; family Sanyastnellaceae; genus UBA4660. Next base: position 40,606 of record DHLU01000041.1, read on the forward strand.
GTATGTCAGCGATGTGCAGCGATGTGCTGAAGTGGTGTCATCGCCGCTCTTCCGGCCTCCCTATGGCAGCATTACTTTTCGACAGGCGAAGGCGCTCGCTGGCATGGGTTACCGGATTGTCATGTGGTCGTCGCTTTCCGGCGACTATGATCCGCGGAAGCGTCCGCAGGAATGTGCACAAAACGTGCTGAAGGGATTAAAGCCCGGCGACATTATGGTCTTTCACGACTCGGCCAAAAGCAGAAACAATGTGATGGGCGCTCTTCCTGAGGTGATTCGGGGCGTCAGGGAACGGGGATATCAATTCGACACACTCACACAACGCACTACCTAAGCAAAAGATGAAGTTTCGCATCCGTTCATTTGAAGAATATCAGCAAGCCGCACGGGAAGCAACAAACAGTCCTGAGACCTATTGGGCCAGCATTGCTTCGAATTTCACGTGGAAGAAAAAGTGGGACCACGTGCAGCGGGGGGCTTTTGAAAAACCTGATATCCGTTGGTTTGATGGT
>DHLU01000181.1:0-227 GCA_002405435.1 Flavobacteriales bacterium UBA4660
CTTCCAGACGGGGGCTGGGTGAAACCAGACCACCCGGCTGAAATCCCCGCTGATACCGGCCATTTACATAGGAAGCCCTACCAGTTTACACCAAGCTGCAATTCGAGAAAATCGGCCGTTCCGCCATTGGCCTTGATGGCAATGCCGGCATACAGGCTGCGGTCCTGGTCAGACGGCCGCAGATGAAAATGGTAGCGGTAGGCGACCTTATTGGCTGTCCACACATT
>DHLU01000181.1:387-959 GCA_002405435.1 Flavobacteriales bacterium UBA4660
TATTGGCTGTCCACACATTGAGCCAGCCCCGCGAAGGCAGGTCCCAGGTATTCGCAAAGGCGCGGTAGAAAGGAGCGTACACATTGACGCCACCCTGCAGGATAACCCCGAAATGCCCGAACATCCAATCATACTGCGCAAAGACAACGACGTTGCGCGCGTAGCGTTCGCCGTCTGCATTGTCAAGTTGCTGGCTAACCGTATAGTCGTGAAAAGCCGTGTAGTAATGGTACGTCAATCCGAAGGCTACCGCATCGAGCCGGGCAGTCTCTCTGCGCATATATAAGGATAGCCCGTACACGGGATAACGCGGGCCACCCACCGGCCGAATCGTTCCTTGAAATTCATGCAACCCAAATACCAGTTGCACGCCGGGCCTCCAGTGGCGGTCTGCCTCCCTCGCCTGTACCTGCTGAAAAAAATGGCCGGTCTGGTCATCCCGCTGCATCCACGAAAAACCCGCGTTGAGCGCCACGATGTTGGCACCGATGTTAGGAACCGACAGATGAAAACTGCTGCAATGGGTGAGCGAAACGCCCGTTGCAAGGCGCAAGCGTTTTCCGAGCGGAAAG
>DHLU01000181.1:1144-2743 GCA_002405435.1 Flavobacteriales bacterium UBA4660
TACCGGGATTCTCCACTACATCGTAGGGACTTGAAAACCACGCCGCCCCCATGCCCATGCGCAGGCTGAAAGGACTATTTCCGAATGAAAAACGCGCGTGAGGCAAGAGTCCGACTGCATACCCAAGTACTGCATCATTACCAAAACGCAAGTAAGCCGCCGAGAGACCAACGGCCGGATACCGGTGTTTGGCATGCCAGCTCCGCCTGCCCCTTGTCTGAAAGGTGAGGTGAACCTCGGTGATGTCTGACAGTCCGTTCTCGGGATATTCGCCGTGAATGCGGATGAGGTCGCCCACGTGCTGGCTCACACCTATCTCTGCCGTGTTGCGCAACACCAAATCAGCGGTTGCATGCTGCGCCACTGCCGTATACGACAATGCCAGCAGGAGAGAGGAATTCCACAGGAATCTCATACACACAGACGGAGGGCCTGGTCCAGGTCATTACAGAGGTAGTCGGCATCTTCGAAGCCCACATACAAGCGCACCATGTTGACCGGCCAGTCGGTGTTGTCAAACGCAACACATGGCAGCGCGAGACTTTCGAATCCGCCCCAACTCACCGCCATCCGAAAAGCGCGCAGTCCGTCGAGAAATGCTGTGATACGCCCGCGGTCACGGGTACGCAGCACGATGGAAAAAAGGGGCATCTCCATAGCAAACTGCTCCGCCGACAACCGGTAATCCGGGTGCGAAGTGTGAAAAGGCCACACCACCTCATCCACGGCTTCATGCTTTTCAAGAAAAGCCACCACACGGGCGACAGTCTCCGACTGCGTGCGCAGGCGCATAGCCAGGGTTCTCAGACTCCTGAGAAATAGCGAAGCACTATCGGGCGAAAGCACCGCTCCGAAGGTCATGTACTCATGCTGAAACAACCGCGCGACAAAGGAGGCAGGTCCGCACACCACCCCACCGAGTATATCGCTGTGACCTCCGATGTACTTGGTGGCCGTGTGGCAAACCACATCTACCCCCAGCGCGACGGGTTTGCGGGACAACGGAGATCCGTAACTGTAGTCCATCAGCGTCAGCAGGCCTTCGGCGCGCGACCAGGCAGCCACCTCGCCGACCGGCTGCAACCGCATGCGCACGCTGGTCGGACTCTCCAAAACGACCAGCCGGGTGCGCTCCGTGCGCGCCTCCTTGAACTGTTCGAGTGTGCAACCCTCAACAAATGTGGTCTCCACCCCGAAACGGGTCAGAATTTCAGACAGGAGTTTTTTTGTCCAGCTATAACAATTTCGGACACAGATCACATGGTCACCCGCAGACACCACCGAGGTAATGGCGGCCGCTATGGCCGCAGATCCGCTGCCGAAACAGAGTGCATCTTCCGTGCCCTGGAGGGCGGCGAGTTTTTTTTCAAGCAGGCGCACGGTCGGATTGTTGCCACGCGAATACACCGGCACTTCCTTCTCTCTCGATATGGCATTGCGGAAAGCCTCTACGCTTGGAAAAGAGAAATTACTCGTGCGGGCTACCGGTGGCGATACCGCATTCCACGGCTGTGCCTCCTCTCCCAATTCAAATACAATACGGCTGATCTCCGCTGCATTCATGGATGTCACTGTTTGCTTTTGTCCAACGCCTTAAAC
>DHLU01000013.1:0-3404 GCA_002405435.1 Flavobacteriales bacterium UBA4660
ATTCAAGGCTCACGCCGCCATGCGGCTTGTCCTGGAATTAATCAGGCAGGCCGGACGTATGGGAGAGTAATTGCCTGATGTTTATTTCCCGGGAGTAATCCTTGCCCTTGTAAATGTGCAGTGCCTGGCAAATCTCCGCGGGCAGGAATTTGTATACCGGGTCTTCAAGGGTCAGCTTGCCCTCTGCCCTGAGTTGCATAACCAGTGCAGTGGTAAACAGCTTGGTCGTGCTGGCAATGAAGAAGGGTTGTGCCACTTGCAGGTCTCCGGCAGAACCTTCCCACATAAAGCCGTCTTTTTTCACAGCAAAGCACGCCCCGTATACCTTTCTGCTGTTGACGGTTTTGTCTACAATCTTTTGAAGCGCTGCATTCCTGTCTGTGTACTGGCCGGCGGAAAAGAGTCCGTAAAACAGCGAGAGCGCTGCAGTGAGAATTTTCTTCACGGTATTATATTGGGTGTGTCGGATCGAACGATGAAACAGATGAGCGCAAGTGTTGCAGCCGACAGGGGGTGAATAGGATGGATCGCATGCCACATACGCTCACGTGTGTTGTGCCAGCAGCTTTACCTTGCTCAACCACTTGTTTCTGAATGCCTCGCTGCAATTGCGCATAGGCGCGATGTAGGTGACCTTTACCGGGTTGATGCCGCAGAACTGCAGGGTGCCTTTCCTGAACTGGTTCAGGGCCGGACTGCCCATAAATAAATAATCATACCAGCGCGGTGTATCTGAGGTCATGATGATATGCGCGCTTTTTCCTTTCCAGTATTTTTCGGGAAATGCCTTGCCCGCTTTGAATGCGAACGCAATGCCGGGCAGGAAGGTGCGGTCGATAAACCCTTTGAGCAATGCGGGTAAACTATACCACCACATTGGAAAGACCCATACGAGGTGGTCAGCGGCTTTGATCTTCTCAAGGCCATCCGCAAGATCAGGCTCTAGTTCAATCCGCTTGCGGTATCCGTAAGCCAGCACGGGATCAAATTCCAGGTCGGTCAGGTGCAGGGTTTCGATGCTCCACCGGTTGCTGTCAATGCCGGACATAAAGGCCGCCGACAGCGCGTAGCAGAAACTTTCCTTGTCTGGGTGGCCGTTGATGATGAGTAGTTTTTTCATCGCATAGTCGTGTTTCGGCTCACATCCGAACGGGTCAAAGGCAGGCAGCGAAAACCGCGGCTGTTCATGGGTGGTGCCGTTTACTTTTCGCTGTATTGCCTGAACCCATCCAGGCCGCACCTAAGCCATTGTTCGTATTTCTCTGCCGTCAGATCAGGCGAATAGCCGATAGGACGGGTCAGCAGGGTTTCATCCGGGGTTACCAAACAGTAATACGGCTGCGAATTGCTCACAAAGGTTTCAATCTGAAATACCGACCAGCGGTCACCCCAGGTTACGATGTCGCGGGTGCCTTGTCTGCGTGCGCTGGTCACGGTTTCCTTCAGGCTGTCGGGCAGTGCCACCCTGTCGTCAACATGCAGGGAGACTACAATCACTTCTTCGTCAAGAATTGACAACACGGCCGGATCAATCCAGATGTGTTCTTCCACCTTGCGGCAATTAACGCAGGCATAACCCGTAAAATCAATGAACAGCGGCTTGTTTTCGGCCCGTGCGCGCGCCAGCGCCTTTTCATAGTCGTGCTCGCAGTTGAGGTTATGCGGACATTCCTTGGGATAAATCCAGCTATAACCTACGGGTGGCGCCAGTCCGCTCAACAGGGGAAGCGAATGGTAGGTACCCGTGTTTTCGTTGTACCTGAATCCGGAGCAGAGATAGACTGTAACCACGGTAAACAGTACTGCGAAGGCCATGCGCGGCACAGAGCGTTTTTTGAGTTTGCTGTCGTGGGGAAAGCGGATGAAGCCCAGCAGATAGAGCACAATGCCGGCGGAGACAAGAATCCAGAGCCCCATAAATACTTCGTACTTGAGCAGACCCCAGCGCGTCACCAGGTCGGCATTGGAGAAGAATTTGAGCGCTGCGGCAACTTCAAGAAACGCCAGCACCACCTTCACCGAGTTGAGCCAGCCGCCTGATTTGGGCAGGGCCTGCATCCAGCTGGGAAACATGGCAAAGATGGCAAAGGGAATGCCCAGGGCGAGACCAAATCCGGCCATACCCGCCGACAGTTGCATGGCACCGCCATCAGTGCTCAGCGAGCTGGCCAGCAGCGAACCTAAAATCGGTCCTGTGCACGAGAAAGACACGATGGCCAGCGTAAGGGCCATAAAAAAAGCGCCGATAATTCCGCCGGTATTCGACTGCTTGTCGGCCCGGTTGGCAATGCTGCTGGGCAGCGTAATTTCGAAGTAACCGAAAAACGAAATGGCAAACACCACGAAAGTGACAAAGAAGAATATATTCAATGAGACATTGGTGGAAATCTCGTTAAAAATGTTTTCGTGGATGCTTTCGATGAGGTGAAAGGGCAGGCTGAAGAGTAAGTAGATCAGCAATACAAAAATGCCGAAGATCACCGCATTCCGCACACCCCGCTTGCGGTTGTTGCTTCCTTTGGTGAAAAAGGTTACCGTCAGGGGAACCATCGGAAACACGCAGGGCGTGAGCAGGGCGAGTAGGCCTCCGATAAATCCGAGAATAAAAATTTCCCATAAGGTACCCCCCTTCTCCTGCGCACTGAGCGAAATAGAACAATCGGCAACAAAGGGATTGTCTTTGTCTATTCCGGGCTTGAAGTACTGAAACTTGTGTCCGGATGTATCCGAAGTGACTGCTTGCGCCTGTGTCTGTTCGCCGGTAACAACGGATGCCGTTAAGCCGGCAGGATCAAACACAAAACGAACGGTTTTGGGTGGAAGGCATCCCTCGGCATTGCAGGCCATAAATTTCACGGCGCCATTGATCACCGAAGGGGTACCGGAAAAAGTAACCTCCTGCACGAAGGTCGCTTCCCCTTCAAAGTAGAAGAGATCCATCATATAATTTGGATCATACTCCTTCTTAGGTTTCCCTTCCTTCACCTTGCCGCTGAAAGCAAGTCCGGGAATGGAGTCAAATGAAAAAGATGTTGCCACCGGACCATCGTTGCGGGGAAGCACCTGAGCATAGATATGCCAGCCTGCTTCCATAATGGCCGTCATCGACAGCACATACCCGTTGTTGCCCTTCCCTTCAATGGAAGCTTGCCAGCGCACAGGCTTCTTAATGCCTTCTACGGGTGCATCCTCTGCTTCCGTAGGCGCTTCAACAGCAGCCTCGGTTGCCTTTTCGTTACACTTGTCTGCTTCGGAAAGAGGTTTCAGCACAACGGTAAATGGCATCGGCGCCGGGAAAATGCACTTGGAGTCATCGCACGCCATGTACTCGAGCACGCCCTTAACTTCAAGCGGCAGGGGGCCGTTGAATTTGATTTTTTGCTTAAAGGTCGCTGACTGCTCAA
>DHLU01000013.1:3509-7115 GCA_002405435.1 Flavobacteriales bacterium UBA4660
TTTGATTTTTTGCTTATAGGTCGCTGACTGCTCAAAGTAATTGAGGTCCATGTCGAAATTCGGATCATGGTGTGTGATATACTTGCCTTCGGTCACTTTACCCACAGGCGTATACCGGGCGGATGCATCCAGCCGGAGTGAGGTCGGTATTGGACCTGAGGCATTGGGGTCGGCCGAAACCTTCAGCGCGTATACATGCCACTTGTCTTCAATGGTGGCTGACGCGGTAATCTCAGCCTCGGTTTCACTCAGCAACTTGCCGGTGAATTTCCACTGAACGGGATCTACGATTTGTCCGATTGCAAGGGAACCGGATAACACAAGCGCCAGTGACGCAAATAATCTCTTCATCGTGCGGTATATCATAAAGTGATGCCAAAGGTAGTTTCGCCTCCGTCTCAAAGAGCGAAGTAAACGCTCCGCCCCTTGGATTTTCACTGGGCCGTCGGGGGTGGAGGCGCCGGTTAAAATTATCTAATTGTGCCGAGGCTCAACCCAATTGGTTCCCTCTGCAGATGCGGGCTTGCATTGCATGACGATACGGCATAAAAAAGCCCCGCTCACAGGGAAGGGGGCCGTGGTGATCAACCACCGGAGGCAATGCACCGGGTATTAAGACTTGAATTCAATTGTGCAAATTGACCGAACAGGTATCACAATCCCTTTCTCAAGCAGGACCTGCTCGTCGCCCGTAGCGATAATGCGCGAACGCACCTTCCTGACGGAATTGTGGTCTTCCAGGGTCAGAATCACTGCTTCCCGGCTGATCGATTCCAATGCCACCGCCTTGAGCAAACCGGCGCGGCGCCTGATGCGCTGAATCGGTGTAGCCAGTACGTCTTCAGATTTGAAATTCATATTGGAAATGGCAGCAGCATCTTCTGCCGTAGAAAGCGTGAACATGGTCATAAATACGTAAAATCAGGTTGTATGCCCTGTAACGCAGCAATCCCTAAAAGGGTTTCATTGGTTCGATGCGGAGCGACAGGGCAGCGGCCGTAGACAGCGTAACCTTGTATTCGTCGCTGATCCGGTAACCTACCACCCAGGCAATCCGGTTGCCACTTTCCAGCACAAGAACGGCGGGCTTTTCGGTAACCGGAACCTTTTGCTGGATGAGGAAGTCACTGATTTTCTGGCTGCCGGTCATGCCCAGGGGCACAAAGCGGTCTCCATCACGCCAGGGCCGCAGCAGCAGGGGAAAACTAAGCCGCCCGAGATCGAGCAATGCCTGGCGGGGATCTACCGGCAGCGCAAAGGGTTTTTCTACCCGGCTGATGTGCAGTATGATGGGAAAAGTTAACAATTGGGTTTCCTCGTGAATCCAGGTAGGTTGGATTCCTAAAATCTTATGCGCCTCCAGTACGAGGGCATCCCGGTCTCTGACCAGCTGCCGGCCGCCGTAGTCCACCCTGCGTCCGGGCTGGCTTTCTGCCAGTTCATAGGCTGCGGCGATGGCGCCCGCAGGCCAGCCATGTTGTCCGAGCCAGGTCCACAACAACAGCCGCGGGGCAGGATGGGCCATGAGGTGCCCGATGGGCAGCACTTCCCGTTGTCCGCGTTCGGTCAGCGCGCCTGCGAGGGCCTCGGCCAGCAGCGCACCCGACCAGGTTTCATAGTCACGGAAGATTTCTGCCTGCCGCACAAGGGTCGCGGTGATACCAGGGTTAAGTTGTCTGAGCAGCGGCATAATCTCATGCCGGATCAGGTTACGGCTGTAATCCGATGTCTCGTTGGATGCGTCTTCGCGCCACGTCAGTCCGTGCTCATGCGCATACGCGGCGATATCGTCAGGGTCAGTTGACAACAGGGGCCTGAGCACCGCTTCCCGCAGGGCTCTCATGCCCGACAATCCGCGCCAGCCGCTGCCGCGTACAAAATGAAATAACACTGACTCTGCCTGATCTCCTGCATGGTGAGCCACCACCACGTACTGCAGTCCGCGCTCCGCGCGCAATGCGCCAAACCAGCCATAGCGCAGGTCTCGGGCCTGTTCCTGTGTGGCTGAGGTGCGCAGGGCGTCCACCTCCGCGTCGTCGAGCCTTCGCACGTGCAGCGCGATGCCTCTTTCCCGGCACCAGGAGGCTACAAACGACTCGTCCAGGTCACTGTCTTCGCTGCGTAGCCGGTAATTCACATGAGCGGCTTCAAAGGGAATGTTTGCGCGCCATAACCCGTGAGCCAGCACGGTGCTGTCGCGGCCTCCGCTCATGGCTACGAGCAGCGGTGGAATGCCCCCGGGAAAATACCGGTTAAAATAAGGCCGGAAATCGATCATGGTTGCAAGGTAGTGCCGGAGAGCAGCTGCCGCAGGGCCCTCGACTTGAGCAGGCATTCTTCATACTCCCGCGCCGGGTCGCAGCCGGCGGTGATGGCGCTGCCCGCCCAGCAAGAAATACGCGGAATGGCGTTGTTGCAAAACACGGTGCGTATGACCACGTTGAGGTCGAAGTCGCCCTCTGGGGTGAAGTAACCGATGCTGCCGCTGTACAGTCCGCGCGCGCCGGGCTCAAAGCGGTCTATCAGTTCCATGGCCTTTATTTTCGGAGCACCAGTCATGGAACCCATCGGAAAGGTGGCGCGGAGGATGGCGGCGAGATCCGCGTGATCGTCAAGTGTGCAGCGCACGGTGGAAATCATCTGGTGCACAGTGGGGTAGGTGTAGATTCCGCATAGTTCTTCGACGGCCACGCTGCCCGGCCGCGCCACCCGAGACAAATCGTTGCGCACGAGGTCGGTAATCATAATGTTCTCGCTGCGCTCCTTGGGGTTCTCTTTCAGCATCTTTATCAGATGCGCATCTTCCGTCATGTCAACACCGCGCCGCATGGTCCCTTTGATGGGCTGGCTGATCAGCTGGTCACCTGTCTTTTTCAGAAACCGCTCGGGTGAAGCACACAGCAGGTGAAATGGCCCCCATGACACATAGGCCGCCATGGGCGCAGCAGCGCGTTGCTGTAGTCTTTTGAAGAGTCCGGCAGGGTCGGGAAGTAAGGCCTCTGCAAACCATTCCATGCAGTAGTTGACTTCGTAGATATCACCCCGCTGGATGTGCTGCAGCAGTTGGCCCACATCGTCAAGGTATTGCGCACGGGTACGTGATGGTTCGAGCCGTATACCCGGAGACGGAATGTCTTCTTCTTCTTGCGTAAACCGGGCGATCCAGGGCCTGAGCGCATCTTGATCGCCCCTGATGATTTCCCACTGCTGCAGTCTGCGCCGCGCGATGTGGCGAGGCACTACGAGCCTGACGAGCGGCGCACTCATGCGGTCTGCGCGTACATCACCGCCCGGCTCAATGCTGTGCCTGAGGTCATAGCTGAAAACAGCAAAAACATAGGTGCGATGCTGTTGAACAAAATCGGAAATGCGCGCGGGGATTCCGGCATCCGGAGTATGGATCTCCAACACGGCCTCTTCACCCGCAGCCAGCAGGTCGCCCTCGTGCTCGGGCCGGCCACAGAGGTAAAACAGACTGTCGCTGGGTGATGGTTGTGCCACCTCGTTGCTTTACGAATGCAGGGCGCGTTTGCCGGTAGCGTCGAGTGCGGCTTCCTTGAAGCTCTCCGTGAAGGTGGGGTGGGCATGAGAAATCCGGCCAATGTC
>DHLU01000013.1:7231-7612 GCA_002405435.1 Flavobacteriales bacterium UBA4660
CCTTGGCCATGAGAAATCCGGCCAATGTCTTCGGCACTCGCCCGGAATTCCATGGCTACTACTGCTTCGGCAATCAGGTCGGCAACACGCGGACCAATCATGTGCACGCCGAGAATTTCATCGGTCTCGGCATGGGCCAGCACTTTAATGAATCCGTCGATGTCCATGCTGGCACGCGCCCGGCCGCTGGCCCGGAACGGAAAGTTTCCCACCTTGTAGGTAATGCCCTTTTCCTTCAATTGTTCTTCAGTGTAACCCGTGCTGGCCACCTCGGGCCAGGTATATACCACGCCGGGAATCAGGTGGTAGGCAATGTGGGGCTTTTGGCCGGCGATGACTTCGGCGACATAAACACCTTCTTCCTCGGCCTTGTGGGCGAGC
>DHLU01000013.1:7722-8853 GCA_002405435.1 Flavobacteriales bacterium UBA4660
TTCCTCGGCCTTGTGGGCGAGCATAGCTCCGCGCACCACATCGCCGATGGCATAAATGCCCGGAACCTGCGTTTCGAGGTGATCATTTACCACCACCTTGCCGCGCTCGTCTACCGCAACTCCGGCCTTGTCGAGGCCTAGGTTATCGGTGTAGGGCCGGCGCCCTACCGCCACCAGGCAGTAATCGCCTTCCAGTACCAGTTCTTCTCCAGACTTGCTGTCTGCCTTGACCGTAACGGACTTGCCCTTGGCAGTTACTTCCTTGACTTTATGGCTCATGTAAAAATCAAATCCCGCTTTCTTCAGCACGCGCTGAAGTTCCTTGCCCAGGCTGCGGTCCATGGTAGGAATGATGCTGTCCATAAATTCAACCACACTGACTTTGCTGCCGAGCCTTCCATATACACTGCCCAACTCAAGTCCGATTACACCGCCGCCAATGATGATCAGGTGTTTGGGCACTTCCTTAAGCTCGAGTGCTTCTGTGCTCGTGATGATGCGCTTCTTATCGATTGAGATAAAAGGCAGTGAGGCCGGTTTACTGCCCGTGGCGATGACCATCTTCGGCGCACTAACCAAGGTGGTGTTGCCGTCGGCACCGGCGATGGATACCGTCCGTGCATCCACGAAGGATCCATGTCCGTGAAATACCGTGATCTTGTTTTTTTTCATCAGGAATTCAATGCCCTTCACGGTCTGTTCAACCACGCCGGCTTTGCGCTTGATCATCTGCCCGAGGTTCACCTTTGGGGCTGATTTAAGTTCGATTCCGTGCTCTCCGAAATTGTGCACGGCCTGGTGGTAGTGCTCACTGGAATCAAGCAGTGCCTTGGAGGGAATGCAGCCTACATTGAGACAGGTGCCGCCGAGGGCATTGTACCGTTCAATAAGGGCTGTTTTCATGCCCAGTTGGGCGCACCGGATCGCGCACACGTAGCCGCCGGGCCCGGAACCGATAATGACTACATCAAAATTTTCCATACCACTATTTTGCTGCGAAGGTAGAGCGAGATTTACTTCACCGGATGCGGCACAACCGCCCGGCAGTCCGCTGCCGGCCATGTCCCGCACAGGCGGGGGCCATGCAGTCACGGCCCGGAACATGTGCTGCGGTCCGCCGCGTTTTTGCTC
>DHLU01000058.1:0-1600 GCA_002405435.1 Flavobacteriales bacterium UBA4660
GGCAGAAAACTCATTGAGAATCGTTTTTTCACCCAGCAGCTGCCCCACCATCATGATATCCTGCGTAGACACGCCAATCATCCATGCCACCGGTGCAAAAGCATAGCCGAGTATCATCTGGAAAGAAAGTTCTTTAAACGGGGTGTTGAGCGCTATCCATGTATTGATGCCGCCCACACTGCCGGTCTTCAGCAGTATGTAATTGAGGAAGTACATGAAGGCCGTAAAGACGAGCAGCATAGCACCGACATTGACGGCAAGCTTCAGCCCGTCTGTGGTACCATTGGCTACCGCTTCCAGCACATTCGATCCGATGCGTTCTTTCGACACGCGCATCTCCTTGTTGTATTGCTCCGTCTCGGGCAGAATCATCTTGGCCGCCACAATCGCTGCCGGTGCGCTCATGAGCGAGGCGGTGAGCAGATGTTTGGCAAACATGATCTGCTGTGCCGGATCCGGACCACCCAGGAAGGCGATATAGGCCGCCATCACACCACCGGCAATGGTCGCCATGCCGCCGGTCATCAAACAGAGCGTCTCAGAACGCGTCATGCCGTCGAGGTATGGCCTTACCAGCAGAGGGGCTTCGGTTTGTCCGAGAAAAACATTGCCCGCCGCAGCCAGGCTTTCTGCGCCCGATATCTTCAGCGTGCGCTGCATGATCCAGGCGAAGGCATAAACCACCTTCTGCAGCACACCGAGATAATACATCAGGGAGGTAAAGGCCGAGAAGAAGATTACCGTGGGCAGCACCCGGAAGGCGAAATTGAAAAAAGCATTATCGACCTTCCCGTCAACGAAGCCACCGAGAAGAAAATCGACACCATTGGCCGAAAATGACGTGACCTTTACAAAAGCCCGCGCGATATAATCGAAAGCTACCGCAAAAGGTTCAAACAAGGCCAACTTCCATGGATTGAGCACCAGGACGGCGAGAACCAACTGCAGCGCGAGGCCTGCATAGACCACCCGCCACGAAATGCGCTTGCGGTTGTTGGAGAGCAACCAGCAGATGGCCACCAAAAAAAGCATGCCCGTAAATCCGCGCAAAATGGTCATACACCGATCAATTTAGGGGGTGAAGATAGACAAACCGGCAAAAGCCATCGCGATCCGCTACGGGCATTGAACGGTTTTCACCAGACGTGCCGGATCGTAGCCTTGTTGCCTGATTCTTTCCACCACCCGGGCATAGACGGCCGGGTCCATGGCCGGTGTCCGCGAGAGAATCCAGAGGTATTCCCGGCCGGGATGGCCCACCACGGCGTAGCTATAGTCGGGAGCGAGGTCAATAATCCAGTAGCGGCCGCGAAAGGGCCAGAAAAATTGAACCTTCAGCCGGGCATTGCCCGAATTTTTTTCTACGAAGGCCTTGCCCCTGATGAACGAAACAGGACCGCTCGTGCTGTCGCGACGGCAGCGGTTTTCCACCACCACATAGCCCTTCACACTCAGTGTATAGGTGGCCGTGGTGCAATGGCATCCGCGCTGAAAGCGTTGGGGATAGCTGGCGATCTCGTACCAGGTGCCCGCATAGCGCGACAAATCGACATAGGGCACGGTCTCAAGGGGCTGGGCTTTTGTTTTGCCCGCGGGCAAC
>DHLU01000058.1:1698-5382 GCA_002405435.1 Flavobacteriales bacterium UBA4660
TCGACATAGGGCACGGGCTCAAGGGGCTGGGCGGTTGTTTTGCCCGCGGGCAACATGCTCAAGGCTATAAACATGATGATGGCAGTGAGTGGATTACGCATGGATTGTTTTTTCTGTGGGTATATTCATTCCGGGTGATGCTCTTGTAGCCACACCGGAGGCCGGCATCCCCATTTTCACCGGTTTACCTGCAGCACCTGGCGCATCACCCGGTCGCCCGTTTGCACAGTGACCACGTAAGTGCCCGCAGCCCAGCCCTCCAAAGGCAAAACCGTGAGGCCGGTTGTGCAAGCCCGCGTGACCACGCACCTGCCTGCCGCATCAAACACCTGCAGGACAGCGCCGCGGGCGGGAGGCGTGACAGTTTTGACGCATACCACGTCCCGGGCCGGATTCGGATAAACCGCCATACCGTCTGCCCGTTCCGCTGACTCCGGTGTAGCGGTTATCAATTGGTCAAAACTCAGGTTATCGACGTACAGCACGGAATTTCCCTGAACTTCAAAGTTGTCGGCGTCAAAGGCGGAGAGCATAATCCGCGCGCTGTCCGCTTCGGTATATTCGGGAAAGGGAAGCACAAAGGAAGCCCATCCGCCGGTGTCTTCGGTATTCATCCATTCAGCCTGCGTCACCTCGGTGCCGTTGTGGTAAAGCGCGATAAAAATCCGAAAGACATCACCATTTTCCGATACGAATTTGTAATATCCACAAAGCGATACCGGATGCCCCTCCAGCGGAAATGCCGGTGCATCATTGCCCTCCCATGCTCCCGTCCACGCAATACCCATGGCACCCCATGCAGGCAACAGCGCGGTGTTGTTGGCGATGCGTATGGAGTAACTGCCTGCGCCCTCAGGATAGTGGTCTGCTGAACGGGTAATGGGAAAATAGGAACCGGAAGAACTCACCGAGTCGTTGGACGACCACCAGCCGTCAGGATTGAGTGCGTTACCGGAGGCAGTCCAGGATTCAAAACCGTGGTTGGGAATTTGTCCACCGGACACTGCAGAGGCGAGCACAAACAACACCATCAGAGGGAAGTACGACAGGCTGCAGACAGTCAAAAGAGGCTGTTTCATGGGAGGGCGCATACATGAGAGATGCTACACCCAAAAGAATACGTTACCCTGCGCAAGCCCTATGAGGTGTGTCAGTGCCTGCACTAACATTTGTGCAGGGTGACCGATGGCTCAGTGCACAGCCCCTACCCCGAAGGCATAGCCGACGAGGGCCGACAAGCCCATGGCCAGTGTACCCCAGATCGTGATGCGCATAATGGCTTTCAGTACGGGAGATCCACCGGTTCTGGCGGCTACGATCCCCAGTACAATCAAAAAGACCAGGGTGAAGCCGTAGAGCCAGTATTCCATGCCGGCCACTTCTGCAAACAACACCACAAGCACGGGCAACGCTCCACCCAGCGAAAAAGAGGCTCCTGATGCCAGTGCAGCCTGAATGGGCTTTGCCTGACTCACTTCATTAATACCCAGTTCATCGCGGATATGGGTGCCGAGGGCATCCTTCTCGGTCAGTTCAATGGCGACCTGCATGGCCGTTTCCTTCTTCAGTCCCCTGCGCTCATAGATCTGCGCCAGAATCTCCAACTCCTGTTGCGGCATATCGCGCAGTTCCTCGATTTCCCTTTCAATATCGGCCTTTTCAGTATCGGTCTGAGAACTGACCGAAACATATTCTCCCGCCGCCATCGAGAGGGCGCCGGCCACCAGTCCGGCCACCGCAGCGAGCACGATGGGCTCGCGCTCGGTGCTGGCCGCTGCCACGCCGATGGCGAGGCTCGATATAGAGATAATGCCATCGTTGGCCCCAAGCACCGCTGCCCGCAGCCAATTGCTGCGGTGGATGTAGTGGGGATCGAGATAATTGTCAATCGTAATCATGGCAGTGTTGCATATCAGAAGTAAGTCAACCGGTAGTCGGTCTTGAGCGCGGGGAATCCGCCCACAGAACGGCGTAAAGATACGGCCGTCATGCTGTCACTGACTCCATGACCGCTTGCCCTGCCGGGTCCGTTGTTCGCGTGCACAGGTCAGTAAAAAACAGCACCTGCACCACATCAAAAATATCAGCGTACATTTGCTTACCTTAATCGCTTACTGCTATGAACCGCTCTCCTCTTGCGATGTTGTCGGCGCTGTTGTGTGTATTGCTCTCAGGATGCGCCGCTGAACCTGTCTCAGGTGATGCACTTATTGTGCATGTGAACGTAATTGACACCTTCCACGGCACTGTTTTACCTGACCAGTCTGTGCTGATCAAGGGTGACCGCATTTTGGCCATAGGCCAACGTGCAGAAGATTACACCGCTCCGCTGGTGATAGACGGCAGAGACAAATTTCTCATTCCGGGGCTTTGGGATATGCATACGCACAACTTTTGGGACAAGCACTTCTCCAGCTACTACATCGGAAACGGCATTCTCGGCGTCAGGAATATGTATACGCCGATGGACCTGATCACGCCGCTGAACGACAGCATTACGGCCGGCCTGCTGCCCGGTCCGCACTACGTGGCTGCCGGAAGGGTTGTGGAAGGCCCCAACCCTTCCTTCCCGGACTGGCTGGTGCTCGACAGCAAGGAAGACATCGGTCCTATTCTTGACACATTGCAGCAGGAAGGATCGGATTTCATCAAGGTGTATAACAAGATACCGCGCGACCTTTACTTCGTACTGGCAAAAGAGGCCGCGAAAAGAAACCTCACCATACAGGGACATGTTCCCATGGAAGTGACTGCGCTGGAAGCTTCAGACGCCGGACAGAAAAGTTTTGAGCACCTGCTTGGCATTCCGGATCTGTGCACCCGAGATTCCCTTTTCACCGAAGACTTCGGTAACGACTGGTTTAAGGCAGTTATGCTTACAGATGATCTGGCCACGCTGGCGATAGACTCGGCCTATGCCGCCGGCAATTTTTCGGTGCTCAAAAAAAACAACACCCACGTGGTGCCTACCTTGACGGAGTAGCACAACTACCTGTATCCCGACGAGAAGTTTGAAGAAGACGGCATCAGCGCTAAGTTCAGCGAAGATGTGCGGGTTTTTTGGTTCGGAAGCCTCGATTCCTTCCGCCAGAAAGATTCCACCTTCAAGGCCATGGCGAGGCGCAAGTATGAAAACCTGAAAAAAATCACCCGGCTGCTTTACCAGTCCGGCGTGCCCCTGCTGCCCGGCACCGACGCCATAAACCCTTGTGTGTACCCGGGCTTTGCGCTGCATAAAGAACTTTACCTCATGAAGGACTGCGGCATTCCCGACAAAGAAATTCTTAAAATGGCAACCTGGGGTGCCGCGGAGTTCCTTGGCCTGGGCAATGACTTTGGCCGTGTAGAACCGGGAAAACTCGCTTCGCTGGTATTGTTAACCCACAACCCACTTGAAAACATTGCCCACACGTCAGACATCAGTGCGGTAGTATTGAAAGGCAAAGTGTATGACCGCGAAGCACTCGATAAAATGCTCGAGTAACCCGTTCGTGGCGGTCGCCTGGAGGCGCTTCAATGGTTCAGGGTACAGGGTTGAGAGGATAGGGGCACAAGGTCCCGGTCTGTAAACTGATCTTCCCAAAATGCCTGTTAGCTGATCTTGTTGACAGTACACCAGCACCAGAAGGGGAAGAAACTGCGTATCTCATGAATCACAGCCTTCCCATCTGTACCCTTCTCGCC
>DHLU01000084.1:0-3610 GCA_002405435.1 Flavobacteriales bacterium UBA4660
CATATAAAAATGTATTTAATATTTACTTGCCAAAGATACCGATTACAAATACCTGCCGGCACTAACAGCATTGATTCTACAAGAAAAAAATAAATGCATACTCGGTCCTAAGAATTATCCCTCCCTCTGACAAAAAGGGTCAAACAAAGCCACAAAATGTGCACCAAGCAAAACAACCTCACCGCACAAGGGTGACATAGCCACTAAGGCGCCGCTCGACCTGCGGTGAAAAAGCGCAGACAATAACGTAAAAATACACCCCGTCTTCGCAGGGATTTCCGTCCCGGGTACCGTTCCACTTTTCTGCGGGGTCGGCGGCACTGAATACCAGGTCACCCCAGCGGTTGAACACCTGCAGCGCATACGACTCGGTTTCACAGGATAGGGTGGGATAAAACTGGTCGTTGCGGGCGTCGCGGTTCGGAGAAAAAATATTGGGGGCATGCACCGTGCAGTCGGAAAAATCCAGGATGCAATCGTCAAACACCAGGGTAGTGATTACGATGCTGTCGCATCCGAGCGTGGTAAGAAGCGTATCGGTATAGACGCCGGATTCCGTCACCGGCACGCCATCGGGCAATACAAAGGGTTCGCCCTCACAGGCCTCGGCATCGAGCAATACGGGCTGGGGGTTATTGACGGTAACCGTCACAGTTTCCGTTTCTGAGCACAGCATAGTAAACGAAATGTCATCCAGCGCGAAATCATTTCCGCTCGCAATCACATTTTGGTTTACGATGCAAATCTCCGCGGTGGTATTCGTTCCCGAATTCCACAAGGCGTAAAACTCCGTCCAAACGCAGGGTGTCTGACTGGCTTCAAAGGATGCACCCAGCAGCACGCCGTTGATAGAAAACTGGAGCACGGCAGGATTGGCCGCATTGAGCGTCTGCAGCCAGGTGCTGAAGGCATAGTCGCGGCCGGGCTGCACCGCAACCGTCTGGCACCATACTGATTCGTTGGGGGTCGTGGCGCCGTTCACCAGCAGCATGTTTCCGATACCCGTGGTATGGTCACCGCAGGCCTGCATATTGATATTCCACAACTGGGCATTGGGGCCAACCAGGTACTGCGCCTCCCCCGTGTTGGGCGGAAGCTGAAAGGTGTAACTGGAAGTGAAGCCCGCATTGCCGTCTTCAAAATCGGCATTGGTAATCATGTTCTGCGAAGGCGCAAAGGCCGTTACGGTATAGGCAGTGGTCACCACCGGACTGGCCACCGGATTGGCCGCGGTCGAATCGCTAAGCCCCACTGCGGGCTGCCAGAGATAGTAGTCTCCGCCGGTGGCACCCAGTTGCACCGACTCCCCCTTGCAGATTACGGCATCACCAAACGCGTTCAGTGCGATATCGGAAACCATCAGGTTAGTCACTACCACACTATCGCAGCCATAAACAGACTGCAGGGTATCCGTATAAAAGCCCGCCTCCGTAGCTATTGCGCCTCCGGGCAGCAGGTAGGTATCTCCTGCACATATAACGGCTTCCACCTCGGAAAAACCCTCGCCGGCATCGATGACGGCCTTAAACGACATAATGCTCGGCGTATCGGGCACATACTCTATGCCCTTGATGGCTATCACATTCGTGCCGCAAATGAGGTATTGCGAGATATCATAGGTATAAATGGAAAACAGGTCATCACCGGCACCGACTAGTTCGCCGTTGACGTAGAGCTCAAACTCATTGTCGGCGGAAATCTGCGCAGTGGCATCCACAAACGGATTGACCAGGGTGAAGGTCTTCCGGAAATAGGCCTGCAGCGGCGTGTTGTCTTCCCACCACATGCTTTGCGATCCGGGCACTATGGGCGTTATGCCGGCTAGCGGCGCCGGCGAGGTGGAGATTTCCCAGTTCGAATCATCAAAGTCGGGTGTATTCCAGCCGGCGGCAAACTCAGTAGCCACTTTCCAGGTACCATCGCTCACCAGGGTCAACTGCGCTTGAATCAAGCCGTTTGGCAACATCAGACAGAGTACCAGAAACAAAAGATGTGTTTTATACCTATGTAACATGATTCTATAGCATGTATTCCTTACTCAATTTTCGGGCTATTGAAGCCTTTGTCACTCTACCACGCCCTCAATGAGGACAACCCTTGGTTCGATTTCGCCGCGAATGAAAAGGTATACCTCTTTGTGCTGCTCACCCTGCCGGTCGCGGGGATCAAAACCCACCGTCATACGGATGGTCTCTCCGGGCGCTAAGATACTTCTTTCCAGCACGGGCGTAGTGCAACCGCACGAAGCCGCCACATGGTCAATCTGCACCGGAAGTGCGGTGGGGTTGGTAAGCGGAATTTCGAAGGTAATGATACTGTCTCCCCGAATGGTTCCCAGCTGATAGACAGGCGGATAGACCAGTTCAGGTTTCACTACGGGCGGCAACAGGGTTACCAGTTCAATTTCAATCTTGCGTTCCATACACGCACCCCGGCTGTAGATAGAAGCACGTTCGTTCACGAGGTCATCGCTCACCCGTTTGTCTGAGCGGTACTCACCAAACGGCAGTTGCTCCACTTCCAATTTTCCCCCGTTGGCTGCTGTGCCGTCGAGATAGGGCTTGATGGCTCCGCCCAACGTGAAGGAGAGGTAATTGATCAGGCTGGCGATGCGGCGTCGGGTGAGGTTGACATTATAGTCGGTCTGCGCGCGCGGACTGGCGAAACCGCGCACCGACAGTCGGATGTGTTTGCCCTGGTTGAGTTCGTCGAGCAGCAAGGGTGCGAACCGCTCCAAATCAGCCATGCCCTTCTTCACGTGCAGGTCAAAAAAGTCGCGGGTCACCGACAACATACCCTCGCGGGCATCGCCTTCAAGTCCGCGTGCATTCTCCTTTTCGTACTGGGGCACCAGCGCCAGGTACGAGGCAAAGGCATCTGAATAACTCACGGTACTGGTGGTATCCCACGAATCCGGATTGGGCTCATCGTTGTGGAAATACAGTTTCACCGGCAATTCATCCATCAGCACCTCGAGTTTGTCCTCGGCGATTTCGCTGCAGTCTGCCTCAATGATGCCACCATACAGGTCATGGCAGCAATAGGCCCCTTCGACGCTGCCTGTGGCCCCCTCGCGGTTGGAACTAAAAAAATACCGGCCCGAAACCGGATCTGTCCAGAAAAACATATCGTGTTGGGGTGAGTTGACCGACTTCCCCAGGTTCAGCGGTTTATCGAATACGCCGCCCAGGTCAGCCGCACAAAAAACATCGAGTCCGCCAAAACCTTCGTGCCAGTCGCTGCTGAAAAAAAGATATCCGCCGAGGGCAAACGGCGACAATTCGTCTCCGGGTGTGTTGACAACATCACCGGCGTTTCGCGGCGCGGCCCATACACCGTTGCGGTTATCGCTGAACCAGATGTCGAGTCCACCGATTCCGCCCGCACGGTCAGACACAAAATACAGGCGCAATCCGTCTGCCGTTGCCGTTACAGCGGGCTGCGAATCGTAGTGTGATCCACCGCCTGCCGGCCAGCGCTGCGCACATGCGGGGCGCTTCTCCAGCAGGCCAATGCCGGAAGCGTCCATCTGCGTGCACCAGAGCGTATCGCCATACCATGCCGCGTTGGCGTACTGCACCGATGCCGAAGAGGAGTCGGCAAACTGCTC
>DHLU01000084.1:3734-13583 GCA_002405435.1 Flavobacteriales bacterium UBA4660
AAAACCGGAAAAATGACTGGTTGGAATCGTCGGGCGTCATGTCGGCCTTCATCAGCGACCAGCGACCAGACTGGTGACGGGAGAAATAAAACACGCCGTTGTGCACCGAAGGTGAGGTCTCGCTGTCTGCCGTGTTGATTGCGCCATCCATCCGCACGGGCCGCAGGGCAGTAAACCGGCAATTGTCGGTAAGCACAGACGCGAGCAAGCCGCCGTAGACCTTTTCCAGCGCATCATCATTTTCTTTGTAGTTGAGCGCCCACAGCGCGCTCTGTTCCTCCTGCACCGCGCGCGCCAGCAACAGCTTGTCTGCCTTCTTGTGCTTCTTATGAAACTTCCGGAAATTGCGTTGGGCATCTTCATACCGCCCCTGAAACTTCTGCATGGAAGCGAGCCAGAAGAGACCTTCCGGGTGCAGCCTGCCCTTGTCTTTTTCGTAGAGTCTTTCGTATAGCCGTGAGGCCAGGTCGTAGTATTTGATGTGGCGCGCTGCCTCCGCATAACGCCAGCCAATCTCGAAATCGGAAGAATCAAGCAGAAAAGCCTGTTCGTAGCACGAATAGGCCATCGTCCAGTCGCCTGCGGCCGCTGCCTTGTCGCCCGGCTTGAGGTAGGTGGCGGGTTTCTGGGCCTCCATGCTAAAAGCCCATGGCAGCAGCAAGGCCAGACCCATCAAGCGCCAGATCCCTGCGCAGGAGACAAGCAAGCGGTGCGAGGCTTTTCTATAGGTACTCATGCCAATGAATCTGAATTTGCCCACCGGGGTAGAAAAGGTGGAAACTATCCGCCATCTTCGCCCCGAATTTACAACGATATGAAAGTCGGAATTATTGGCAGCGGGGCCATGGGGTCCGGAATCGCCCAGGTGGCCGCCATGGCCGGTGCAGCGGTAATACTGCACGACCTGCACCGTTCGGCCCTCGACAAGGCGCAGCAAGGCCTTGCCGCCACGCTGCACAAACTGGAGGAAAAAGGGAAAATCACTTCCGCCGCCGAAACCCTGGGCCGCATCCGTTTTGAAGCCGCGGCCGAGTCCCTCGCGGGTTGCGACTGGGTCATTGAGGCCATCGTGGAAAACCTCGAAACCAAAAAACAGGTGATGGCTGAGGCAGCGCGCATCGCGGGCAAAAACAGCATCATCGCCACCAATACTTCATCGCTCTCCATCACCGCGCTCGCGGCAGCGTGCGAACATCCCGAACGCGTCATGGGCATCCATTTTTTCAATCCGGCCCCGCTGATGAGTCTCGTGGAAGTCATTCCCGGACTGCAAACCGACCCTGCCCTGCTGCCTGCCGTGCTGCAAACGCTGCAGACTTGGGGTAAGGTACCGGTGACGGCCAAAGACACACCAGGATTCATCGTCAACCGCGTGGCCAGGCCCTTCTACGGCGAAGCCCTGCGCGTAGTGGAGGAAGGACTGGCAGACATGCCCACGGTCGATGCGGCCATGCGCGGACTTGGATTCCGGATGGGGCCGTTTGAACTCATGGACCTGATAGGCAATGACGTCAACTACCTGGTGACCGAAAGTGTTTACCGCGCTACCTATTACGATCCGCGCTACCGGCCGTCGATCACCCAACTGCGCATGACCGAGGCGGGGTGGCTGGGCAGAAAGTCGGGACGGGGTTATTACGACTACGCACCCGGCGCCTCAGTACCCGCAGCCTCATCCAATGCCCAACTGCTTGCCGATACCGGCCAACGCATACTGCTGATGCTGATCAACGAGGCCTGCGATGCGTTGTACCACGGCATTGCCTCTGAAACAGACCTCGAACTGGCGATGACCCGCGGAGTCAACTATCCGAAGGGACTGATCGCCTGGGGCCACGAACTGGGCTGGCAGGCATGCGCAGCCGGCATAGACAAACTCTACCACCATTACCGGGAAGACCGCTACCGTGCCTCACCCGGACTGAAAAAATTCGCCACACTGTGATACTGGAGTTTGAACAACATCACACACCGCACGACCCGTCGCTGAACGCCTGCCACCATAACGCATAACCAGCAACCTGAGATGGGAAACAGAATCTACATGATTGCAGGCGAGGCCAGCGGTGATATGCACGGGGCCAACCTGCTGAGGGCCATGAAAGGGCTGGACGGCGGCCTCACCGTACGCGCCTGGGGGGGCGACCGTATGAAGGAAGCTGGCGCCGATATCGTGAAGCATTACCGCGAACTCGCCTTTATGGGTTTCACCGAAGTGCTCATGAACATCGGCACCATCATGCGCAATTTCCGGTTTTGTTATGAAGATATCAGCGCGTTCAGGCCCGATGCCATTGTGCTGATAGACTATCCGGGCTTCAACCTCCGCGTAGCACGCTGGGCCCACAGCCGGGGCATCAAGGTACTCTACTACATTTCTCCCCAGGTATGGGCCTGGAAACAAAACCGTGTGCACGCCATCGGTCGTTATGTGGACCGCATGTTTGTGGTGCTGCCTTTTGAGCAGGACTTCTACAAAAAATTCGGCTATGAAGTGAGTTACCATGGGCACCCGCTGCTCGATGAGTTCAGCCGCATCCCGGTCAACTCCGCGGCCGCGCTGCGTGCCGAACGCAACCTCGGCACACAACCGCTCATAGCCCTGCTGCCCGGCAGCCGGAAGCAGGAAATCGTGACCATGCTGCCTGTCATGCTTTCTGTGATGGACCAATTTCCCGCCTACCGGTTTGTGGTGGCTGCCGCCCCTTCGCAACCCCGGTCACTCTATGAGGGCATCATCGGAAACCGCAACGTGCCCATCATCGCCGGTGAGACCTACTCCCTTCTGGCAGCCTCCGAAGCCGCCCTGGTCACCAGCGGCACCGCCACGCTGGAAACCGGTCTGTTGGGTATTCCGCAGGTCGTCTGTTACAAGGGGGGCACCGTCTCTTACCTTATTGCCAAGCGGCTGATTCGGGTCAAATACATTTCCCTCGTCAACCTGATTCTTGACCGGCCGGCCGTGACCGAACTGATCCAGCACCACCTTACCACCGCCAACCTCGCCGATGCGCTGCGGGCCATTTGCCCGGGGGGTGACGCAAGAGCGTCTGTGCTGAAAGCCTGCCGCGAACTGGCCGAGAAACTCCAGGGCACCGGCGCATCGACGCGAACTGCCAGCGAGATGTTGAAAATTATCCGTTCCTGAGCACCGTGCGCAACCTTAGGGCCTTAGCTTCGTTCACCCCATTAGTATCCCGCTCCGAACGTGGCCCGTATCCTGCTGTCCATACTGCTGATTGTGAAGCTGACCTCCCTGCTCAGCCAGGATATTCCGGTCACTGTCAGGCTTTTCAGTCAGCAGAAAGTCAGCCGGGTCACCCTCACCGTTCAACACGAGTCGCTCGACCTGGTATGTGATTCCCTGCCTGCGGTTACGCTGCTGCCCGGCGATGCCGCAGAGGTTAACGCTACGCCCCAGGGCATCAGCATCTGGCACAAGGGCAAGTCGCTCAAATGCCGCAGGCAGCTGCTGGTAGTTGCAAGGCGTGAACACAGCACCTACAAGATCCAGGTATACGGCAACAAACCGACCCAACGGCTGTATGAAGGCGACCTCGAAATCACGGCCTCAGAAGGGTTGCTGCGGCTGGTCAACGTGCTCAACCTGGAGAGGTATGTGGGCGGTGTCATTGAGGCAGAGGCCGGCAGTGAACATACCCTGGAATACTACAAGGTGCAGGCCGTCATCAGCCGCACCTACGCGCTCAACAACCTGAGAAGGCATGCAACCGAAGGACATTCCCTGTGCGACGGCACCCATTGCCAGGTCTACCACGGAATGCCCAGGCATACCGACCTGGCAGAGGCAGCCGCCTGGATGACCCGCGATGTGGTAGTGGTTGACCCTTCCATCCGACTGATTTCGGCCGTATTCCACAGCAACTGCGGGGGTCAAACCGTCAATGCAGAAGCCGTTTGGTCAAAGCCGGAGGGCTACCTCGTGAGCTGCACCGATAGTTTCTGCGTCGCCATGCCCAATGCCCGTTGGGAAAAGTGTATTCCCAAAACCTACTGGGAAGATTACCTCGACACACACACCACCCTGTGCACCGACAGCGCAGGCATCCGCCAGATGATGCGCATCGACAGCGTGCGCGCGGTGCCACTCGTGCCGCTGCGCCAGGACCTTAAACTCAAATCCACGGCCTTTGAGGTCAGGGTGGAAGGTGAACAGGTCAAACTGATGGGTCGAGGCTTCGGCCATGGCGTAGGGCTCTGCCAGGAAGGCGCCATCAACATGGCCCGGCAAGGATACCGCTACAACGAAATCATCCACCACTACTACAAAGACGTCCACCTCGTACCGCGTACGATGCTCTGGTTTTTTGAAGAATAAACCCCGCCTCCCCCTTGCCCTTTTCACGCGGGCCCGACTTGAGGGAGCATTAACAAGCCTTCACACGGTTTAACAGCCATTTCCGCACCTGCAAGCGTACTTTCGCTATGCATTTTAAAGTTACTGAGCAAATAATGCCTATGAAATCAATGTATACCCTGCGGCTGGTTACCCTGTCTTCGGCCCTCCTCTTTGCCTTTACTGCCATATCCCAGAATATTGCCCGTATCCAGATACAAAAACAGGAGCACGGGGAAACAACAGAAGAAACCCGTGAGGTTGTCCTTGAAGACGGCCAGGACATTGAGTCACTGCTCAAGGAAATGGGTATTCTCGACGAGTTCGGTAAATTGAAGGAAGGCCAGTCCTTTCAAATCAGCATGTCGAGAACCGGCAAGGGTGAAGACGCCAAAAACCTCGACATGAGCATCAGTTCGCGCCCGGAAGGGGCCGGGCGCGGCCGTTCGAATTCACTCTCCTTCTCCCTCAACGGGGAGGCTTTTCTGGGTGTTATGCTGAAAGAAAACGAAGGCACAGACAAGCATCCGGTGATTACCGAAGTGATTCCGGGTACCTGTGCCGAGGCGGCCGGACTTGAAGCCGGTGATACCATTACCGAAATTGACGGGAAATCTACCCATAGCGTCGACGAAGTCATTGCCATCATCCGTGAGCATAGCGTGGGAGATAAGGTGAAGGTGGAAGTACTCCGCCACGGCGAAAAAATCAAAGTCAGTACGCAACTCGGTACACGGAATGACAGTGACGCCATGTTCCATTTCGAATTTGACGCAAGCGGCCTGTGGGAAGAGATGGAAAAAGAACTGAAGAATATGGAGTTCCAGTTTGACGGTGATTCCATCATGATTATCTGTCCTTCTGCGCCCGACTGCGCACTGGCAGACGACAGCATGACGATCTGCCAACCCTTCAGCTGGAAAAGCGAAGGTTTTGAGTTGAAAGAAACCGCCTTTCTCGGCGTTTCGCCCGCGGAAAACCCATCCGATGAGGGTGTCCGCATCGAAGTGCTCGATGGTTCTTCCGCCAAAGAGATGGGACTCTTGAGCGGCGATGTCATCAAGAGCGTCAACGGCACCACCATCAGCCATTTTGAGGCACTGGCGACGATGATTGATACCATGTCGCCCGGCGACAACATAGCCATGGAGGTGGTGCGCGACGGTTCGGCACTTGCCATGAGTGGTCAGCTGGGCAAGCGGGAAATGAGCATAAACAACGACATACGCATATTCCGTGATTTCAACGGCATGGACGAAGGTGGAAACTACATCTTCGACTACGAATTTGATATGGGTGCTGAAGATGTGGAAATTCAGATGGAGTCACTGATTGAATTACTCGACCAGCAGCGCGAAAAGCTTGAACTTGAGACTGAACGGCTCAAACATGAACTCGAAGAACGCCGTGCCGGCCGATCTACCCTCACGGTTACCATCGAGATAGAAAGCATCACTGCCGAAGACCTCGAAAGAATCAACCGAACGGCCGCACCGAAACTGGAAAACAAAAACGACCTGGGCATGGAGAGCATCAGCTTTTTTCCCAATCCCAGCGATGGCATACTCAACCTCAACTTCACCCTGCAGTCATCGGGCGATCTTTCCATAGTGCTCTACGACAGCAATGGTTCAAAGGTCTTTATCGAGGAACGCAACAATTTCTCGGGCCGTTACACCAACACCATTGACATCAGCGAACATGCTGACGGCACCTATTACCTGCAAATCATGCAGGGTGGAAAGTCTTACAGCAAGAAAATTGTTAAAGGATAAGATTGAAACAGACTGCCAGGCAACATGCAGTCTGAATGAGTTTCTGGAGTTATGTAAATGAAAGGCCATCCACCACGGATGGCTTTTTTAATTGGAAGCTGTCGGATACGGTGATAATCAGCGGCTTTCAGCCGCTGCCCTGTAGCGCTGCTGAACTTCGGCAGGCGGATTGAAATAACCAAAGGCCAGGTGAGGAAATTCTTTTCTGATCGCTGACATCACGTTGTAAACGCCCATGCCGGGTGGCAGCGCTGTAAGGCCAATCTTACCCAGGTACCAGTCAGGGTCTATATTAAAATTACGCCATTGGATCATAGACAGGTCGCTGTACCTGATCCAGTCCCGGAGGGCTTCATATTCATCCGGCTGGTCGGTCATACCGGGAAAAGTAAAATAGTTAATACTCGCCCAGCCTCCGTATTTCCGCACAATCCGCGCACTTTCACGGATGTCTTCAAACGCGTAGTTGTTGGGCAGGTAATAGGCTTCATAGACCTGTTTCCGCGCGCTGTTGGTACTCACGCGAATGGCATTGAGACCGGCCTTCATCAGTTCTTCCACCGCATCGGGCCGGCTGCCATTGGTGTTGATGTTGATGATGCCCCTGGAGGTTCTGGCCCGAATACCCTTGATTACATCCCGAATCAGTTGCCATACCAGCAGGGGCTCGCCTTCACAACCCTGTCCGAAGCTTACAATGGGCCGCTCGGCAGTCTCAAGGTGAGGCACTGTGAATTCGAGTATCTCATCCACCGTGGGTATAAAGGATAGCCGATCCTGAGAGGAAGAAATGCCGTGCTCATCGGGCTGAAAGGAAATACAACCGATACAATTGCTGTTGCAAGCCGGAGAAACCGGAATGGGGCACTCCCAGCGACCCATGAAAAAATTGCGGGCGGCGGGACATTCATAGCGAAAGGAGCAATTGCCGCCCAGGTGCTGAATCAGTCGGTTTTCGGGGTGTGCCGCCATACGCTCAGTCGTTTTGCGTATGATTACCTCCCTGTCAAAATTTTCAAAGTCCTGGCGTATATCCGGATCAATTCTAACCGCTGTGGTATAAAACTTTCCATCAAGCCATCCTACCACGGTATAGGCATAAAGGGGAAGTGTCGGTGCTCCCTCTTCCTCGGTGCCAAAAGCGGCGAGGTACAATTGGGTATGTGCAGGCGAGATCAGCGCAGCCACCGCATAGACATCTTCCAGGATTTCAAATTCACCGGTCTCGACGCTCAGCCCATAGGGACGCCGGCCCGGCAGGTTAAAGAGGTCGCTGCCAGCCGGCAGTTCTATAAAATCTTCAGGTGAAAGGGGTACGACGTCATAGCCCGTTCTTCCCACCGCTTCGTAGCGCAGGTCTTCGAAAATATTGCCGGTTTCGTCGGCGTACACCATAAAGGGAACCCGGGGTGGATGCATGGCGCGAATATCGGAACGGGCAGGCCGCCGGCCAATTCGGGTGATAAAACCCCGGCGTGGCACTACTCTCTTACAACCACCAGCCGGTTGCCATCTGACACGAGTACGTACACGCCGGGCGCAAGCACTGAAGTGTCAACGTGCATCACCTGTCCGGTGCCGGTGTACGTGCACACATGCCGTCCGGAAAGGTCATAGAGGGCGAACACATGCCGTCCTGCGCCGGAGGCTGTCACGCTGAAGGAAGAGGAAAAGGGATTGGGCGCTACAGAAAATACCCCCCCTGATTCCGGAGTAAGCCCTACATCAATAATGGTAATCTCCACCTCCGCCTGGCAGCCATTGCTATCGGTAATAAGGCAGAAGTAGGTGCCCTGCCCCAACCCGGTTACGGTCGCAAACACCGACCCTGTGCTCCACGCGTAATCATAAGGCGGCGTGCCTCCGGAAGGCACCACAAGTGCAGAACCGTTGGCGCCGTCATTGGCATTGATTACCGTCGTTTCAGCGGTAATCCCCGGACCGTTTACCATGGCAAATTCCAGCACCAGTTCGCATTCATTCGCATCGGTTATTTCCACCAGGTAATTTCCGGGAAACAAGGCGGAGGGATCAATGCCTCCCCAGTTGATATCGAGCATGCCTGTGCCCCCGAACGCATCCAGCTCAACCGCACCTGTACCTCCTTCACAGGCCGGATGCACGGTAAGCCCATATCCGATAGCCGGTGGCTCCGTAACCACAATTTCTTCCTGGGCTGTGCAGCTGTTGGCATCAGTGACCATTACCGTATAGACCCCCGCGGTCAGTGCAACCGGATTAACACCCTCCGGCCACGCCAACGAAAGGACGCCGGTACCGCCTGAGGCAGTAACCACCGCAGCCCCGGAAGCCTCTCCAAAACAAGCTACCGGCTCTACCTGGTTGATGATGACGGCAAGGGAAGCGGGATTTTCAATGTCAACCTCACCTGACGCTACACAGCCGTTTTGATCGGTGAATGACCAGGCATAGACGCCCGCAGGCAGGTCGTGCAGCGCACTCAACTGTTGGCCGTTGCTCCACAAGAACTGGCCGGCAATGCCTGCAGCGGGAATCAGCGCGATGCTCCCGGTAAGGTCATTATGGCACAAGGGCTGGGCGACAACGGAGGTAACCACGGGCAGCGGAAATTCGGTGACCGCTATAGAGGCCTCCGCTTCAATACCGAAGCCGTTGGTGACAGTAACCGTATATACCCCGCCTTCAGTTACCCCGAGATACCGGGAGGTCTGGCCACCTGACCAAAGCCAGGTGCTGTGTTCGCCGCCGTCAAGGGTAATGCTTTCTCCTGTGCACAAGAGCCCGCTCGCCGTAATCTCCGGCACAAACGTTTCGCCCTCGTACACAGCTACCTCCGAACCCTTGGTGATACCATAGAGGGTATCCTTCCAACCACTCGGCCAAAAGACCTCGAGCGAATCCACTACCACATTTTCACTGATGGAAAGAACCTGGTGCTGGGAGTTTTGGCTGAGGTAGTTATCTCCGCAGAGCGTTTGCGCCAGGTAGGCATTGCCCCCGGTATAGTAAAGAATGGTAGCGCCGATGGCATCGCGGTTGCTGGCTGTGCCGTGCAGGGTGAGTTTTATACTGCCGCCGCCGCCAGTGTTGTTGCGGTACAGGGCCGCATTGTGGGGAAAGAGGTTACCTACGATAAAATCAGGCTTTTGGTCATTGTTGTAATCACCCCTTGCGGTGCTGTGGCTCATGTAATCATCAGCCAGCAAACCAAGCGCATCGAGACCCGATACAAAAGTGCCATCCTGGTTGTTTTGAAAAAAGTAGTTCTGGTTGCCGTCTATCAGCGCAGCCGTGGCCACATGAAGGTCATCATACAGGTCGCGGTCCTCATCAATCCAGAGTCCCCCCCAGCCCACATTAGCCGTGGCTACACCGGCCTGCTCGGCCACATCAGTAAACACACCGTTGTTGTAATTGAGCAGCACATTGCCATCCACCTCATTGGTAATGTAAATGTCCCAGTCTCCATCACGGTCATAATCCGACACGGAAGCGCACATGGCATCAATCATCACATCGGCACCCGTGGAGTCACTGACGTCTTGAAAAGTACCATTGCCGAGGTTGCGGTACAATCCATTACCCATGTGTTTGTCGTTGACCACGTACAGGTCAATCCAACCATCGAAATCGTAGTCAAACCATACACTTTGAAACGTGGGGAGGTCAGCATCGCTCACCCCGGCAAGGGCCGTCGTATTCTCAAAAGTGCCGTCACCCTTGTTGCGAAACATT
>DHLU01000084.1:13705-14943 GCA_002405435.1 Flavobacteriales bacterium UBA4660
TGTTGCGAAACAGCCAGCTGGTAACACCATCCTGCCAGTTGTAGTTGCATACGTAAAGGTCAAGCCAGCCATCGCGGTCGTAGTCGGCCCAGGAACTGCCGAAACTCCGCGCATTCGTCAGCGGCAGGTTGAGGTTGGCGGTCACGTCGGTAAAAACTAACCCACCTTCATTCCGGTAGAGTTTGCAGGAACCAAAATCGCGGGTGAAGAAGAAATCGCTGTCGCCGTCATTGTCATAATCGACACAAAGGGGGTGTTTTGCATCCATCGTATTGGGAATCACTTCAAGACGTGTAAAGGTGCCTCCCATGTTGAGAAAAAATTGCACGCTGTTGCCCTTAACACAAGCTGTGACATCATCCCATCCATCACCATTGAAATCATAAAAGGAAATACCTCCGCCGTACAGGGCATCAACTGCGTTGTACACCTGAATGCCGGTAGGAACAGAGACATGGGTGAATTGGGCACTGGAAGTCAGTGAAAGGCACAAGGTCCATACCGTGGCCTGAAAACGTAAGTTTCCCATGACACATCGTTAGTTAAAGGTTCTAAACAAAGGTATATACAAATTCACCGGAAAAAGACTATTTCACGCCGGAAGGCCGGCTTTTTTCCGCTCCACCTGCCGACCGCTGTGTCACACGGTTGCTGCAGACAAAAAAAAGCCTGCGGGTTGCGCAGGCTTATTGATCAGGGCAAAACCGCAATCAGCAGTTGGTGCCAAACACGGAGATAAAGACCAGCAGGTCGTTGACGTTGCTATACCCATCACCATTCATATCATAAGGACCACAGGCCGATGAGCAACCAAAAGCAGACATAAAAAGGAGCAAGTCAGAAACGTTGATGGCTCCGTCTTCGGTGAAGTCTCCCAGACAGCCTGCTTGTTCTTGCGGATCGAGCATCCCGTTGCAGTTGTTGTCGATGTTGAGACCCGTACCCGGAGCGCCCGGATATTGCTGCGCATTGCCGTCATTGCAGTCCAGGCCATTGGTTACGTAGCCTGCCGGCGCTGCGCACGCGCTCAATGGAGCCAGCAGGTTGCCGTATCCGTCACCGTCTGCATCCTGGTACCACGCAGAAGGGTAGTTGCAGGTGCCATTCATACAACTGCCTGCAGTGTAGTTGCAGGCATAGGGGTAGTTGCAGGCAACGGGATAATTACACGTACCGTTCATGCAACTACCAGACATGTAGTTGCAGGATGCAGGATTATTGCAGGCTACAGGATAGGT
>DHLU01000203.1 GCA_002405435.1 Flavobacteriales bacterium UBA4660
AGCTTCGACCTCAATGGAGTCAGTGCACGAAATCAGCACGGGGCAACCATTTGGGTCTGTCATGATAATCGAGGGGCAGTAGGTCCCTGTTTGATCGTAGGTGTGTGCGGTGGTGGTTGATCCGCCGGGGTCTCCGTAGCCGTCATCAAAGTCCCAGAAGTAGTCGAAATAGGTGTCGCCTACATTAAATGCCGAAAAGTCGACGTCATAGGGAGCGCACAGCGCCGTGTCGAGCGCCTGCGAGAAGGGGCCAATCACCTCTCCGAAATTCAGGATGTCGGGGACTTCAAGGGTATCGATGCAGGCATATTCGTTCATCACCACCAGCACGACGTTGTAGACGCCAATGGAATAGGTGTGATAAACCATGTTGCCTTCACCCAACTGCCCATCGCCGAAGTCCCACTGCTCCATAACGATGTCTGCGTCCACCTCTAGCGTGCTGTTTTCAAACTGCACGCCGTAAAGACAGTTGTTGATGCTCGACGTATAGGTGAAGTCAATTTCCGGGTTGACGATATGCACCGCGTCTGCGTTGCAGTAAGTCCGGCTGCAACCCGAGGGGTTTTCCACGGTCAGGCAGACGGCGTAGGTGCCGTTGTCGCCATAGTCATGCGCCGGCTGAGGCAGGTTGCTGGTATTGTACACGCCCGATAAAGGGTCACCAAAATCCCAGGTGTATGCGGCGATGTTTCCGATGGACTGGTTAAGGAACGAGACCGTATCGTTTTGGCAGGAGGGGTCGTTTGCCACCAAAAAATAGGGAATGGCCGGATAGTCGATGGACAGGTTTTGGGTCACCTGGCTATAGCAGCCCAATGCATCGTAGGCGCTCAGGGTGACCGTAATGGGCTCATCGTAATTGAAGGGCTCACTGAACGTCACATAGGGTGTTTGCTCATTCGTCACATACCCGCTGCTGAAGGTCCATTGAGGGTTCGTTAGCGTGGCCAGGTCAGGAATGAATCCGATGTGTACGGAGTCACAGACGTCAACCAAATCATAGGAAAAACTGGCAAAATCAGGGTTGGAGGCTACAAATATCACATCTTCATACACCAGGGTGTCGGTGCATCCCTCCCAGTTTGTGCCTATTACCGTGATGTCGAAATAGCCGGCGTCTTCAAATGAGAGGGTGGGCCAGAAGTTGGCGTTGAGCCCGTAGTTGGCCGTAGTGGAAATTCCGTCGTGCTGGTAGGTAACCACATACTTGTTGAGCATCTGGTTCCAGACGGCATGAATATGGTCGCCGTTGCTGACGGAAACTTCCCATTCCTGGTTAGAGCCATTGTCGCTCATTGACACCATCAGGGGCGGACAACCCGTTGTGGGGGCAAGGTTGAGCGTCAGGTTTACCGGCTCGACACTTATTTCCAACACCTTGCTGTCGGGGCAGCCATCGGCAATCGTATCATTGAATGCGGTCAGCGTTATTTCATAGTCTCCAGGCCCGGGAAACAGGTGGGTTGGATTGGTTTCGTTAATGACCAGGGGGGTTCCGTCTCCGAAATCCCAGACCAGGGAATCAGCCATGATCGACTGGTCCGTAAATGTCAGCGAGAGGTAGTTGTCGCAACTGATGGTGTAATCAAACAAGGCCACCGGGGGAACGATGTACATAAAGTCTGGATAGGAGACCGTCATACTGCATGTTCCGTTGAATACAGAAAGGGCAACATCGAAGTATCCCGTGTCGGAATAATCGTGGGTAACGCAGGTGTCGAAATAGGCATAGGCGTGCCAGCCTGTGTTATCGCCGAAGTTCCACGAATAGGTATTGCCCGGCTGGTATTCTACGCAAAACTCCAGTTCATCTCCGGCACAGGCGTAGTTGGTGTTGGCGGTAAATCCGGTAGATACCTGAAGTACCACCGTTACCGGCTGGTCAGCGGTCTCGGACGCCGTGCATCCCTGGCTGGTCAAAATGCTCAGAGAGACTGCATACATTCCCGGGGTGTCATAGGCATAGGCGGGATCCGGCCCGGTGGCATCGGTGATTCCGTCGCCATCAAAATCCCACATCCAGTCGACCACCGGATCGACGGTGCTGACATTGGCCGAAAGAATGTCTATGTTTTGTCCGGTGCACACAGATGGCTCAATGTCAAGTGCTATAGCCGGTGGCTGCACCACAATGTAGTCGTTGAGCACGAGCACATCAGTGCATCCGAATTGGTTGGATACCTCCAGTGAAATGTCGTAATTGCCGTTAGCCGTGAAGGTGTGGCTGAATGCATTGGCGGCAGAAGAAACCCAGGAGCCGTTGATATACCAGTTATAGCTCAGCGTGCCAGGCCCCGTACTTTCATTGGTAAACTCAACCTGAAAAGGTGCCATGCAGCTTTCAGTCGTATCCGCTGTGAACGCTGCCGTAATGCCTTCAAGCACTCCGATGGCCGCAGGTCCGCTCAGGGTATCGGCGCAGGTTGTGCTGTAGGTCACAATGAGGGCTGGCGTGTAGCTGCCGGCCTGGTTGTAGGCGAAACTTCCGTTTTGCGTCGTGGCATCCGTAGTTCCGTCGCCGTTGAGGTCCCATTGCCAGGCGAGAGGAACGGGTACCGTGGTATCGGTGAATGTGACGCTTTCGCCTTCACACACCTCGTCGCTGCTCACGGAATAACTGGCCTGTGCCGAACTGAATATGGTGAGTGGGTGGCATTCGGTATCTTCACAGCCCACCGCATCGGCGACCGTAAGGCAGGCATTGAAATTTCCCGTTGCCAGGAAGGTGTGGCTCGTGTTGTTGACGCCCGCTGCCGTTGTTTCGCTTCCGTCGCCAAAGTCCCACGTAGACGTAAGAGCCCCGCTGCCCGAAGAATTGTTGTCAAAACCTATGGCCACCGGAGGGTTGCACTCCAGCGCGCTGCTCAGGGCGAAGGCGGCCTGCGGAAATACAGACGAAACATCGATCAGCCCGCTTACGGTGATATCGTCATAGCATCCATGGTTGTCTTCCACCGAAAGCACCGGCGTAAAAGTTCCCGCATTCGGGTAGCAATAGGCCGGATTTTGCTGGCTGCTGACGGCGCCGTTACCAAAGTCCCACGACCACTCTACGATAGTACTGCCCGGAGCGGGCACACACTGGTCTGTAAACTGCACGCAAAGCGGAAAACAGCCTTCAGGATCATCAACGGATAAATTGGCCTGGGGCAGACCGTACACGGTGATATAATCGTTCACGGTAGTGGTCATGGCGCCGTTAACCGTCAGGGTCACATCATAGGAACCGGGTTGAGAAAATATTGCGATAAAAGTGGGTGAAGTTGACAGCTGCGACGTGCCATCTGGGCGCGTTATGCTCCAGTTGTAGGAAACGATCGTAGCCGGGTCCGGGGATGTGACGTTGATTACGATTCCGAGCGGAGAACAACCCGAGGTCTGGTTGGCCTGAAAACTCTGCCCCACAGCCCTCTTCGCGACGCCTGAGGCGCACACGACCGCGATACACATCACCGCAGCGTGAAGCAGCTTCAACGGGTTCAACCGGTGTGAGCGGTTAAGGATATGGTTATGGCGTTGGGGCACAGGTGTACCGTAAGGGGTTCTTTTTACGCAGAACACAGGGGCTGGGTTTCAGCCATACAACGCTTTTCTTCCGCTGCACCGATGCCCTCCCCAACAGCGCGCTATGTATTTCATTATTAGTGTCTTAGCCCGCGGCTACGGCGTCCTTTTTCTCCCAGGGTGGCGGCCGTGGGCGGGGTCAGGCGATCGGGTTAAGTTTGCCGGCAGAATTATTTGGCCTATGCACCACTTGAGCGAACAGGAACTACAGCGCCGCAAAAACATGGACAGCCTGCGGCTTCGGGGCATTGACCCCTATCCGCCCGAACTATTTCCGGTGGATGCGTGGT
>DHLU01000106.1 GCA_002405435.1 Flavobacteriales bacterium UBA4660
ATCCACGCAGCGACCGCAGAAAAGGTGTTGAAGGATACTTTGAAAGACTTCTTAAAACTTTCCCTGCTCGTATTGCCGCGCAGGCGAAAGCCAACATTAAATACAGTGTCCTGAAGTCCTGATGCGTTGAAGATAAAGGTGGCGGGGTATTCGTGGTTGCTGTAGAGGTTCTCATCGAGCAACATCTCGTTGAGCGAGTCCTGGCTGATGACGATTCTGACTTCGGTAACTTCCGTCTGCGGAAAGACAGGTCCGAATGGGACCTGCGGTTGTGCCCCCAGGCCCTTTATGGCAAGGCCGGCGGCGAGGAGTAACATTGCGTTTTTCATTTTTTTCGTTTAAATTGATATAGTTGAGCGGGCTTGTGTAAAACCCCCTTTTGTTTTTCAGCCAATGGAGTCAGGTGTTCGTTTTTCAGGACATTCTTTCTGAAATTGCGCTTATCGAGTTTGCGGTCGAGAATGATTTCATACAAGTGCTGCAGCTGGCTCAGGGTAAATTTCTCTGGCAATAACTCAAAGCCGATGTTATCGGCCAGCAATTCGTGC
Source organism: Flavobacteriales bacterium UBA4660 (assembly GCA_002405435.1). Classification (GTDB taxonomy): domain Bacteria; phylum Bacteroidota; class Bacteroidia; order Flavobacteriales_D; family Sanyastnellaceae; genus UBA4660. The sequence continues at coordinate 549 of DHLU01000106.1, forward strand.
CGCAGCGCATCGATGGCCGTGCTGAGGATGGCGTTGTGGTCGAAGGCAAGGGAAGGAATTTCATAGACATCAACCCACCTGGCCTTACCCGCAAACGAAGACGGCCGCGGTTTGTAGTCTTCCATATTGACCAGCGAGTAATAGCCGACGGTGATGACACGGCGTTCGGGATGATTGCGGAATACCCTGAGCCACTCCTGGTCCTTCAACCCCTTCACGCGGGCAGGATCTCCAAAGGTGAAAAACTGCTTGAGGTAAATGCCCTCCAGCGAAGTGAGTTCCTTGAGCACACGCTTGGCAGCATCATCCAGACTCTCGTCCTTTATCAGGAGGTCACCCGGCAGGGCTGTCTGCACCTTCATCCGTGTTGACCTGTCCGGATTGCGCTGTTCGATCAGCAATACCTTTAGTTTACGGTCATCAAATCCGAATACTACGCAGTCCACTGAAACATCGACCGCACTGGATTCTGCATCGTTATTATTGACTTTCAATGTTTTGTCAGAATAAAAATGAAAGAAATAGCATCTGTTGCCACTAAGTGTACAAAATACACTTACCTTAGCCCAAACAAAAATAGGTGCACCTTTCGTACGCTGAAAATGTAAAAGTACATCGCAACAGATTGAAATGATAAAAAGGATTGGAGTCTTGACCAGCGGGGGTGATGCCCCTGGCATGAATGCAGCGGTGCGTGCCGTTGTGCGCGCCTGTGTCTTCAACAAGGTTGAGGTTGAGGGCATTTTCCGCGGCTACCAGGGCCTGATTGAGGGTGAGTTCAAGCGGTTGAATGAGCGCACCGTGGCGAAAATTCTCGGCCGCGGCGGCACCATTCTCAAGAGTTCCCGTTCAAAGGATTTTCTTACTCCTGAGGGACGCGGCAGGGCTGCTGAACAGCTGAAACGCCATGGCATCGATGCGCTGATTGCCATTGGGGGCAACGGCACTTTTACGGGTGCACACGTTTTGTGCAGGGAGACGGGCATTCCGGTGATGGGTATTCCGGGATCCATTGACAATGACCTGTACGGCACCGATCACTGCATTGGTTTTGACACGGCGACCAACACGGTTGTCGAGTGCATTGATAAGATCCGCGACACGGCGACTTCGCACAACCGGCTGTTTTTTGTGGAAGTGATGGGGCGCAACAGCGGATTTATCGCCCTGAAGACCGGCATCGCCACGGGAGCCATTGCGATTATTCTCCCTGAAGACGAAATGAGTGTGGATGAACTGATTGAAACCCTTCAATCCACCGAACACAGCGGTAAATCTTCGAGCATTGTTATTGTGGCTGAGGGCAGCAAGAGCGGAGGGGCCTACGAAATTGCCAGGAAGGTCACTGAAAAATATAGCGAGTATGAGACCCGTGTATCGGTGCTGGGTCATCTGCAGCGCGGCGGTGCGCCCTCTTGCTATGACCGTGTGATGGCCTCGCGCATGGGGGTAGCGGCCGTAGAAGGGCTGCTGCAGGGCAGGAAGGATGTGATGATTGGCATCATCAATGACCGGGAGACTTACACGCCGCTGGAAGATGCCATCAGCCGCAACCACTTGCCCAACCGGGATGAACTTCGTATTGCCCGCATACTATCTATCTGAAAAACTGAACAACCTATATGAAGAGAATTGCTATCAACGGATTCGGGCGCATCGGAAGGATGTGCTTCCGTTCGCTCATAAGCCATCCGGAAGTTGAGATTGTTGCCATCAATGACCTCACGGATGTTCCTACCCTCACCCACCTGCTGAAATACGACAGCATCCACGGGCGATTTCCGCATGCGGTTTCTGCGGGTGAAGGTGCCATACATACGCTTGGAAAGCATGTCAGGGTACTTGCGGAAAAAGATCCTTCTGCGCTTCCGTGGAAAGCACTCAAAGCAGACCTTGTCATCGAGTCGACCGGACACTTTACAGACCGGGAAGGTGCCGGTAAGCACCTCACTGCCGGAGCGCGGCGCGTCATCATTACCGCACCTGCCGGAGGGGGCATCAAAACTATCGTGATGGGGGGAAATGATCACCAGGTGACAGCAGACGATTCGTTGTTGTCTAACGCCTCTTGTACGACCAACTGCCTGGCACCGATGGCGCGCGTACTCGATGAGGTGTTTGGCATAGAGAAAGGTTATATCACCACCGTTCATGCCTACACCGCCGACCAGCGACTGCAGGATGCGCCTCACAAGGATCTCCGCCGGGCGCGGGCAGCAGCCCTCAGCATGGTACCTACAAGCACAGGGGCCGCGAAGGCCGTCGGAGAGGTTCTGCCGGGGCTGAAAGGAAAACTGGACGGCGTGGCGGTGCGGGTACCCACGCCCGACGGCTCACTCACCGACCTGGTGGCCATACTGCGGGGTGAGACTACGGCCGCCGAGGTGAATGCAGCCATGAAGGCTGCCGCCGAAGGCCCCATGAAGGGCATCCTTGAATACTGCACTGACCCCATAGTGTCGGCAGACATCATCGGTAATCCGCATTCGTGCATCTTTGACGCTGCCCTGACCAGTGCCAATGGCAACCTCGTGAAGGTGATGGCATGGTACGACAATGAAGCGGGCTATGCGCAGCGGGTCTGCGAGCTCGCACTGAAAAACTGATCATACATAAAACACTATGATACTCGTAGCCGATAGCGGATCAACCAAGTGCGACTGGGCACTTCTTGATGAAAACGGAAAATATGTCGGAGGGTTCGAAACCATTGGACTGAACCCTTACTTCCACAACGAAATTCAGGTCGAAGCGGCCATCTGCGATAACGCGGAACTGATGAAATACGCCACAGCGGTTTCTCATGTGTTCTTCTACGGCGCAGGCAGCAGCACCGGCCAGATGTGTCTAATCATGCACCGCGGTCTGAGCCGTGTTTTCACACGCGCCGAAATTGTAGTAGAACACGACCTGCTCGGAAGCGCCCTCGCCACCTATGACGGTGAGCCTTGCATTTCCTGTATTCTCGGCACCGGAAGCAACTCTTGTTATTTCGACGGTGAAAAGGTCTACGAGGAAGTACCCTCCCTGGCCTATATCCTCGGCGATGAAGCCAGCGGCAGCTACTTCGGAAAGAAATTGCTTCAGGCCTATTTCTACAAACAATTGCCCGATGACCTACGGAATGATTTTGAGAAGGAGTATGCTCCTACAAAGGATGACATCATTTACCGAATCTACCGCCAGCCGCATGCCAATACCTACCTGGCCGGATTCATGAAGTTCTTAGGCCAGCACCGCAGCCACCCGCTTATTGTGCAATGGGTTACCGAAGGTATGCGACATTTCATCAGCATACACGTAAAGTGCTTTGCAAACTGGGATAAAGTACCGGTGCATTTTGTAGGCAGCATCGGCTACTTCTTCGAGAACTGTCTCCGGGATGCAGCCCGTGCAGAAGGTATAAGACTTGGACGTATAATCCGCAAACCGATTGAGGGGTTGGTGGACTACCACGTCAAGTACAAAATCCCCCAACTGATCAACCGCTGAATACTGTGACCGCACCCGCAAGTCTGACCGCGCTCAAAGGCATCATCTTCGACCTGGATGGTGTGCTGGTCGACACCGCTCAATTTCATTTCCGGGCGTGGAAGCGGCTTGCCGGAGAACTGGGCATCCCGTTCACAGCGCACGACAACGAAGCGCTCAAGGGAGTCAGCCGCCGCGACTCACTGGAACACATCCTCGCGCTCGGCAAGGTGAGCCTGACGGAGGAGGAAAAAAACGGCCGGATGGCTCAAAAGAACGCGTGGTACCTCGAACTGGTCAACGAACTACCGCCTGATGACATGCTGCCCGGTGCCAAATCGCTGCTCGATGAGTTGCGCACCTGCGGTGTACGCATCGGACTAGGCTCTTCTTCCCGTAACGCAGAACTTATTTTGCAAAAACTCAATATTTCCGGTTACTTCGACGGTGTGGTGGATGGCAACAAGATCAGCAAATCAAAGCCCGATCCGGAAGTATTTACGTTGTGTGCACTTCATTACCTGCATACGCAGCCCTCAGACACCATCGTGGTTGAAGATGCCCGCAGCGGTGTCGAAGCTGCGCGCGCCGGAGGTTTTTTCTGCGTGGGCATCGGTCATCTTCCGCAGGCTGACATGGTAATTGCAAGCCTTGAACAGATCAACGCGACCCTGCTCGACCAGGCCCTGCAGGCCTACCGTTCCGTTTAACGATCAGCAAACAAAGAAATGCAAACATTATGATCAGGTACCTTCAGGTGGATCCCTGGAAAATCATTGAGGAGGGCTTCAAACGCAAACACCACCGGGCCTCAGAAAGTATTTTTTCCATTGGAAACGGACGCTTCGGACAGCGCGCCAACCATGAAGAGAAATACACAGGCCCGACCCTCCAGGGTTCTTATGTAGCCGGCGTTTATTATCCCGACAAAACCCGTGTAGGCTGGTGGAAAAACGGCTATCCCGAGTATTTTGCCAAGGTGCTCAACAGCACCAACTGGATTGGCATCAACGTATTTATCGATGATGAAGAACTGGATTTTGGCACGGTGACGATCAGCGACTTCCGGCGTGAGCTCGACATGAAAGCCGGGTTGTTGCGCCGGTCCTTTGTGGCAGAAATGAATGCTGTGCTGCCCGGGACCAGAGACAGCGGCGCACCGAATAGACTCAAG
>DHLU01000193.1:0-3522 GCA_002405435.1 Flavobacteriales bacterium UBA4660
CCACTCACCTGGAGCTGCCCGAAAACACCAATACCCTTGGCAACCTGATGGGCGGACAGTTGATGAACTGGATGGACATTGCCTCCGCGATTTCGGCTCATCGCCACTGCCGGCGTATTGTGGTTACCGCAGCAGTAAACAATGTGTCTTTCCAGCATCCCATCAAGTTGGGCGATGTGGTAACCATTGAGGCGAAGGTCTCAAGGGCCTTCAACTCGTCTATGGAAGTATATATGGAAGTATTTGTAGAGCACGCCACCACAGGGGTGCGCACGCGTTGCAACGAGGCCATTTACACCTTTGTGGCAGTCGACCAGTTGGGTTCGCCCATCAATGTACCCGACCTGGTGCCCGAGACGGAGGAGGAGCGCCGGCGTTATGAGGGTGCGCTGAGGCGGCGCCAGCTTCGGCTGATCCTCGCAGGCAAGATGAAGCCCGATGAGGCGTCTGAACTCAAGGCCCTGTTTGCCGAGCCCAAAGCTTTTCAATAGCGGCGCTTACCTCGTCGGGCAGGTGCCGGTTGATGCACCGGTCATTGCCGTATTTACAGGAATTTCCCAGTTTTGAGCAGGGCCTGCGGCTGCGACCGGTAGGTTGCAGCATGATGCTGTCGGGATGCGGACGCCACGGATACATGCCCAGCGAAGGTGTAGTGCAGCCCCAGAGTGAGATAAGCGGACGTTGCAGGGCGGCGGCCAGGTGCATCAAGCCCGTATCGCCGCTCACTACCACCGTGGCCTGTGCCAGTGCGGCGGCTGATTCGTGCAGCGACAATAAGCCGGTCAGGTTGTGCGCCGAAGGCACCGCACTTACAATGGATTCACCCAGTTCTGCCTCTGCCTTGCCACCGAGCAATACAATAGGGTAGGGGATCCGCTGCAGCATGGCGATCACAGCCGGTGCAGACATACGCTTGCCTGCGTGAGCGCCGCCGAGGCACCAGGCAACAAAGGGCGATTCACCGGGATAGAAGCGTCGGAAGGCCTGCGCTGGCCCCGCTGTCAGCGGGAAATCAAGTCCCAACCCGTCGTCTGCGATGGAGAAGGCCGCCAGCGTGCCGAGGTATCGGGAGACCACATGGCTGACCGGCCGGCGGTATCCGGGCAGATTGACCAGGCACCATTTGCGGAAGTTCTCCTTACGGAACGTAAAAGACACCAACTTCAGCCTTTTCTTGATGATGGCTGAGCGGATATTCCGGTGCAGGTCGATCACGTAGTCGAAACCGCAGGCCTCCAGCTGGGGCAGCACCTCCTGCACGGAATCCCTGATCGTGTGGACCTGCGCTACATGGGGATTGCCTTCGATGGCCTCACGGAATTTTTCTTTGGTAAGGAAGTGGATTTCAGTACCGCCTTCGAACTGGCGCGCCAGGCAGCGCAGTACTGGTGTGGTGAGCAGGATGTCACCAATCGAGCTGAAGCGAATAACCAGGATGCGGGCGGCCACCGTGAAAATTTTGGCCAATTTATCCCATCGTCGCCAACGGCCGGGACTAAACCTCGCCGGTCGACCGCCCGCGTGGGGTGGGCAATGATCGGGTCGGGTTACTTTTGGCCCATGTACCTGGTGGATACCCATGCGCATTTGTACCTGCCCCAGTTTGATGAAGACCGGACGCTGGTGCTCGACCGGGCCTCTGCGGCGGGCGTGGCGCGGGTGCTCCTTCCCAATATAGACCTCGGTAGTATCGGTCCCATGCTGGCACTCTGCGATGCCAGGCCCGACCTGTGTTATCCCATGATGGGGTTGCACCCCTGCGACGTGAAGCCCGGCTATGCCGACGTGCTGGTGGAGATGAAGGCTCGCCTGTCGGCGCGCCGGTACCTGGCCATTGGCGAAACGGGCATAGACCTCTACTGGGACAAGACCACGCTGCCCATGCAGGTGGAGGCGTTCCGCGAGCAGGTGCATTGGGCGATTGAGTATGCGTTGCCTGTGGTGATACACGCCCGCGAGTCGTTCGACGAATTGTTTGCTGTGCTGGATGAGGAAAATGGACCCGGCCTGCGCGGGGTCTTCCACTGTTTTACGGGCACGCGGGCGCAGGCGGAGAAGATCCTGGGCTACGGCGGGTTCATGCTAGGCCTGGGTGGTGTGCTGACCTATCCGAAGGCCGCCCTCGACCAGGTGGTGGCGGACCTGCCGCGCGAAAGTATTTTGCTCGAGACGGACGCGCCCTTTTTGCCCCCTGTGCCGCACCGTGGCAAGCGCAACGAAAGTGCCTATGTGGCGCAGGTGGCCTTGCGCCTGTCGTCCATCTGGCAAGTGGGTGTGCAGGAGGTGGCGCGCATCACCTCCGGCAATGCCTTCAGGATGTTTTTTCCCGACGAATCCCCTCCCGAATAGCCCATGAAAGCCTCATCCGTACTGTTGATTTATACCGGGGGCACCATCGGTATGGTGCATGATGGCGTTTCCGGATCGCTCATTCCCTTTGACCTGCGGCATATCTACGATGTGATGCCCGAACTGAAGCGGTTGCCCGTGACCATCGATTTTGTGTCCCTTGATGTGCCGATTGATTCCAGCGATGTGACGCCCGCGGTATGGGAGCGGCTGGCGGGTATTATTGAGGTGAATTACCCCGATTTTGACGGATTTGTGGTGATGCACGGCACCGACACCATGGCGTATACGGCATCGGCGCTGAGTTTTATGCTCGAGAATCTTGGCAAGCCGGTAATATTGACCGGTTCGCAGCTGCCGCTGGGGACCTTGCGCACCGATGCGCGGGAGAACCTCATTACGGCGGTGGAGATCGCGGCCTCGCTGGCTAACGATGCGCCGCGCCTGCCTGAGGTGGCGGTGTATTTTGAGTCGAAGCTCATGCGGGGCAACCGCACCACCAAGTATTCTACCGAGAATTTTGATGCTTTTGACAGTCCCAACCATCCCGTGTTGGCGGAAGCAGGCATACACATCCTCTACAACAGCACTGCGATATTGCAGGAGCCTGCGGGACCCTTTACGGTGCACCGGCGCATGAGTGACCGGGGGGGGGTGGTGCCCGTATTTCCGGGCATTAGTCCTGACCTGGTATCGGGTGTGTTGGGGGTAGAAAGTTTGGAGGCGGTGATTTTGCAGACCTATGGTTCGGGCAATATTCCGCGCCAGGACTGGCTGCTCAACGCGTTGGAGGCGGCCGTGCACCGGGGCGTGGCGGTGGTGAACGTGACCCAATGCAGCCGCGGATTTGTGGAGCAGGGTTTATACGAAAACAGCCGCCGGTTGACGGGCCTTGGGGTGATTGGTGGCGCCGACATGACCCTGGAGGCGGCCCTGGCCAAGACCATGCACCTGTTGGCCCTTGGTTGCCGGAGCGAGGCTTTTCACCGGGCGATGACGGCCTCCCTGAGGGGCGAGTTATCGCCGGTCTGATAGTTATCGGGCCTTGGCTTACACTTACATTTGCAGCCCATTTTCCAATATCCGGAGAGGTGTCCGAGTGGTTGAAGGAGCACGCCTGGAAAGTGTGTATAGGTCAAAAGCCTATCGCGGGTTCGAATCCCGCCCTCTCCG
>DHLU01000193.1:3846-3977 GCA_002405435.1 Flavobacteriales bacterium UBA4660
AATAAGACATAATAAGACTGAAAAACAATGAATTAGGCTTTCAACTTTCGCCTTAGGAATGTAATTTTGTAATCACAAATGGGGGGCACAATTTTTAAAAAATTGCGCCAAAATGGTTTCTAAAAAAGCAA
>DHLU01000193.1:4260-4484 GCA_002405435.1 Flavobacteriales bacterium UBA4660
AACGAATTCAATCGTTACATCGAATCTGTGCTCACCAGGGCTCGACAGAAGTATTCTGAGCTCATTACCATGCACGAAACGGTTACCCCTCAATTGCTCCGGGATGCCATCCTGGGCGTAAACACAGCCAAGGCTAGGATGATTGTTGAGATTTGGGAAGATCACATTGCAGGGCTCCGCAAGCTCATTGGTAAGGAAAGCACCTACGCCACCTGTCAGAAGTA
>DHLU01000186.1 GCA_002405435.1 Flavobacteriales bacterium UBA4660
CTTCAAGTTTTATGCAGATGGTGCGCTGGGTTCACGCGGTGCTTGCCTCACCCTTCCCTATGACGATGTGCTGCCGAAGAAGCGATACGGCGCACTGCTCGACAGCGTTGGTTATTTCGAAATGCGGGCGAAACAAATGCTGGAAGCCGGATTCCAGATGTGCACACACGCCATCGGAGACAGTGCCAACCGGGTCATGCTCGACATCTACCGCAACCTGCTTCCACCGGGCAACGACCTGCGGTGGCGGATTGAGCACGCCCAGGTCATTCACAAGGCCGACATCCATAAGTTTGGCGAGGCCGGCATCATTCCGTCCATACAGCCCACCCATGCCACCAGCGACATGTACTGGGCCTGGCAGCGGCTGGGCCGAAACCGTGTCAAACGCGCATACGCCTACCGCGAACTGAAAGAACAACTGGGTATGGTCGCACTAGGTACCGATTTCCCCATAGAAGGAATCAACCCTGTCAACACCTTCTATGCCGCTGTGGTGCGCAAAGACGCACAGGGTTATCCGGCCGAAGGATTTCAGATGGAAAACGCACTGACCCGTGAAGAGGCCTTACGGGGGATGACGATCTGGGCAGCCATCTCCAATGTTGAGGAAAAGGTGAAAGGCTCGCTGGAGCCCGGAAAGTTCGCCGACTTTGTGATGCTTGACCAGGACCTGATGACCGCACCCGACGAAAACCTCCTGCAGACACATACGCTGCTAACCGTCATTGACGGGGCGATCTTATTCGACGGTAGACCCTGACGAACTCCTGCGGCGGGTAGAAAGGTCGCGAAGAAGAATTACTTCTTCAGGGCTTCAGACAGGATATTGCTGATGCGCTCCTCTTCTTCGCGGGCGAGGTCGGCGTCAACAATGATGCGGCCTGAGTGCTCATCTACAATGACCTTCTTGCGCGCAGCCACGTCAAGCTGTTTTTGCGGAGGAAGGGTAATAAAACTTCCCGCGCTGGCTTCGCGCTCGATCGGTACCACCGCCAATCCGTTGCGCGAACTGCCGCGAATGCGCTCATATGCCTGCAGCAGACGCGGCTCAATTAATGTGCGCGCTTCATCTGACTTGCTGACCAGCAGGGTCTCTTCGGTCTCTGTCTCACGGATAATCTCATTGAGTTCATCGCGTTTTACCTGCAGATCTGCCTTGCGCTCATTCAACTTGAGCTCCGTCTGTGCAATCACGTCGCCCTTGGTCACTTTGAAAATCTCACTCTCCTTGATTTTCTTCTTAAAGCCCAGGATTTCAAGTTCCTGAAACTCCATCTCCTTGGCGAGCGACTCAAATTCGCGGTTGTTGCGCACCTTATCCTGCTGCTCCTTGTACTTTTTAATCAGCGCTTCCGCATCTTTAATGGCCTGTTTGCGCGACGAAATATCTTTGTCCAACTCACCCATTTCGTTGTTGAGATTCTGGAGGCGGGTTTCCAACTGGCTCACTTCATCCGCAAGGCCGTCTACCTCCAGGGGAAGTTCTCCACGCACGGAGCGCAACTTGTCAATGCGGGTATCAATCAGCTGTATATCATACAACGCTCTCAGCTTTTGCTCTACCGTTACGCCCTTCTTCAGGTCTTCGCTTGAAATGGGAAATCTCATCAGTTCTTTATTGATTGGTTTGTTTTCGTTCTCAGTTTTTGACTCCACCTGGCGCACATAGACCCTCGGGCCCTGGGCGTCCTTGGGCGCGATGTAGGGCGTCTTTGGACGCTCGACCACCACTTCCTCACCCGGGGCTACTACCTGCGGCTTAATCACCTTAGGCACAAATTCCGCGGTTTCGGTTACGTTTTTCTTCTCTTTGGCAACCGCAGGTTTTGCCGGTGCGGCTTTTTCGGGTGCTGCCTTCGCGGGCGCAGGGGCCGGAGTCTTGGCAGCCTGTACTTTCTCTGCCGGCTTTGCCGCCTTTTCCTTGACGGGATTCTCTGCCTGGGTTTTATCCTTCACCGTTTTCTCTGCCGCGGGAGCAGGCTTTTCAGCCTTTTCAACCACTGCTTTTGGCAGTGCCGGGGCGGTTTTAACGGGTGATTTGCTCACTGCCTTTGCCGGCAACGTCTTTATCCCCTTTTCTGCCGACCCCGCCGTTTCAGCGTTGGCCTTAGGGGCTGCAGGGGCTACCGCTTTTTTCGCAGGTGCGGCCTTCCCGATACCCACCGGCTTTTTGGACGCAGCAGGCTTGGCAGCCTTTGAGGCTGAGGAACTCTTATTGTCCAAAGCCTTCGCTTTCGTCGCCGTCACAGGTTTTTTTGCCATGGTCAGAAATAATGCACGGGGTTGGTTACCACCGCAGTTAAATGGGTCGCGAAAGTATTAAATTTTCGACGAAGCCTGTCGGCGAGGAGTCCGATGGTAAACTGCTCACTCTCATAATGACCGATATCGGCTATAATAATTTGATTATCAGCATCAAAGAACTCGTGGTATTTAAAGTCGGCGCTGACGAATACGTCGGCACCCTCAGCGATTGCCCTCGTGAGCAGGAAACTGCCGGCGCCTCCGCACAGCGCCACATTTTGTATTGTTTCGCGGCACAGGTGCGTGTGCCGGATGCACGCCAATTGCAGGTCTTGCTTCAGCGCAGCCAGAAAATGTGCAGCCGGCACAGGTTCGGGAAGGCGTCCGATCAGGCCCGCGCCCCAGTCGCCCGAGGTATTTTCCAATGCGTACACGTCGTAGGCGACTTCTTCATAGGGATGGGCGGCCATCATGGCGCCGAGCACCGCCTGCAGCCGCCAACGCGGCATAATTACTTCAATACGTGTTTCGGCCTCCTGGTGTATGCTGCCCGGGGTACCCACAAAAGGATGCGTATCGGGACCTCCGCGGAAGGTACCCGAACCCTCGAGGTTGAAACTGCATTGGTCATAAGCGCCGATGCTGCCTGCTCCCGCGCTGAACATGGCACTTCTTACGCTGTCCGCGCTGTCATGGGGCACAAAAACGACAAGTTTGCACAGCCGGTCTTTCAGTGGGCTCAGCACCCTTGTTTCTTGCAAGCCGATACGGGCGGCCAGGGCTGCATTGACCCCTTCGCGCACATGGTCGAGGTTGGTGTGAATGGCGTATATGGCGATGTCGTGTTTGAGCGCCATAATGACCGTTCGCTCCACATAGTTGCGACCGGTGAGTGACTTCAGTCCGCGGAACACGATAGGGTGATGCGCCACCACCAGGTTGCATCCCAGGCTGATCGCCTCCTGCAGCACGGCTTCGGTGCAATCGAGCGCTACCAGCACCCCGGTGACCTCCATGCCTGGCGTTCCGGCTATGAGTCCGCTGTTGTCGTAGTCCTCCTGAAGGGCGGGGGGAGCGAGTTCCTCGAGCCAGCCGATAATACTTTTGAGTTGCATTGCGTTTCTTTGGCACAAAGTAAATCGATGAAGCCCCTTCAGGTTCTGCTCTATCCATTTTCGCTGCTCTACGGCCTCGGCCTTGTGGTTCGCAACGGGCTGTATGACCTGGGCTGGATGGCCAGCCGGAGGGCCGCACTTCCCACCGTGGTGGTAGGCAACCTGAGCGTGGGCGGATCGGGAAAAACCCCAATGGTCGAATGGCTCTGTGCACGGCTCAGTGTGCCCTGCAAGCCGGCTGTGCTCTCGAGGGGCTATGGAAGAAAAACTGAGGGTTTTCTCTGGGTAAGGCCCGGTATGCCGAGTTCCGACACGGGCGATGAACCGCTGCAGATTGCCCGCAAATACGGCCAGGTGCCTGTGGCTGTCTGCGAAGATCGGTTGGCGGGTATTGACCGGATTGCCGCAGAGCGACCCGGCATAAACCTTGTGCTGCTGGACGACGCCTACCAGCACCGTAAACTGAAGGCCGATGTGTATGTCCTGCTGACGGAATACGGACTAACCTGGGCCGACGACTACCTGTTGCCCGCAGGCCGCCTCCGCGACCTGCGCGCTCAACGCAGGCGGGCCGCAGCCGTAGTGGTTACCAAGTGTCCCGGTCACCTCTCGCCGGAAGCGCAATCCGCATACCGCCAGCGGCTGAAACTCTCTCCCGGCCAGGCGCTCTTTTTTTCTTCACTCACCTATGAAAGGGCGCAACACGTCGCTGGTCCGGCTGCTACCCTGCAAGCGGGTGATGCCATAACCGCCTTTGCCGGTATAGCCCGCCCGGACGCCTTTCAGGCACACCTGGCTTCGGCCTATGTCCTTAAAAAATTCAAAACCTTTGCCGATCACCGTCCTTTTACCCCCGACCAACTGCAGCGGCTCGCAGATGATTGCGTTACCTTTGCGGGCCCTGCGGGGAAAATGGTGTGCACCGAAAAAGACGCCGTCCGAATCGGTCACCTGACAGCATCGGTGGAATGGAAAATTCCACTCTTCTGTATTCCCGTTGGCACAACCTTCCTTCACGGCCAAGACCCCGTTTCGCTCATCACCGGGCGGCTCGGCAACGGGAAGTGAGGAGAAAGCATGAACGCAACAAGCGACACATACGAACTGGTCGTAGGCCTGGAGGTCCACATGCAATTGCTTACCCACAGCAAGGCCTACTGCGCTGATCCCAACCAATACGGAGAGCTGCCCAACACCCTGGTGTCGCCGGTAAGTCTCGGCCATCCGGGTACATTGCCTATGCTCAACCGCCAGTCGGTGAAGTTTGCTGTGATGCTCGGTCATGCCTGCCACATGGAGGTACACAAATACACCCATTTTGCCAGAAAAAACTACTTCTATGCAGACCTTCCCAAAGGCTACCAGATAACGCAAGACAAAACCCCGATCTGCACGGGAGGCTACCTGATGATCCGTGACGAGAAGGGGGAAGAAAAACGCATCGGACTCACCCGGGCGCACCTGGAGGAAGACGCGGGAAAAAGCCTGCATGACCAGGATCCCTTCGATACGCTGGTAGACCTGAACCGTGCGGGTGTGCCGCTGATTGAACTCGTCAGCGAACCCGATATCCGCACACCGAAAGAGGCCTATAACTACCTCACCGAAGTGCGCAAACTCGTGCGCTACCTCGGGATTTGTGATGGCAATATGGAAGAAGGTTCGCTACGGTGCGATGCCAATGTGAGTGTCAGGCGCAGGGGAGAAACCCGTTTGAATACGCGGTGTGAAATCAAAAACATGAATTCCATTCGCAACGTACAGCGCGCTATAGAATTCGAATTTCAGCGTCAGGTCGAATGCATGGAAAAGGGAGAAGCCATCGTGCAGGAGACACGCGGTTTTGACGCGCCGTCGGGTACCACCTTCCCGATGAGAACCAAGGAACTTGCGCACGACTACCGCTATTTCCCCGAACCGGATTTGCAGCCTGTGCGCCTGAGCGATGCCGATATTGCAGAGGCACGCGCACTGATGCCCGCATTGCCCTCGGCCCTGTATGCGCGGTACGTCAATGCGCTCGGCCTCTCCGCCTATGATGCCACCATGCTGACCAACGAGAAGGAGACGGCGCGCTGGTACGAGCAACTTATCCGGCACACCGACAACTACAAGGCAGCGTGCAACTGGCTGATTGGACCTGTGAAAGCATGGCTCAATGAAAATGCAGTAGAACTAGACGCTTTTTCTGCTACGCCCGAACAGGTTGCCGGCATCATCGCGCTGGTAGATGCGGGTAAGGTGAGTGCCAGCACAGCCGCAGAAAAAATACTGCCTGTGCTCGCGTCCGGAGACGGTACGACGGCAGAAGCCGTGGCCGCGGCACTCAACCTTGTACAAGACGCCGACACCGACGAAATCGTGCAGGCAGCGCGGGAAGTCATTGCAGCCTGGCCCGACAAGGCGGAGGCATACCGAAACGGAAACAAAGGACTGCTCGGCCTTTTTATGGGAGAGTTTATGAAAAAAACCCGCGGCAAGGCCAATCCCAAAACAGCCAGCAAAATCATTCAGGATATTCTTGACAAACCATAATCCCTCATGAAGAATTACACATTCATCATCATGGCCGTTGCAGTGCTTTCGGTCGCATGTTCCCCCTCAGGATCCCGCAGCACCATCACCGGCAACATCAGCGGTGCTGAAGGAAAAACGGTTTTCCTGGAAAGGTTCATCAACAACCAGCAGGTGCGTACCGACAGCGCCACCATTCAAGCCGACGGAAGTTTCTCACTCACGCCGAACCCTCCGCTCGAACTCAACTTCTACCGGTTGCTGTTTGACAATGAGCACTACACCGTGCTCATCACCGACAGCACCGAGTCACCTGAGATCAGCGCCGCATTCGACAACATGAAGTCGGGCCCGGAAGTGAGTGGATCAACCCACACAGAAAAACTCGTCGGACTCTATAGCCAACTCTCAGGCTTTCAGCAGAAGATGTCCGACATGCGCACGCGTATCCAGTCGAGCGCCAATGAGGCCGAATCAGCGCAGCTGAAGACAGATTTCACCAACCTGCAGAAAGAGCGGATTGACTTCTGCAAAAAATGGCTCGAATCGGAAAGCGCAAGTCCTGCAGCCCTCGCGGCCGTAAGCGAACTTGACCTGCGTTCCGAATTACCCGTCTACAAAAAAGTGATCGAATCACTGGCACCTGTTTTCAGTCATTCCATGTACTACAAAGACGTGGCGATGCGGGTTGCCAACCAGGAAAAGGCGGCCAGCATGCCCCAAAACAACGAGGCGAACTCAGCGGCCACCATGGAAGAAATCCAACGAAAACTGCGTGAAAACGCCAACCAGTCTTATGACACACAAGACGTTCCGGGTTCGGTTGGTCCGGGAACTCGCGCACCTGAAATTGCCGATAAATCTCCCGATGGCAAAATCTACAAGCTGAGCGACCTGAAAGGCAAGGTCGTGCTCATCGATTTCTGGGCATCATGGTGCGGTCCGTGCCGCAAGGAAAACCCGTATGTAGTGGCCGCATACCAGAAATTCCACAAGAAAGGGTTTGAGGTTTTTTCCGTTTCGCTCGACAACAATGCGGAGCGCTGGAAACAGGCCATTCAGCAGGATGCGCTGCCCTGGCCCTACCACGTGAGCGACCTCAAAGGATGGCAAAGCAGCCATGCCGCGAAGTACGGTGTGCGCAGTATTCCCGCTCCATTTCTGGTAGGCAAAGACGGCATCGTCATCGCAACCGGCAGTGATGTGCGTGGCCCCGGACTGGAAGCCGAACTGGAGAATATCTTTGGTTATTAAGCGGTGCTGCCAGCCGAAGTCTCGCTGCGCCGGGCCGACAAATAACGCCTGATGGCGATGTGACCGGCGTAAATCAGCGGGGTAAGGGCTACGGCGATCAGAAGTTTCAGCACATAATTGGTCGGTGCCACCTTCATGTATTCGCTGAAAGGCATAGTACCCGGCAAAACAAATCCGATGTAGAGTACTACATAGGAGTCTATGAGTTGCGAGACGGCCGTGCTACCCGTGCTGCGCAACCAGATCATTCTGTTGCCCGTTTTCGCCTTGATACGCGCAAAGACCGCCGCGTCGAGCAACTGCGACAACAGAAATGCCGCGATGCTTCCCACGATAACCCATTGACTCTGGCCGAAGACCTTGGTGAACTCGGCATCCGTGGCTGTCAGCGGAGAGATGGCGGTGTTGGCCGGAATCTGCAGGGCTATCGTGACCAGCAAAAAACAGTACGCAATGAGCACAGCGGTAATCCACGACAACCGCCTGACGGCAGCCTTGCCGTAAAATTCATTGATCAGGTCAGTCACCAAAAAAACTACGGGCCACGGCAGCACACCCATCACGGTTACGTAAGGGCCGAAGCTGTAGCCGAACAGGCGGAAACTCACTGGAATATCCACCAGCTTGTTGCTGAGGAGCTCGGCGGTTACCGCGTTGGTCACAAAAAAACCGGCCAGCAGAATGAAGAGCCATTCGCGGCGGGTGGTTATAGTCGTCTGCATGCAGGACAAAGAAAGCCAAAGTTCAGCAAGGCCTCCGACCGGCGCATGCCCTGTTGTGAAATAAAGCGTCATGGACCTGATGCTGCAGTGTCAAATCTGAATCAGACCACAGCCGCAGCGGGGCGAAATATGCCTGTGCTGCACCCCCTCGCCCCCGGTCACATACATTTGCACACTTTTCCCGGAGTAAAAAACGCCCGCAACAGGGTGCGCGCTTCCGGCAAGGGGTAGCCAACTGCGTCACACAAAACCGCCAGAAAGAGGGACATGGGTAAAAATCTTGTAATCGTTGAGTCGCCGGCCAAGGCAAAGACCATTGAAGGATATCTCGGGAAGGACTTCGTGGTGAAGTCAAGTTACGGCCATGTCCGCGACCTGCCGAAAAATGACGTGGCCATTAACATAGGCAATGACTTTGCTCCGGTGTATGAGGTGAGCGAAGACAAAAAGGAGGTGGTGAAGGAACTGAAGAAACTCGCTTCGAAATCTGAGACCGTATGGCTGGCCACGGATGAGGACCGCGAAGGAGAAGCCATATCCTGGCACCTGGCCGAGGCATTGGGCCTCGACATCACCAGCACCCGCCGTATTGTCTTTCACGAGATTACCAAAAAAGCTATCCAGTCTGCCATAGAGAAACCCCGAACGATAGACATTGACCTGGTCAATGCCCAGCAAGCCCGCCGCCTGCTCGACAGGCTGGTGGGTTTTGAACTGAGCCCCGTGCTGTGGAAGAAGGTCAAACAGGGCCTCAGCGCCGGACGTGTGCAGAGTGTTGCCGTACGCATCATTGTGGAGCGAGAGCGCGAAATCGAACAGTTCAGGTCGAGCACTTTCTTCAATATCCGTGCAGGATTTGACCTGGGAACCGCTACGCTCAGGGCCGAGTTGTCGCGAAAAATTACAGACCGCCAGGAAGCGGAAGCTTTCCTGAGCCGCTGCATGGGCGCCAGTTTCCGCATTGCCTCGATTGAAACCAAACCCGGCAAGCGCACCCCCGCGCCGCCCTTTACTACTTCTACCCTGCAGCAGGAAGCCGGCCGCAAACTTGGTTTTAGTGTAAGCCGCACGATGGTAGTGGCACAGAAACTATACGAGAGCGGAAAGATCACCTATATGCGTACCGACAGCGTCAACCTGAGTGATTTCGCGCTGGATGCTGCCCGGACGGAGATCACGCGGGCGTTTGGAGAACGCTATTCGAAAGCCCGTCAGTTTACCTCTAAGAGCAAGGGGGCCCAGGAAGCGCACGAAGCCATACGGCCCACCGATATGGGTGTGCGTGAAGTAGCGGGCGACCCCGCAGAGCAGCGCCTGTATGACCTGATCTGGAAACGCACGGTGGCCTCACAGATGGCGGATGCCGAACTCGAAAAAACTACCGCCACTGTCGAGATCAGCACCATGAAAGATGTGTTGCTCGCCCGGGGTGAGGTAATCCGTTTCGACGGGTTTCTGAAGCTCTACCTCGAGGGTTCAGATGAAGACGACAACGACGATGGCAGCAGCACGATGCTGCCTCCCATCCAGGAAGGCCAGTCGCTGACCCTCGCAGAGATGACAGCCACACAGCGCTTTACCCAAAAACCACCCCGATACACGGAAGCCAGTCTGGTAAAGCGGCTCGAAGAACTGGGCATAGGAAGGCCTTCCACCTATGCGCCTACGATTTCCACCATACAGCAGCGCGAATACATCGACTAAAAAGACAAAGAGGGAACGCCGCGTGTATTCGAAATAATGACCCTGCGCAACCAGCAACTGACGCGGGAGGAAAAGACGGAAAACACCGGTGCCGAAAAGTCCAAGCTCTTCCCCACGGATATCGGCATGGTGGTCAACGATTTTCTGGTTTCGCAGTTTCCCCGGATTCTCGACTACGGCTTTACCGCCGCGGTAGAGGCCGAATTTGACGACATCGCCGAGGGCAAGTTGCGCTGGCAGGAGATGCTGCACAGGTTTTACCATCCCTTTCACAAAGATGTGGAGGAGACCATTGAGCGGGCGGCACGGCAAACCGGCGAACGCGAGCTGGGTACCGATCCGAAATCGGGCAAACCCGTGCTCGTGCGCATTGCGCGTTTCGGCCCGGTGGTGCAAATAGGCGGCAGTGAAGACGAAGAAAAAAAATACGCCTCACTGCTGAAGGGCCAGAGTATCGGCACCATCACCCTGGAAGAAGCCCTGCGGTTGTTTGACCTCCCGCGCACCCTCGGAGAATACCAGGGACAACCGGTATCGGCCGGTATCGGACGTTTTGGTCCCTTTGTGCGGTGGGGAAGCACCTATGCCTCGCTCCGGGTGCGTGAAGGCGATGATCCTCATACGGTAGAACTGGACCGCGCCGTGAAACTCATTGAAGACAAAATCAACGGCATCAATGCCAACGATATTCAGAAGTTTGAGGAACGCCCCGATATCAAGGTAGTGCGCGGCCGTTTCGGACCTTATATCAAATGCGGCGACGACAACTATAAACTGCCCAAGGGAGCCGATGCGGAAAAGATCACGCTGGCAGAAATTGTGTCCATTATTGAAGATCCGGCCAACAAACCCTCGGGAAAAAAACCGGTGCGGAAGTTTGCGAAGAAAGGGACGGGCGGAGAAAAAACCCTCAAGAAGGCTGCCGCCAGAAAGCCGGCCCCCAAATAGTCGGTCAAAAAGAAGAAATAGTCCTTTACAAGCAATGGGCTCCGGGCGCGTCAGAAATCAACAGAGCGACTTCGACAACTTGGTCAGCAGGACTGCGGAAGGGGGTTGACCGGGCCACAACTTAGCCCCCGTGGACCTCAGTGTATTTCTTTCACCATCTTCATTCAGGGATGAATGGAAAGTGGAAAACCGCGCCTCTCAACTGATCAGGCACGTACGATTCTTTGACCCCCAGGAACCCGCGCTGGAAGGCGTGCAACTGGCATTGATCGGTGTAATGGAAGACCGCCAGTCGGGCGTTAACCGCGGATGCGCCGAAGGCCCCGATGAAATCCGCCGCGAATTTTACCGGCTCTACCTCCCCGACCAGCCTGCAGTGATCATGGACATGGGCAATATCAATGCCGGTGACACCTGGTCTGACACCTGCTATGCCTTGTCGGAAACCTGCCGCTATCTCATCGCGCAGGGTATTGTCCCCCTGGTGCTCGGGGGCTCACAAGACCTTACCTACGGTATGTACACCGCCTACGAAAAGCTCGAGCAGACCGTAAACCTGGTTACCATAGACCACCGGCTTGACTTCGGCAAGGGCGGCGAAGACACCCACCACCACAATTACCTCAACCGGATTATTCTGCACAAGCCCAATTTTCTGTTTAACTATTCCAACATCGGACACCAGCGCTACCTGGTGGAGCCCGAACTGATGGAACTGATGGCCAATATGTATTTTGACCTCTACAGGCTGGGCGATATGCAGAGCCTGCTGCATCAGGCCGAACCCGCTATCCGCAATGCCGACCTGGTTTCGCTCGACATTTCGTCGGTGCGCATGGGCGAGGCGCCGGGCTGCGCCCTGGCAGGGCCTAACGGGTTTTACGGCGACGAAGCCGCCCAACTCTGCCGCTATGCAGGTATGAGCGATAAACTGAGCGCCTTCGGCATTTTCGAATACAACCCCGGACTCGACCGCAACGGGCAAACCGCCATGTTGCTGGCCCAATTGCTCTGGTGTTTTGTAGAAGGTTTCAGCCAGCGCAAGCAGGATTACCCCGCCGGCAGCTACGCCGAATACACCAAGTACATGGTCAACGTGGCCGGCGAACAGCACGAACTCACCTTTTACAAGAGCCACAAGAGCGACCGGTGGTGGATGGATGTGCCCTACCCTTCCGGCCAGGAAAACCGCTACGAACGCCATCACCTGGTGCCCTGCTCCTATGAAGAATACCAGCAGGCCACCAACGACGAAGTACCCGACCGGTGGTGGAAGACCTACCAGAAACTGACCTGAAACACGGGCACACGCCCCCTTTTCCGGTTCTCGCCCGGGAGGGCCCAGGAAGGCCCGCGGATAATTTTTTTTTGCAGGTTGGTGAATCTTTTTACTTTCGTGACTTTATCAAAACTGAGAAGGAACCGATTTTAACCCTCCGACACCTTATGAGATTATTTGCAATTGTTGCTCTTGGTGCCCTTGTTTCACTCACTTCCTACGCACAGCAGGACCCCCAGTTCACCCAATGGATGTACGACCGCCTGTCGTTTAATCCGGCCGCGGCGGGTATGCGCGACAACTGCGGGGAGCACTGTGTTTCTTCCTTTTACCGCTCCCAGTGGGACGGTTTTGACCGCGACCCAAAAACCCTGCTGCTGAACTACAGCGGCCAATACGGCAAGAACCTGGGTCTCGGCCTTTCTTACATTGGCGACCGCCTCGGTCAGGAGCAGAACTCAATTATCCGACTCCACGGCGCCTACCACCACCAAATAGGCAATAATTTCGTTTCCGGTGGCCTGTCGCTGGGCTTTCTGGGCAAGCGCCTCGGTACCAACTGGGTGTATAACGACGAGAATGACCCGCTGATCAATCCCCTCGAAGCTTCGCAGCAAAACGACGGCACTGTAGACCTGTCTCTGGGCGGTATGTTTTACCAGCCCGGCAAGTTCTATATAGGGCTTTCGGCCACACACCTCAACGGCGGAGAGCTGGCTGACCTCAACATCAAAACAGCCCAGCACTTCTACCTCATGGGGGGGTATACCCACGAACTCAACAGTACGATGGACCTGCGGGGTAACGTGTTGGCCAAATCAGACCTTAACGCTGCCGCCTTCGACGTGAACGCCAACCTCTTGTACGATAAAATGCTCTATGGCGGTATTTCTTTCCGCCCGGGTGATGCCATTGCCCCTATGGTCGGTATGGAATATGACCTGGGATGCCAGAAGAAAAAGACCTCAGAGTACTGCCACTGCATACGTGCCGGTTATAGCTACGATATTACCCTGAGCGACATTGCCGACTTTAGTTCAGGCTCAC
>DHLU01000173.1 GCA_002405435.1 Flavobacteriales bacterium UBA4660
ATCCGGAGGCCCGGTCATGGTCGGGCGCGTTTGGACTGATGCAGCTGATGCCTGAGACCGCGCTAAAACTGGGGTGCGATAGTACCGGAAAGGAGGAGCCCAACATAAAGGCCGGGGTGCGCTACATCAAACACCTGCAAAACATGTGGCGGGAAAAAATCGCTGATCCCGAAGAGCGTCTGAAGTTTGTGCTGGCATCTTACAATATAGGCCCGTGCCACGTTTTTGACGCGCGGGAAATCGCACGCCAGACAGGAAGGAGCGATACCACCTGGCACGGCCATGTTGCCGAATGCATGCTGCTGAAGATGCAGGAGCGGTACTATACCCTCAAAGGTGTCAAACATGGCTATTGCTATGCGCGCGAACCGTACGAATTTGTTGATAAAATACTCAGTACCTTTGCCTATTACAAGGATCTGAAACTCTCGCCATGAAATGCCTCGTGCCGGCCTGCTGGATTCTCATCATACTCAGCGGGTGCACTCCCAAAAACCAATTCACCTTCGTGCTGGAAGGCAGGGTAATAAATGCCCGCACCCTTGCGCCGGTCTCCGGACTTGAGCTTTCGCTTTCCCAGCAGGTCCTGAGTTCAGGTACCTTCAACGAAAATTTCAATTACCTCACCGGAGTATCCACCGATGGATCAGGTAACTATGTGATGGAATTTCCCCGTGAAAATGCCGTAGCCTACAGGCTTAATACCTCAGATGCCCCCTATATCGCTCGGACCTTCTCTTTTGACCAGGATGATTTTACCCTGGATGAACCCAACACCTTCAACTTCTCGGTTTTTCCGGAGGGCTTTGTTGAAGTGCACCTGAGCAACGAGTTGCCTTCGGCGCCCTCCGACCTGTTTCGCTTCCGGTTTGACCAGGTCCATTTTGACTGCCAGTGCTGCAACGGGGAATGGAAACAATTTGCAGGAGCCGAGACCGACACCACCTTCGGCTGCAGGCTATACGGAGACACCTGGTTGCACTATGTCACCCAGTACATTTCGGAAACCACCGACACCCTGATTGCCGACTCTTTATGGTGTCCGGCCTTTCAGACTGCCCAGCTTTTTTTAGTGTACTGAATGGAATCCAAGGAATAAGAATTTAATAAAGCGGCATGCCCGGTATTTCGTCTAACTTGCTCTCCGAAGTGCGTCGCTTTTTGACCTGCTCATCTGTTACCCTGCAAATGTCAACACAACCCATCATGAAGTATCTTCTCTTCTCGCTGCTGGTGCTGGTATCCGCATCACTTGCTGCCCAGGACCTGCCCGTTCAAATGACCCCCTGGGAATTTGAGCAGCTCATGCACGGCAATTTCACGCTCGACTCAGACAGGGGTATTGAAGACCCTCCCCCCTTTGAAAACCTGCGCACCATGGCCGAATGGGAAGAGATACAGGCGCTGACCATAGCCTGGATTTCATACCCCTGCATTCTCAAACAAATAGTAGAGGCGGCCCAGAACGAAACCATGGTAATCATCCTAAGTGAAGATGTGCAGGAAACTGAAGACTATCTCACAGGCTCGGTATGCGGCGGCGCACTGACGCTCAACAACGTCACCATACTCGACGCCAATTTCGACTCGGTCTGGATGCGCGATTATGCCGCTAATACTGTTTACGGCAATGAGGTAGATGACCTGATTCTGGTAGACTGGATTTACAACCGGCCGTCGCGCCCCAACGATAACGCTTCACCCTCGTACTTCGCCGACCACCTCGGACTCGACTTGTATTGTATCACCGAAGCACCTACCGACCTGGTGAATACGGGTGGAAATTTTATGTCTGACGGATTCGGAACCGGCTTTGCCTCTTCCCTTATCCTTGAAGAGAATGAGCCAGGCAACGACTACGGTGTCACACCGAAAACGCAAGAAGAAATTGATGTGATCATGTCAGACTGGCTCGGGCTTGACCGCTATGTGATCATGGATGCCTTGCCCTATGACGTGATCAACCACATCGATATGCACATGAAACTCATTGATGAGGAGACCCTGCTCATTGGTCAGTTTCCCGAAGGTGTAGCCGATGGTCCCCAGATAGAGGCAAACCTTGATTTTGTGCTCAGCAATTACAATTCCGTATTCGGAACGCCGTACAAGATTATCTGGCTGCCCATGCCGCCCAACGGCGACGGCCTTTGGGCCGATGACGGTGCTGCCTACCGCACCTATACCAATTCTGTATTTGTCAACAAGACCCTGATTGTGCCCTACTACCGGCCCGAGTACGACACCGTTGCCTTCAACATTCTCTCCAACGCGCTGCCCGGCTACAACATCGTGGGTATCGATTGCGACAACAATGCTGAACCCATCATTTTCGCCAGCGGTGCCATTCACTGCATTACCCACGCCATTGGTGTGGAGGATCCGTTGCTCATTTCCCACCAGCCACTTCCCGATACAGACGATAGCGCCAACCCCTATGAGGCGGTTGCCTATATCAGGCACCGTGACGGCATCGCATCGGCGACGCTCTGGTGGAAGACATCACCGGATGGTACCTACAGTGCCTTGCCCATGGCGGCGCAGGGCAACGACAACTGGAGTGCCCTTATTCCGGCGCAACCTGCCGGCACCGTAGTATATTACTACATTCATGCGCAGGCCACAACCGGCAAAGAACAAACCCGTCCGATGCCCGCGCCAGACGCCTATTGGAAATTTGTGGTCAGCGGCACCCCTGCGGGTATGGCCCCGGCTGAAAACATGGTCGGCTTCACCCGCGTATTCCCCAATCCGGCGGGAGCCGTCACTTGTGTGGATATGTACAGCCTGTCAGAAACACAGGGTCGCGTGGTACTCTTTGATGTCAATGGCCGCGAGGTATCGGAAATTTACCGCGGCAGTTTCAGACCTGGTCAAAACAAGTTTTTCTTTGATGCCGGGCTGCTGCCATCAGGTGTGTACCGTCTTGCACTCCAGCATGCCGGAGGCATAACGAGTCAGGCACTTATGGTGAAGTGATGTGCCGGCGGCTCCGGCAACGTTTGGTGCACACAAGCGCCCCCTGTAAACCCATCCGGTAACCATGAAAAAACTCATTCCGGACGATGCACTGGCCAAGGCCACACATCTGCGGCGAAACAATCCGCTCCTTCCCTTGCTTACACGGGTGGCCGGTATTGACCGCGTGAATGAGTTGTATGCGCTATTGGAAGTTCATGAGGGCGACGACTTCATCGCCGCTTTCTTCCGTCAGATGGAACTTGAGATTGTGCTCAATGAATCGCACCTCAAAGAGATTCCTGCTTCAGGACCCTTTATCGTAATTTCCAACCACCCTTTTGGTGCGCTCGACGGACTGGCCCTGTTGCATGTTGTCCGGAAGGTTCGCCCCGACTTCAGGATGATGGCCAACTTCCTGTTGCAGCAGATTGATCCGTTGCGTGATTGCTTTATCGGTGTAAACCCGTTTGAAAACCTCCGTGATCGCTCATCCAGCCATAGCGGAATGAAACTGGCGCGACAACACCTCAGTGAAGGCCATGGCCTCGGCATTTTTCCGGCCGGAGAGGTAAGCACCCTGTACAAGGATCTCAGAAAAGTGGCCGACCGCCAATGGCAACTTTCCGCCATCAAACTGATACGCAAAGCCCGTGTACCCGTGATTCCGGTGTATTTCGACGGGAGCAATTCCTACCTGTTTCACCTGATAGGTAAAATTCATCCGGGGCTCCGCACACTCTCCCTTCCCGCAGAGATGTTTCGTAAAAAAGGAACGTCTATTCACCTGACCATAGGCCACTGCATTACGCCCGTTGAAACGGATGTGTTATCCAGTGCCCAAAGCTATGGCCGGTACCTGCGCGCCAAAACGTACGCCACCGGCAGTGCTATGGAAGTGCGAAAGTCCTACTTCAAAATTCTCAAAAAACGCAAGCGGACCGACCCCATTGACGCGCCTGTGCCGGATGAGCAGCTGAAAGATGAAATCAACGGCCTGGACGCGTTCCGGGTCATGCGGCAGGATCCTTTTGAGGTCTATATCATCTCGAGCCGGCAAGCACCCCTGTGCCTGAAAGAAATCGGACGGCTGCGCGAACTCACGTTCAGAGAAATCGGCGAAGGCACCAACCGTCACACGGATCTCGATGAGTTTGACCTCTACTACGACCACCTGGTACTCTGGGACAGCAAGGAGAAGAAAATCGCAGGTGCCTACCGTCTGGGCAACGGGGCTGAAATCATGGAGCGCTATGGCTTACAGGGATTTTATACCCACACGTTGTTCAGGATGCACTACAGGATGAAGGCCATTTTGCGAAATTCCCTGGAGCTGGGGCGTTCGTTCATCACGCCGGAGTACCAGAAGCACCGGTTGCCGCTGTTCCTGCTCTGGAAAGGCATCCTTCACTACCTCTCATCGAAAAAACATTTCCGTTATATTATCGGACCTGTGAGCATCAGCAACGCCTATCAGGATGTTTCCAAGTCGCTGATGATCCAGTTCATACGACAGAACTATTTCGACGCACATCTCTCGCGGTATGTGCAACCGCGGCACGAATACAGGCCCAAGGCCACCCGGGTCGATACCGGGGTGCTGCTGGAAGCGGCGCAGCAAGACATCAGGCGGCTCGACAAGATGATTGCGGAAATTGAGCCCATGCACTTCACTATGCCTGTGCTGCTCAAGCGGTACCTGCAGCAGAATGCGCGCATCCTCGCTTTCAACAGCGATCCCAAGTTCAACCATGCCCTCGACGGACTGATGCTGCTCGACATCAAAGACCTGCCCTCCGATACCGTCGAGAATCTGCAACGCGACATGTTTGCTTCCACAACCGAAAAATAACTAACCGCGCGGCGAAGGCGAACAAGCGAAGAGGCGAAGTGCCTATTTTAACCGCGCTTACCAGCAATTACCTACCATGGGCCAGTACACACGAAGAAAATTTTTGTCTGCAGGTGCGGCCGGCGCGACCGCCATCGGATTCGCCCCGCTGCTCGCAGCCTGCCGGGAAAGTGTCGGAGAAGTTGCGGCACCATACGCCGTATTCAAAGGCGGACTCGTATTATCAACCTGGGACTTTGGAATGAAGTCCAATGAAGAAGCATGGCGTGTGCTGCAAGCCGGAGGTGCAGCGCTTGACATGGCGGAGAAAGGTGTTAACCTTTGCGAAGCCGATCTCTCCGCGTTATCAGTGGGCCTCGGTGGCTTGCCCGACCGGGAAGGAAAAACCACCCTTGACGCCTGCATCATGGGTCCGGATGGTAAGGCTGGCAGTGTGATGTTTTTGGAAAACATCAGGCATCCGGCTAGTGTCGCCAGGCGGGTGATGGAAAAAACCCCTCATGTGCAACTGGTGGGAGAAGGAGCCTACCAGTTTGCCATCAGCGAAGGCTTTACCCATGATGATTACAAAAATCCGGAAGCCGAAAAAGCCTACCGCCAGTGGCTGACAGAAAGCAAGTACGAGCCGGTCATCAACATCGAAAACCACGACACCATCGGTCTCCTCGCGATGGATACGCGCGGAGATATTGCCGGTGCATGTACCACGAGCGGTCTCGCCTACAAGATGCGGGGTCGTGTGGGAGATTCGCCCATTATCGGTGCCGGTCTGTACATCGACAATGAAGTGGGCGGAGCCACCAGCACCGGCCTGGGTGAAGCGGTTATCCGCACCTGTGGTTCCTTTCTGGTGGTCGAAATGATGCGACGCGGAGCCACCCCGGCAGAAGCCTGCGAAGAAGCCGTGCGCAGGGTCATGAAAAAACACGACAACTGGCGGGAGTTTCAGGTGGGGTTCCTCGCGGTCAACAAGGCAGGCGACACCGGCGCCTTTGCCCTGCAGGAAGGATTTTCCTATGCACTCCACAAAGAGGGCAAGGGCGAACTCGTGCGCAGCAATTGGTTAAAAAATTGATTAACAAATACTTGTGATCAATCTACGGTTATGTCTCCCCTCGGTTGTGCAACCCTTAGGCGGATTTCGTAGTTTTGAAGACATAAACTACAACAGATCCATGAAAAATCTGATTCTTACAGCCGCAATGTTCGGCTTCATCCTATGCGCCGGAGCCCAGCAAGTAATTACTTCGGAAGAAGTGAAAGTGGGCATCACCGGTGAAACCAGTCGAGAAGACCTTATGCACCTGCGTCAGGACATGCTCGTTCAGGGCGTCGACTTTCAGTACAACCCGGTATTTGACATGCAGCGCAAACTGATTGGAATTTCCGTGATGGTGAAGGCCGGGGAAGTTGAAGGCCAGGCCGAGGTGAAAGACCTCAACCAACCCGGAAAGGCCATGGTCATTCACCTGCAAAAAAATACAGAGGGCAAGTTCGCGATAACCTGCCTGGGAAAATGCCCGGTTGAGTAATCGTCTTAGCCTGCTAAAAACATGAAACCCGGATTCAGTCCGGGTTTTTTTTTACACGACTGGAGACGCTGGCACCGAAATAAACGGTTGCAGTGCGTTGCGCCGCCCCCCCTTATGCCGGCGTCTTCGGAGGAGCAATAACTATTTCCGCGCATTCGAAATGTCCCTCAGGACAACTTTTGTATCCGTGCAGACCGCAGGGCCGGCATGCCAGGGTGCGGGAGGTTTGGGCCACAACAGACCGGTCAGACAGCGGACCGAATCCGAATTCAGGTATCGTCGAACAAAACACGGCGGTTACAGGCGCATTGACGGCACTGCAGAGGTGAAGCGGCGCACTGTCATTGACGTAGTTCATCTCAGCATGGCGCATAAGGGCCGCTGACTGGAGCAGGCTGAGTGTTCCGGCGAGCACAGTCACACGCCCGGGGTCAGACGCCGACTGGATTTGCCGGCACAGCGCCTCATCTCCGGGTGCACCCAGCAGAAACACCGGGCAAGAGGCATGGTTGATCAGATCAATCCACCGCGCTGCGGGCCATTGTTTGGTAAACCAGACCGAAGCCGGACTGATAGTGATAAACGGTACCCCGGTATATGCGGCAATTTTCTCTTCATCCCCGGGCGACGGCACGAGCAACGGATGCGACGCCCCGGGCCCTGTAAATTCCTCAATCAGCAGTTGGTTTCGTTCTACTTCATGCGGACCCGGTTTGCCGGGCTTTCCTATGGCATGCGGAAAGCGGCGGTGAAAAAACCGGCTGAGCGGATTTTGAGAAAAGCCCGCCGTGTGGTCCGCGCCTGCGCATACCGTGACCAGACCGGAACTGGCAAAGCGGTGGAGGTTGACTACACGGTCAAAACGTTCGCGGCGCACCGCCCCTATCACACGCAAAAGGTTACGCCACTTCCCCCGCCGTTTTTCCCATGTCCAAACGCGGTCAATACAGGGATGCTCTTTCAGCACCTCTTCATGGCCTCTGCGCACGAGGAAGTGGACTTCCACCGAAGCATTCCAGGCCTTTAGCCTGACAGCAGTGGCGGTAGCCAGAATCACATCACCGATAAAGGCAGTCTGTATGACAAGTATCTTCATGGAGGGCGGGTCTATCCGCTAACATTGTATTCGCGCAACGCATCGTTGAGTGAGGTTTTCAAATCGGTACTCGCCTTTCTTTTTCCGATAATCAGCGCGCAGTTGACGGAATAACTGCCCGCGGGAAACTTCTTTTCATAGCTGCCTGGAATCACTACGCTGCGCTCGGGAATTTCACCATGCAGGGTTACGGGCGCTTCACCGGTTACATCAATGATGTGCGTGCTGGCCGTGAGCACCACATTGGCACCGAGCACGGCTTCCTTTCTCACCCTGACGCCCTCGACGACAATACTCCGCGAACCGATGAAGCAGCCGTCTTCGATAATCACCGGGGCTGCCTGCACAGGCTCCAGCACTCCGCCGATGCCCACACCGCCGCTGAGGTGCACATGGGCCCCAATCTGCGCGCAACTACCGACGGTAGCCCAGGTATCGACCATCGTGCCGGTATCTACATAAGCACCTATGTTGGTAAACGACGGCATCAGAATTACACCCTGCGCCATATAGGCGCCGTAGCGTGCTACGGCATGGGGAACAACCCTGACGCCGAGTGAGGCATAGTCGTGTTTCAATGGAATCTTATCATAGAATTCCATAGGACCCGCTTCCATGACCTTCATGCCGCGTATGGGGAAGTACAGGATAACGGCTTTTTTCACCCATTCATTCACGACCCATTCACCGCTATCTCCGGGCTGGGCCACGCGGAGCCGCCCCTTATCAAGTTCCCCGATGACCCAGTCTATGGTCTCCTTTATCTGCGTATCGCGCAGCAGGTCGCGGTTGTCCCAGGCCGCAAGGATGGTATTTTGGGCATCGGTAAGGTTCATGCTTCTTTTTTTTGTCAAACCTAAACATTTCATCCCTTCGTTACTTCGCGCCCGACATGAATCCAGCCCTGGCCATTGACTACGGAAAAAAGCGCTGCGGACTTGCCATCACAGATGACCTCCGCATTATCGCCAGTCCGCTGGAAACAGTGGCAACCGAGACCCTGTTGTCGTGGTTGCGCCGGGAGGTGCCGACCCGGCATATCAGCGATATTGTTTTTGGTATGCCCTACCGGCTGAGCGGCGAAGCCTCCGCCCTGGCAGAAGACATCCATGCGATGGCGGCGCGTGTGGCCAGGTTGTTCCCTGCTGCAGGTATTCACTTTGTGGATGAAACATTTACCAGCAAGATGGCAGGCCAGGCGCTGGTGGCAGGCGGCATGAAGAAAAAAGACCGTCGGAAAAAAGAAAACCTCGACAAGGTGAGTGCAGCCCTTATACTGCAGTCTTACCTGGGTCTCTGAGCGGGCCCTGATTCACTTCTCCGACCGAGTCCCAAGCGTGAGCAGTCGGTTAACGCCTTCCATGGGATCAAAGCAATCAATCAGTTCATCAATCAGGCTGCCGTCCGCATAGACATTCATCTCAAAGAAATTGTCTGTCCGTTCCTGGAGTTCACCATTTGGAAACAGCACATCGTGCAGGGCTGCGACCTTGGTGAGGAGCGTTTCAGATTTGTTTTTTACAGACCGCAGCAGCTTATGCTCAAGGTTTTCGAGTGCATGCAGCGTGCGCTGCTTTTCGGCGCTGACTGCAGCCTGCAGGGTCGGATCAACCGACGCAAAGAGTGTTGCCAGTTTGTCAAAACCTTCAAGGATCCTGCGCCGCTCCTGTCCGGTATCTACAGACGCCAATTCTCTGGCAATCCACTGAATCCACTGGTCTTTTCCCGAATACAGGCGGCTGGTTGGCAGGCCTGAGTTGTCGAGCACCTTGCGCTGACCAGGCCTGAGCAGCAGGGCCATGTCGCGCAGCAGCACCATGGGAAAATCGATGCCGAATCCTTCAAAATTGCTCCGGCACTGGAGCCAGTAGGCCACCTCTGCCGGTCCGCCGATGTAGGCTATGTTGGGCAGAATGCGCTCCTGGTAGAGCGGGCGCATCAGCACATTCGGACTGAACCGGCCGGGGTGTTGTTCGACTTCCGCCATCATTTCTTCAGGCGAAAATGTGAGGTCTGTATTGAGTACTCGAAACACCTGGTCAACAAAAGTGATGCGCTCACGACGGCCGGGCATGAGGTAAAACAGGTTGATTTCTCGCGCATTCACCTGGGGGGCATAGCCCCGGTGCTTTAACTCCCGGTTGGTTTTTTCCACGTTGCCCGCCGTAGTCCTTTCAAACAGCTCGAGCTTGAGTTGGGGCAGAAAATGCTGTTTCAGCGCCTCATCATTGGCATCGAGGCAGAGCAGGCCGAATCGCCCAAAAAGCCGGTGCAGCAGGTACCGTGTAGCCGAAGCCAGGTCGGGCATGGCATACGCTTCCCGCAGCAGGGCAATGGAAGACTGCGCCACCTCAGCATTACCCAGGGCCTCGCCGACCTTAGCGATGGTTTCGGAAAGTGAAACTTCTGCTGTGCTGAAAAGACCCGTCGGACCGGTCTGAGCGCTCTGCCAGGTAAAAGTTTTTCCCTTTACGCGCACATGGTTGATCTCGGCAAAGTCGTGGTCTTCGGTGGCCATCCAGAAGACTGGCACAAACTTTGCTTCGGGATACTGCGCCGATAGTTTGCGCGTCAAAGCCAACAGGGAACAAATTTTATACACGGCATAGAGGGGTCCAGTAGCCAGACTGAGCTGGTGACCGGTGCAGAGCGTCAGTGTTTGGTCTTCTGCGAGAGCGTTGAGGTTGCTGGACACCGCTTCGCCGCCTAGACCGGCATATTGGTGACGCAGCCTTTCTGTAAGCGTTGCGCGGATCGCAGGGTCAAATGCCTTGCGCGCCATTTTTTGTCTCAGGGTTTCTTCTCCGGGAAAGGCATCGATAAAGGGCCTGACATTGTCGTCAGCGCCGAGGTAATCGCGCACCAGCGCAGGCAGGTTAAGTTCAGAAATCGGAAGCGTTTGCTGCTGCATCATCGCGCGCCAAAATTAGACCTGAGCGGGGGATGACCGCCAAGGCAAAGGCATAAGTATTAGAAATTATTCTATTGAATGAGGTAGACAACCCCACTGACGACCTTGCGTTCAAGTTCTTCGCGGTCGCTCACATCAATGTATTCGATTTCCCAAACGTAGGCTCCGGTTTCGGCCTTTCGCCCTTCATAGAATCCGTCCCAGCCCCGTGTGGTATCGGCTGACTTGAAAATACAGTTGCCCCAGCGGGAGTAGATTTTCAATTCGAAACGGTCAACGCTTGAACTCACCGGTCTGAAAACATCATTGTTTCCGTCGCCATCAGGGGTGAACGTGTTGGGTACGTAAAAGTCTTGCAGGCTATCCCCTGAGATATCCGGTTGGGGTTCAGGGTCATTATGGTCCTTCCTGTCCGGGTCCTGTTCAGAGGGGTCAAAATCTACGGGCACCTCTTCCAGGTAGAATTTGTCGAGGAAGTAGTAGGAAAACTGGGGGTGATCTCCTTCAACGGGAATAATCTCCTTGTCGTTGTCGGTTCCAAAGACACCAAAAGTCATGTGGGTATAGCCGGCGGTGGCTTCAAAAACGAGGTTAACATCCACCCACTCCCTGGAAAAGAGGACCGTATCGATAGTGAATTGCGGCGCCACAAACAGGGGTGAGCC
>DHLU01000081.1 GCA_002405435.1 Flavobacteriales bacterium UBA4660
GCAGCCCGAAGAAAGAAAACTACCCGGCCTACATGGCCCCCGATGGCGATAATTTTCGGGGCGGCAATGCAGCGCGGGTGCTGTCGCGGGCCAGCGGCGTTACCATCGAAAGCACGATCAAGGCGTGCTATGACCGCTACCTGGCGGCATTCGAGGTATTGGTGCCGGCACTGCTGAACGCCTACGAAACCTGGCCGGTAAGCGATTCGCTCAAGAGCCGTTTAGCCGAACCCATGGCGGTGATGAAGAGTTGGGATTACTACGCGACTGAGCACTCCGTTGCAACCACGCTAGGCATTGAATGGGCTCAAAAGCTTTCGTCCAACTTGCGCAAAGTGTATATCGAAGAAGGTGAAGATGATCAGGTGCAAGCCACGAAGCGGTTTGTGGCCGGGGCAGCACCTGCCGATTTGCTCCTGCCATTTGATCGAACCGTAACGGAGTTGAAGAAGACATTTGGCAGTTGGGGTATGGCCTGGGGTGATGTCAATCGCTTTCAGCGACTGACCAACCAACTGGAGAACCAGTATGACGACACCAAGCCGAGTTACCCGGTGGCGTTTGCCTCATCCACGTGGGGCATGTTGCCATCCTACAACAGCCGCGCGTACGCGAATACAAAGAAAAGGTATGGCGTGAGCGGTAACAGTTTTGTTTGTGCAGTCGAGTTTGGCGATCGCCTGAAAGCCAGGTCGCTCCTGGCGGGCGGCAATAGCGGCAATCCCGACTCGCCTCATTTTTTTGATCAGGGAAAAATGTATGCTACCGGCAGTTTCAAGGAGGTATTGTTTTACCGCGAGGAGGTAGAGAAGAATGCCGAACGCACCTATCGGCCGGGGAAAAAGATGTCGGAAATCGGAAATCAACCTGACTAAACTCATTCTTTGCTGAGCTGGCGGCTGCTACCTTTCGCCCCAGCTTATAAGTATGATGCGGTGGATTTTTGTTGGGGTGATGTTTTTGCATGGCCTCATTCACCTGATGGGTTTCAGTAAAGCCTTTGGTTTCGCCAGTTTTGAGCAATTGACAAAGCCCATTTCGAGAGGGGCAGGCGTAGCCTGGCTTGCCGCAGCCTTGCTGTTGCTCGTGGCCATGGTTTTGGTGGCAACTGCCCGGTCGTTTTGGTGGATGGTGGCCTTGCCAGCCGCGATACTCTCCCAGATTCTCATTTTCACTGTGTGGCATGATGCGCGCTGGGGTACACTGGCGAACGTGGCTCTTTTGATCGCAGGAGTGATCGCAGCCGGCACCTGGTTTTTTCACCGGCAGGCCGCACAACACCGGCTTGAACTGCAGCAAAATATTCAACCGCTTGAGGCCGCACGGGACAGTTCACAGACCCCCTTGCCGACAATTGTTCAAACGTGGTTGATAAGGTCCGGTGTTTTTTACCGGCCGCACGACCGCCACGTTACGCTTACGCAGCGGGGTAAAATGCGTACGAAGCCCGATGGCCGCTGGATGGCGTTCTCGGCCTCGCAGGAATTTTCAATAGACCCGCCAGCCTTCGTTTGGCAAACCAAGGTGAACATGATGCCGGGGATTTTTATGTTGGGCGAGGATCGATATCATCACGGGCATGGAGAAATGCGCATTACCTTACTCGGGCTTGTTCCTGTCGTTCATTCCTCGGGTGCGGAGATCGACCAGGGCACGTTGCTGCGGTACCTGGGTGAGAGTTGCTGGTTGCCCTCGGCTGCGCTCTCTCCCTATATGGAATGGAAGCCGATAGACGACCGCAGGGCGTCAGCCACCTTCACCTATGGTGACGTTTCGGCAACCGGTACTTTTACGTTTAACGAACAGGGTGATATAACCGACTTTGAGGCTTTGCGTTATGGAGAATTTGACGGAGTGAAGCGGCTGGAGCGCTGGCATATTTCCTGTGCCGACCATAAACCCATGGATGGTGTGCGCGTGCCAACCTCATGTGTGGTCAGTTGGAAACTGCCGGAAGGCGATTTTCGCTGGCTTGAGCTCACCCTTGAGACCGTTACCCGAAAGGGCTGGGAATAAACACCAAACCACCATTCCTGTAATTTCCGAGATGAGGGTGGGATTTTTTTTACTTTCGTGAAATGAAAAGAGTTGTTGCCGTGCTGATGCTGGCCCTGTTGGGTGCACACCTGGTTGGCTCTTATGTCTATTTTGTGATTCGGGCTGCCGAGATCAAACGTGAAATGCGTGCCACGCTGCGCGCAACCCCGGCCGAAGAACTGGATATGCTGGTCATGACCCGCGCGGAATTTGATGCTGCGCGCGAGGACGAACATGAGATAAAATGGCAAGATCGCATGTATGATGTGGCCCGTGTCGAGCCGGTTGCCGGCCAGGTAGTGGTGTATGCGCTTCACGATGAAGCCGAGGACAACCTCCTGGCGTTTCTGGATGCGGTATTGAAGAATTCGGCCGGTGATAAAAAGCCGGTGCCTGACTCCCTGTTCAGCTGGCTGAGCTTGAAGTATATGTCACCCGTTGTTGTTACGGTCAACCCCGGTTCATCCGACCTGAAGCCGTTTACGCCCTACTACGAAACTTTTTCTGAGCTGGCCCGCACGATTGTTTCTCCTCCGCCTCGCAGTTGATCTGACTTTCACTTTTCATTACCCGAAAACGGCAGATGGATTCACCAGTACCGAATCCGTTTTGCCGATCTGTTCTATTTGGATCGACCCAGAAAGTATCCATGAAAAACTTACTTATACTGGCGCTGGCTGTCCTGCCCGGATTTTTGCGGGCACAGGATACGGGCGCTAAATCAGATACAACTACATACCTCCAGGAGGTTGTGGTAGCGGCCAATCGCTGGGAACAAAATCTCCGCGAAGTTTCGGCCCGGCTTACCATGCTAAGCCAAGCTGACATTCAACTGCAGAACCCGCAGACGGCAGCTGATTTG
>DHLU01000049.1:0-949 GCA_002405435.1 Flavobacteriales bacterium UBA4660
GCCGGCATCGATGATCTGTGCGTGGTAGCCCAGCTCCTTGGCCTTGTAGACCAGGTAGTAGGGATCCACGCCGATGCAGTGGCCACCCACGAGGCCCGGCTGGAACTTGAGGAAGTTCCATTTGGTGCCGGCCGCCTCCAGGACATCGTAGGTGTTGATGCCCATTTTATTCATGATGATGGAGAGCTCGTTGATCAGGGCGATGTTGACATCCCGCTGCGTGTTCTCAATCACCTTGGAGGCTTCGGCGACCTTGATGGCCGGAGCCTTATGGATACCGGCATCCACGACGAGTCCGTACACCTTGGCCACTTCTTCCAACGATTCGGGATCGCTGGCAGAAACCACCTTCATGATGGTGCGTATGTTGTGCTTTTTGTCGCCCGGGTTGATCCGTTCCGGAGAGTAGCCCACGCGAAAATCCTCACCCATGCGGAGACCGGAGATCTGCTCGAGAATCGGTACGCAGTCGTCTTCCGTGCAGCCCGGATATACGGTGGATTCATAAATCACATAATCGCCCTTTTTCAGTACCTGTCCAACCGTGCGTGATGCACTCAGCACCGGGCCTAAATCTGGCAGGTTCATGTTGTTAATCGGCGTGGGCACTGCGATGACAAAAAACCTGACATCTTTGAGGTCTTCAATGCGGTGAGTGAAGGTGATGTCGCAGCCCTCAAACTTGGCAGCGTTCAGTTCCTGAGATGGATCTTCGCGTCGCTGCATCATGGCCACACGCTTTTCGTTGATGTCAAAACCAACTACCTTCAGTTTGCGGGCAAATTCAAGCGCAATGGGCAGGCCGACATAACCCAGTCCGATCACGCCCAGCGTGGCTTCCTTCCTGATTAGCTCATCATATATCATATACTCTTCCTTCTTTCAGTTCGTATTGTTCTCCACTTTCCGGACATGTGGCCTTTCCTGTCTGGTCAAAGGTAAGGCGGTG
>DHLU01000049.1:1119-6559 GCA_002405435.1 Flavobacteriales bacterium UBA4660
ACCTCACGGGTAACCACGGCACCTGCACCGATGAAGGCGTATGCACCGATTTCATGGCCGCAAACTATGGTCGCATTGGCGCCGATGGTGGCTCCCTTTCTGACGGTGGTCTGGCGGTATTCATTTTTCCTAACGACCGCGCTGCGCGGATTTACCACGTTGGTAAAAACACATGAGGGTCCCAGGAAGACATCGTCTTCACAGGTCACACCGGTGTATAGCGAAACGTTGTTTTGCACCTTCACATTGTTGCCCAGTACTACCTGCGGGGAAATGACCACGTTCTGTCCGATGTTGCAGTTTTCGCCCAGTACGCAGCCTGTCATCAGGTGGCTGAAATGCCAGATTTTCGTTCCGCGCCCTATGGTGCAGCCGTCATCCACTACGGCAGTGGGATGGACATAAGGGTCAGGGGCGTTGTTCATGGCTCAGCGCACGTAGTCAACGAAATTTTTGTGCTCAATCTTGTTCAGTTCGTCGGGTGTGAGCGACCGGAAGTAGTCATAGGTGATCTTCAATCCCTCGCTCCGGTGCACCGCAGGCTCCCATCCGAGCAGCCTTCTGGCCAGCGCGATGTCAGGCTGGCGCTGTTTGGGATCATCGGTAGGCAGCGGTTTGAATACGATTTTTTGTGTAGTTCCCGTCAGCCTGATGATTTCTTCGGCAAACTGAAGAATGGTGATTTCATCCGGATTGCCGATGTTGACCGGGCCGCTGTAGTCACTCAGCAGCAGCCGGTAAATGCCTTCCACCAGGTCGTCTACGTAACAGAATGAGCGCGTCTGCGAACCGTCACCGAATACGGTCAGGTCTTCACCCCGCAGGGCCTGCCCGATAAAAGCCGGCAGCACCCGGCCGTCGTTGAGGCGCATGCGCGGTCCGTAGGTATTGAAGATGCGCACGATGCGGGTTTCCAGTCCGTGGTAGGTGTGGTAGGCCATGGTCATGGCTTCCTGAAAACGCTTGGCCTCGTCATATACGCCGCGCGGACCTACCGGATTCACATTGCCCCAGTACGTTTCGCTTTGCGGATGCACCGTGGGATCGCCATATACCTCGCTGGTGGAGGCAATCATGAGCCGCGACTTTTTCACCCGGGCCAATCCCAGGCAGTTGTGAATGCCGAGAGAGCCCACTTTCAGGGTCTGGATGGGAATTTTCAGGTAGTCAATCGGGCTCGCGGGAGAGGCAAAGTGCAGGATGTAATCCAGTTCACCGGGCACATGGATGAACCGCGAAACATCATGGTGGTAAAATTCAAAACGCTCGAGCGGAAAAAGGTGCTCTATGTTTTTCAGGTCACCGGTGATGAGGTTATCCATACCGACAACGCGGTAGCCCTCGGCGATAAATCGGTCACAGAGGTGCGAGCCCAAAAAACCCGCGGCACCGGTAATAAGAACGCGCTTCATGAATCAGGCAGCGAATGTACGCAGGCAGTTCAGATGATGATGCCCTGCCCCACCGTGGGCCGCCCGATGCTCTTGTAGTAAAAGCCAAGTTCGGCCATCCGGGCCGGCTCATAGAGGTTGCGCCCCTCGAATATGGTCTTATTTTTCAGGGTTTTACCAATTTTTTCGAAATCAGGATTGCGGAATACCGCCCATTCCGTGCAAATCAGCAGGGCATCGGCGCCCTCCAGGGCCGCATAGGGGTCTTCACACAGCTCCACATGAAGGTTTTTCAGCGCCCGCACGTTTTCCATGGCCTCCGGATCATAGGCCCGCACGCGTGCACCGGCAGCCAGCAGGTGCTCTATCATATACAAGGCCGGTGCCTCCCGGATGTCGTCGGTATCGGGTTTAAACGCCAGACCCCACAGGGCAATGGTGATATTGGAAAGTGAACTGCCGAAGTAGTCGAGCATTGGGCCGAGCAGTGCGGTTTTCTGGCGCTCGTTTACCTTCATCACACTCTTGAGAATCTTGAATTCGTAACCCTCATCAAGCCCCGATTTGGCCAGGGCCTGCACATCTTTGGGAAAACAACTTCCTCCGTAGCCTATGCCGGGAAACAAAAAGCGCTTTCCTATACGCGTATCTGACCCCACACCCAACCGCACGGCATCGACATCGGCCCCGGTGAGTTCGCAGAAGTTTGCGATCTCGTTCATAAATGAAATTTTGGTCGCCAGAAAGGCGTTGGCCGCATACTTCGTGAGTTCGGCGCTGCGTTCATCCATCACCAGAATGGGATTGCCCTGCCGGGTGAAGGGTTTGTAAAGGTCTTCCATAACCTTGCGCGCACGCTCGCCCGAGGTGCCGATGACGACCCGGTCGGGTTTCATAAAATCCTCTACCGCAAAGCCCTCACGGAGAAACTCCGGGTTGCTCACCACATCGACCAGTTCGCGGGCCTCTGCGTGCGCCATACCCGAAGATGCTTCGATGGAAGCTACCAGCCTTGCCTTTACTTTCTCCGCGGTACCGACAGGAACAGTGCTCTTGTCTACTACAATGGTGTATTGGCGAATCAGTTTGCCCAGGTCGTCTGCCGCGCTGAGCACATAACTAAGGTCTGCGCTGCCGTCTTCGCCGGGCGGGGTGGGAAGGGCCAGAAAAATCAGTTGTACATCGCGCACAGCCTCTTCAAGCCGCGTAGTGAAATGCAGCCTGCCGTCGCGGAGGTTGCGGGCAAACAATACATCCAGATGGGGCTCGTAAATGGGAATCTTTCCCTGTTGCAACTGTTCGACCTTGCTGGCATTGATATCCACACAGGTGACGTGGTTGCCCGTTTCTGCGAAACAGGTTCCCGTAACAAGGCCCACATATCCTGTGCCTACGACGGCGATATTCATGGCTGTTGATTTTGTGGCGAATGTAGGGTGCATGCGTCTCCGGCAGCAATGACGGTTGCGCCTAATTTGGGCATCGGGTAACGGGCACAGAGACCGGCCCCATGGCCTCAGTTGTGGCCTTCATCACGCGCGTTGCGCTTAATGGTAAAAAACACCGCCGGACTTTTTTCGTCAAGTGGTGGGTAGCGGCGCAGCGGTAACCTTCCTGACAGGGTGCGTTGTATTTCGGTGTAAAGCAACGCACCGGTCGCCGGGTCGTAATAGTCAATGCGGTAATTGCGCAGCAACCCCATGCGCGGCAGTTTGAGCGGTTCTTCCGAAGCGACTGCCGTGCGCAACGCCCGCATAAAGACGGGCAGGTTGCCTTCATGCGACGGCAAGGCGCACGCGCCTCCGCTGCCTGCGGTGAACCAGTTCCAGCTGCGGTTCATCACCACACCCGCTGCGGCATAATCGCTGCGCCGGTCGTTTTTCAGGTAAACGGTTTCCACCAGGCTGGTGCCGCCTGCCGCGCTGGTGGCATATTCGGGTTCCCACAAGCCATCGCCGAGGTCTGCATACCGGATGACCTGGTTGTCCATAAACCGCCGCACATAACCCATCCACGCCCAATGGCTGGT
The DNA here is from genome assembly GCA_002405435.1 of Flavobacteriales bacterium UBA4660. Classification (GTDB taxonomy): domain Bacteria; phylum Bacteroidota; class Bacteroidia; order Flavobacteriales_D; family Sanyastnellaceae; genus UBA4660. The sequence continues at coordinate 4,540 of DHLU01000049.1, forward strand.
GTCGTCAATCTCATCCCAGCTCATGCCGCTGCTGGCATGGCCCGAAAAGGTTATGGCCAGCAGGTCGCGCACAAACCCGGTATGGTCGCATGCCATGAGTTGATCGCCAAAACCATTTTCGCCGTAGAGCACGGGCTTGGTGGTGTTGGCATATCCGGTGAGGCGGTCATCGGTGGCCGGCCAGCCTGTTTCACAACGGTAGCCGGCACGCTTGCCTGCTATGCCGTACTCGTCAACGGAAATCTCCCGAAACCGGTGCGCCGAAGCGCTGTAGTTGTTCCAGCAAATCACATCGCAATGGGGCGATAGCCATGTGCTGTCAAGGTTTGCCGATATGCAAGGATCCGGGTCATTATAGCCTTCCATGGGCGCTTTGCCGGTATAGTTGACGGTCAGCAGGTGACGGGTATGACCCAGGTCGGTTTTAATGTATTGCAGCATTTCGAGGTTCCACGAAGAGAGGATTGAACGGTACTGCATGTCTTCATTGTATGGCATCGGCAGATGACGCGGTTTGTTCCACCATGCGCAGCCTTTTTCGGGATGGTTGTAAACGGTTCCGGAGCCGGCTCCGTTCATTTCGCTGAAAAGCTCCAGCAGCAGAATACGGGAAGAATACCCCCACCGCGCTATGAAGTAACGGAGCTTTTTTTTGTAAAACTTCCTGGCAGCATCATCGGCGAAAAAGTCGAAGGGGGCTTCGAGGCTGAGGTCTTTCCGGTAACACCAGGAGGCACTTTCGCCGGGTTCGTCACAGACATTGGTGTCAAACCAGTCCCAGTTAACCGCACCGTAGGGATGGCACTGGTAAGGACTCTGCATGCCCATGTTGAGCTGAAGGTGCAGGTCGAGCGCTTCGCACTTTTCAATCACCTGGTCGAGTTCCCATGCCTGGTATTGCCGGTCGAGGTAATTGTTGATTTTTTCAAATTCGATTTCGAAAGAACTCGGATAGAGTGGAAAGCGCAGGGTATTGGCACCGCTGCGGGCCACCTGTTCGATTACGTGATGCAGCTTCAGGTATGAAGCTACCGGCAGGCAGAGTTCGCGCACAGTGGATTCCCTGCTCCATGGTTTGCACCGGCTCATGCGGTTGGCCAGGCTCAGTCCGCAGCACAGGTCACCGTCCTTTTCCTGGTAGCATACCGAACAGGGATAGTTTTCCTCACCGGGCAACATCGACAGGGGAGCGCAGGGAATCGCACAACCACAATCATAGGCACCTTCCCAGATATTTTTTCCGACGGGAAAAAAAACAGTATCCCCCGACTGTTCCGGTCGCTGAAAATTGCGGTAACTCAGGTAATGCCCGTTGGCTGAAATGCCAATGAACTGGTCTTGCCAGGAGTAATTGCGGATTTCAAAGGTGATGTGTGTCCCTGCGATGCGCTCCCCACCGGGCAGATCGATCCAGTACGCCATCGAATAGATGCCGGTGGCCGGCGCAGCCCAACGGAAGCGGAATCCGCGTTCTTCATCCACCGCCTCCCAGTCCCATTGGTTTTTGTTTTCAGAAGACGTATTTCGGGTATACCCCTCGTAGTAGAAGCCAAACAACGGTTCGCCCACCTCCGGTAGTCCCGGACCCAGCACCTTGCCGCGCACATCCAGTTGCTCGGGATCAAAGGGATTGATGGCCGGCGAGCGGTTGCCACCGTCGCGCTGGTTGCTGATCCAGGCATCTACGGCCTGTTGAACATCTGCAGGGAGATGAAGCTGCCATTCTGCCTTCTGGCCTGTGACGGAGGGTTGTTCGATCCAGCTGACCGCAAGCAGGGTGTCACGCCCGGCATAGACTACTGCAACGCAGCACATGAGCACGAGCAGGGAGAAAAACCTGTTACACATCGTCACCTGAAATAGCGTGGAAAAGATACGCTTTACGCCCCCGGTGACGCAAGGACAGGACGGTAACACAATAACCGGCGGTTTGTCCCGTTTATGAAGGGAGTCAGACGTCTGATGCCTGAAAACACTTCTTGATTCAGGACCTGAAGTTCCTCTGTACCTAATATTGCAA
>DHLU01000049.1:6766-9873 GCA_002405435.1 Flavobacteriales bacterium UBA4660
GTAGCTGTCCTCTGGTATAGCGGACTCTTTTTTCAGTCATTCTTTCTCCACCGTTATGCGGCGCACCAGACCTACCGCATGTCGGCCTTCGGAGAAAAACTCTGTTTTGTGCTCACCTGGCTGACACAGGGTTCAAACTACCTGAGCCCCTATGCCTACGGGGTTATGCACCGCATGCACCACGCCTATGCAGATACCGAGCAGGATCCGCACTCCCCCAAGTATGACCCTTCCTTCTTTTCCATGATGTGGCGAACCAAGGGCATCTTCTCCGACATACTGAATAGGCGCGTGAAGGTCGAAGAGCGTTTTGAAAAGAATGTGCCCCAGTGGAGGAGCTTTGATCTATTTGCCAGCCATTGGATTACCCGGCTTGCATGGGCAGCCTTGTACGCAGTTATATTCTACTGGCTCGCCACAGATTGGTGGCAATGGCTCCTGCTGCCTGTGGCCTGGGCTATGGCACCGCTGCACGGCGTCATCATCAACTGGTTTGCCCACAAATACGGCTATGTCAATTACAAGGTCGACGATACCTCCAAAAATCTGCTGCACTTCGACTGGCTGATGATGGGCGAAGCCTACCACAACAACCACCACAAATCAGGCAGCAGACCCAATTTTGGCGGGGTGCGCTGGCACGAAATTGACATCACTTATCAGGTGATGAGGCTCCTGAATTTTTTCGGATGGATTCGCCTCAAGCCGGTCTCCGTTCCCGCACGCGAGTTGCTCCGTCCCTGACCAAACGGGCAAAGCCTGTGGTTAGGCGACAACGGCCATGTCCGCTCCGACCGGGGTGGTGCAGCTGTGAAAATAGCTGAAATATGTAAGACAGCCGTTGGGTGCCCGGCATTGGGCCGTGCTTACTTTGCGTATGCCTTACCTTTGGATGGATGGAGCACGTTGTGACTGATTCTTTTGCACTGGCATCGCAGTTCATCAACAGCACGTCGCGTCATCTTTTTTTGACGGGAAAGGCGGGTACAGGAAAAACCACCTTCCTTAAAAACCTGCGCAATGCCACGCACAAATCTTTTTTGGTCGTGGCCCCCACGGGTATCGCCGCACTAAACGCCGGCGGCGTTACCATTCACTCGCAGTTTTTGCTCCCCCCCGGTACCTTTATACCCGACCGCAACCCGGAAGGGCTTTTTGGCGCAGAAGGCCAGGTGATTACCCAGCACACCCTCGTGCGCTCCCATCCGCTCTCCGCCGCGCGCAGGCAGGTGCTCAAGGGCATCGACCTGCTGGTAATCGATGAGGTCAGCATGCTGCGCGCAGATGTACTCGACGCCATTGATTTCCGCCTGCGCCATGTCAAACGAAGGCCCGACCTGCCTTTCGGCGGGGTGCAGTTGCTCCTTATTGGCGACCTCTACCAGTTGCCCCCGGTGGTGAAAGAGCAGGAGTGGAATTACCTGCGCCGCTATTACGGCAGTATCTGGTTTTACGAGGCGCGGGCGCTGCAGGTAGAGGGATTTGTCTATGTGGAACTTGAGAAGATTTTTCGCCAGCAGGACGACCTCTTCATCGGCATCCTCAACCGGTTGCGCGACAATGTGGTGACGCATGATGACATCCGGCTACTCAATCAGCATGTAAAAACGGAGGAGGAAATCTGCGCACACGCCGAAACTATCACGCTGACGACCCATAACTATAAGGCCGATGAACTAAACCGACGGGCCATGGACGGGTTGCCTGGTAAAGCCCGTTTTTATGAGGCGGAGATTGACGGTGAATTTCCCCCGCAGATCTATCCGGTTGCAGAATCGCTCGAACTGAAAGCAGGTGCCCAGGTCATGTTCATCAAAAACGACAACGAGCAGGGCATGTACTTCAACGGCAAACTCGCCACAGTATTATCACTGGGTAATGAGATCGTGGTCGAGCTGGCAGATTCTGCGGTCAGGTACACCCTGCGCAGGGAAAAGTGGGAAAACAAGAAGTACACACTCAATGCCTCCTCCAGGGAGGTGGAAGAGGTGGTTATCGGCACCTTTATGCAATACCCGATACGACTGGCCTGGGCCATTACGGTGCACAAGAGCCAGGGCCTCACGTTTGACAAGGCTGTTATCGATGTCGGCCAGGCCTTTGCGGCCGGACAGGTCTATGTGGCGCTGTCTAGGCTGCGCACATTGGATGGTCTGATGCTGCGCACCCCCATCAGCACTGCAGCGGTGAGCACCGACGAAGAGATTGTGGCCTTCTCAAGAAAAAAACAGGATGCCGACGGACTGAGGGCCGAGTTGAAGGAAGGGCAGCGGGCATTCACACGCCGGTTGATTGCCGAGACTTTTGATTTTTCGGCGCTGCTGACGGAGGTTCTCGGGGTCATGAACAACCAGGAAGAGCGCCCCGACTTTGAAGACGCAGCGCTCAGCGCGGCACTGCCTTCGCTCAGGGAGGCGCTCAGCGCAGAAACAACCAATACTGAAAGGTTTCGCAGGCAATTGCAGTCGCTCCTTGAAAGCGGTGAATACGGTGCGCTGCACGAACGCGCTGCCAAAGGATCCGCCTACTACCGCAGCGTCCTGCTGGGGATGAGCAAAACGCTGTTGTTTCATGTCGAGCACGTGAAGACGCTGAGCGGCAACAAGGGCTACCTGCAGCTGCTGGAAGAATTAGACACGGTGCTGGCCCGCTGCATCGGCCGCGTGACCCGTTGCCCGTCGCTGCTCGCCGCCACGCAGGAAGAAATGAACCCCGCAGCCGCATTGCCGGAGCAGGATGACTGGAGGGCTGAGCGGTCGGCGTGGATTGAGCAAGCCAGGGAGGCCGCCCGATCCTCTCAGCGCAGCACCGCCACCAAAACAGGAAGAAAACGTAAACCCCGCAAAAAAAATGGGGAGAGCAATACGGCTCAGTCGGAAAAAGACGCTGCGAAGGCGGCCAAAAAGAATACGGTCACCATCACCCTGGAGGCTTTCAGGTCAGGAAAAACGGTTGAGGAAATAGCGGCAGAACGCAAGCTGTCATGCGCCACCATTGAAACCCACCTGACACGTTGCATCGGCCTCGGCGAGATTGAGGCTTCAGCACTTGTAACGCCCGACATTATCAGAAAAGTAGAGGAGGGCATAGGCGAGACAGGTTTTACC
>DHLU01000027.1:0-642 GCA_002405435.1 Flavobacteriales bacterium UBA4660
TTGATGGCTTCGAGGTGGTTTTCGACGGCTGCCCTTTTGAGTATGTAACCCTTGGCCCCATTGCTGAGTGCCTGAAAGATGCTTTCATCGTCTTCGTAAGCGGTGCACATCATGATGGGGAGGGCCGGATACCTTTCATGCAACAGACGCGTACACTCAATGCCACTCATGCCCGGCAAGTTGATATCCATAAGCACGACGTCAGATTGCGCCGGGTTTACGGCGCTCAGCGCTTCTTCGGCGGTTGCGAAGGTGGTGCATGAAAAGCCGCCGGCCTGGTTGATGATGTACTTCAGGCCTTCCCGGATTTCCGCATGGTCTTCTACCAGGGCCACTTGAATCAACTCAGGTGTTTGCCTCGACATAGCAGGTGCTTTGGTGGCGAAAGATCGACATACGCTTAGGGCAGGTACTAGTACAAATGTCGTATTCGGTTTCCTGACGGGACTAATGGATGACGCTTCTCCCGTCTATTTAGTTGTTAGTCAAGGGCCACTTGAGTTGCACGCAGCATCCTCCGCCGGGAGGCGTTGTCAGGGTGAGATCCCCCCCCATGTCTGCTGCCCTCCGGCGCATGCTGGACATACCGAGCCCGGTGCCGGCGAAAGTTTCGGGTATTCCCTTACCATTATCGGTAACCGC
>DHLU01000027.1:848-1135 GCA_002405435.1 Flavobacteriales bacterium UBA4660
CCCTCTTGGCCCCGGAATGTTTGAAAACATTGTGCAGCGCCTCCTTGACGATAAGAAAAACATTGCGCCTGACGATTCCCTTTACCTCGGAATCGCCCGGTTGGTGATTGCATTGCACCGCTCCCTCCAGCTGATGCAACTCCATAAATTCATAGGCATACCGCCTTATGTAGTCTGCAAGGTTATCGAGGCTGTCGTTAGCAGGGTTGAGCGCCCAGATGATGCTGCTCATCTTGCTGATTGTTTCGCTGGCGGCTTTGTCTATGCGGTCAACCGGCGCTGCGCGG
>DHLU01000027.1:1370-3179 GCA_002405435.1 Flavobacteriales bacterium UBA4660
CGCCCAGGTCATCGTGCAGGTCGGTAGAAATTCGGTTGCGCTCAGCCAGCAGGGCCTGCTCTCCTTCCAGTTGGCGAACGCGTCTGCGGTACTTGCGGCGGATACGAAAGCGAACCAACCACGCGAGCGAGAGCGATACCGGAGCAAGCGAAAGGGCCATAAACCATGGTTTGGCCCACAGCGGTGTATTCACCGTAAAGGCCAGGGCAACAGGTGGGCCCCAGCCGCTGCTATGGCGCCTGGCCCTTATTTCAACGGTATGGTTACCTCCGCCTGGCGGACTGAATTCGATGGTGCGGCTGCCAGTCTCAATCCAATTGCCCGCGTTGATGCGGTACTCATATTTGTTGCGCAACGCCAGGTAATAAGTGGGTACGCTGTACCGGATGGTAAGGCCTGCGCCATGCTTCAGCGGAGTCGCTGTATTTACAGGCGTACCCTCCGACAGCAAACCGACGATCACAGGCTCTGGTGGTGGCATTATGGCCGGGCGCTGCGCTGAATTGAACTGAATCAGTCCAGACTGCATAGCCAGCCAGCACGTTTCACCCAATGCGGCCACATCGGTAATTTTACCCGAAGGAAGACCCTCACCGGCGGTAATGGCCTGCATACCGCAGGCATTGCCCATGCGCACAGAGAAGCGGGAAATGCCGTTCGGTGTAATTGCCCAACAGGTATCGCCTGATACGCGCACCTGTTCGCACACATTGGAACACAAACCGCCGGCCTCGTTCACACGACCCACCACGGTTCCATTCCGCAGAAAGGTAATCCCGTCACCCAGTGTCGCCACGAGCAATGTGCCGTCGGGCATTTCCTCAATGCCACTGATGCGGGCATAAGCGCCAGCGTTGAATACATGAGCGACTTCCATTCTGCCTCCCCTGAAATAAAAAAGTTTGTCGTGTTCTTCAAACCACAGGGTGCTGTCTGATGCCGCGCACAGGTGATACCTCCGCGCAGAAGGTATTTCCGGAATGCCTTCCGGCAAGGCCCCGGTTCTGCACAGGTCAAGCACCTCTATACCGGACAGGGTTAGCATGTACAAGCGGTGCTGATCGTCTATGGCAATATCCTTTGGAATGGTTGACGAGAGGTTGCCCGTTACCTGGGGCGCAACACCCGCCCGGACCTCCACCGAATAAACACCTGAATAGGCGCAGAGGTAAATTTTTCCGTTATCGAAGTGGACCGAAGAGATACGCGCAGGGCGGGGAAGTGCGCAGACCTGCACAAATTGACCGCTGATACGTTTGTACAATACACCTTCCTCGCTGGCCAGCCACAGGTTGCCCGCCGGATCTTTTTTCATACAGGTAATTCGACCGGGGCATGCCACGCGCGTGCAATGCTGTTGTTCATGTGTGATGCACCTGACGCCGCTGTCTTTTGTGGCTATCCAGATATTATTGTCGCGGTCGCTGAATACAAAATTGATCGATGACTCTGGAAATATTTTTTCCTGCCTGTATAACCCTGTGGTTTGGTCGAGTCTGCCCACACCGCCGGAATAATCAGAAATCCACAGGTCGTCACCAGCAAGAAACATTCCCTGAATGCCTCCGAAAACTTGAAATATGTTGCGGTCAATAACCACCGAAAGACGCCCGCTATCGAAATGAATTATTCCTTCTTCAGTGAGCATGTAAGCACCTTGCCTGCCATCGGACACAAAACAATTTCGGTAAATTTTTTTATGTGGAAAGCTGTCGTCCCTGATGGGATTTCCGCTATTCCATCGCGTGAGGCCATCGGCACGGAAAAGCAGAATTTGTCCGGATTCTTCTTCATACACCTCCACAAAAC
>DHLU01000148.1 GCA_002405435.1 Flavobacteriales bacterium UBA4660
CTGGCCATCATGATTATCGCCGTAGTCATTGCGATGATTGCCATGCTGATGTTTGCGCCTTATGTAAGCACCTTTATCGAGAAGTACCCTACGCTAAAAATGCTGGCACTCACCTTCCTGGTGGTAATCGGACTCATTCTGGTGATGGAAGCCCTGGAAAGTGCCCGGGTGATCGAGCTGCCGCATGGGGTCAATGTGAAAACCTATGCGTACATAGCCCTCTTTTTCTCCCTTACGGTAGAAGCGCTCAACATCAGGCTGCGCAATGTGAACGAAAGGCGGAACCGTTCATAACACCTCTGCCACCGTAAATACCGAGCCGGTCACCAGCACCAGGTCATCTGAGGCAGCCGCCGCACGAGCAGCAGCGAAGGCCTGGTTGACTCCATCATACACACAGCCGCTTAGTGCGAATTTTGCTGCCGCTGCGGCCAGCGATTCCGCCGCCATGCCCCTGGGCAGGTTTGCCTTGCAGAAATAATAGTCTGCGCCTTGTGGCATCAGACACAATACCCTGTCAACCTCTTTATCGGCCACCATGCCCAGCACAATGTGGAGCCGGCGGTAGCGCATACCGGCCAGTTGACTGACCACCGCGCGGACGCCGTCTTCATTGTGTGCCACATCGGCAATGACATGGGGCGAGGTGCTTAGTGTTTGCCACCGGCCCATCAGTCCGGTATTGGTCTTCACTTTCGAAAAGCCGGTCTCTATGTGTGCATCGGTAATGTTCCATCCGCTTCTTGCCAGCACGCGCAGGGCAGCACAGGCGGTACTGCGGTTTTCTTCCTGATACACTCCCCGGAGATCACTCTCCGGCGCAGCAGCATAGTCGCGGCTGTGGTATAGGTATGCCTCGCGCGCACGGGCTGCTTCTTTCATCACGGTTTCTACCCCGGGCCGCATGGTGCCCAGCACTACCGGAATCCCGGGCTTGATAATACCCGCCTTTTCTGATGCAATCTTGTCAAGTGTATCGCCCAGCAGATTCATGTGGTCGTAACCCACGTTGGTGATTACCGACAGTTCCGGCGCAATCACATTGGTGGAATCGAGTCTGCCGCCCAGACCGGTTTCGATAACGTTGATGTCGGTATCCCGCAGCTGAAAATGCCAAAAAGCCATGGCCATGGTCAGTTCAAAAAACGACGGTTGGATGGATTCCCAGCGACGGTGATAGTTTACCACAAAATGTCTTACCTCCTCCTCGGCAATGGGCTCGCCATTAATCCGGATGCGTTCACGGAAATCCTTAAGGTGGGGGGAAGTATAGAGTCCTGTGCGATAACCCGCTTCCTGCAACACCGAGGCAATGAGATGAGAAACCGAACCTTTACCATTGGTGCCGGCTACGTGCACACACTTCAGTCCGCGGTGTGGATTTTCCAGCAGGTTCATCAGGGCGATGGTATTGTCGAGCCCTGGTTTATAGGCTGCCGGTCCGACGCGGTGAAACATCGGCAATTGGGCATACAGGTATTCAAGAACCGCTTGATAGTCCATCGTTGTCAGGCAAAAATGCCGGGAGAAAAAAACCCATGCCGGAAGAAAAAAACAAGTACTACTGCAGCTTGAAGTTGAACGTGAGTCTTCCCTGCTGGCTTGCCTTGGCATCGGGGTTCACATCGAACCTTGCCGTATAGGCCGCCTTTAAGGCCAGTTGATAGAGTTCTTCGCTGGTGGCCGTGCTTTCGCCTTGTAAGGGCTTGGCGCTGATGACCTTTCCGTTGCGGTCAACCGTGATTGAGACTACCACTGTCCCAGACTGTCTGGGCAAATCGTCGAGTTTCGGTGGTGAGGTCATGCCCCTGCCTTCGAGCGACCAGCCGCCGCCGCCACCCGAACCGCCGAAGACCCCTTTTCCTTCAATATTTCCTGACTCTGTGCCCGTGTTGCCGGGCTGCTTATCGTCTCCATCGCCTCCGCCACCGGGGCTTGAGAGTTGGTTGAGTGCGTTGTTGAGCGCATCAGATGGCCGGGGTTTTTCAGGCACTTCGACGGGCTTTTGTTGCACGGGCTTTTGCTGTGCGGGTGCCGACACTTCAGATTGGGTCTGGGTGACGGTTTGGTTGTCTTGCACCACCGGAACGGTCGAACTCGCAGGGGTTTCCGCCGCTACCTCATTGGTCGGACCGGGGTTTTCGGTTTCCTGATCACCCTGGCCTTGAAAAGACTGCCCCCAATCGCCTGCCAGTTCCATATCCACCGAAAGCGACCCAATGGGCGGATCGGGCACTTCCCAGCTGACCATAAAAAACAGGGCCAGGAGAATGAGTACGTGCACCAGCACTGAAGTGCTGAAGGCGTAGGGTGAATTTTTTGTCGGAAACAGGTCCATGACGGGCAATTTTATTCCGGTACAGCGGCTTATGGGTTTGGTTCAATCCCCCCGGCCGGTTTGGGTCGGGTGGCCACCACTACTTTCCAACCATTCATTTTGGCCATCCCAAGCAATTCGATTGTTTCGCCGGTAGGCACGTCGCGGTCTACGTTGAGCACGACGTTTTTATCGGTCTTAGCGCCCATGATGGCTTTCAGCCTGATTTCAACCCCATCTTTCCCTACCTCATCACCATCAACCAGGTAACGGAGGTCTTTGGTTATGGTAAGGGTCACGTTGCCTCCGGTGGGCTCGCCGGTGCTGGTCTGGGGCAGGTTGACCTGTTCGCCGTTTACCACCATGGTGCTCATGATGATAAAGAAGATCAGCAGCAGGAACACGAGGTCTGAGATGGACGACATGTTGGCCTCTGCCGATATTTTGAGTCTTCTTCCGAAATCCATGTGCGGAGGTATTAGGCGCCGGGTTGTTCGAGAATATCCATAAATTCAACAGCACGGGCTTCCATTTTATGGATGACCTTGCCAATTCTTGATACCAGGGTATTGTAGCCCATGTAGGCAATGATTCCGACAATCAGACCCACTACCGTGGTGATCATGGCGAGCATCATACCACCACCGAGTTTGTCGATCTGGGGGCCCTCGGTTTGAATTTTATGGAATACCTCCACCATACCGATTACGGTACCCAGAAATCCGAGCATAGGCGCGGCACCGGCCGCAGTGGCCATAAAACCGACGTTTCGTTCGAGGTTATAGATTTCGAGTTTACCCACGTTTTCTATCGCCTTGGTGATGTCATCGAGCGGCTTTCCGATGCGCGAAATGCCTTTCTCAATCATGCGTGCAGCCGGTGTATTGGTGGTAGCACAAAGGTTGCGGGCACTGTCGAGTTTCCCCTGGTTGATATAGTCTTTGATTTTGGCCATAAAATTTCCTTCCTCCTTCAGCGACTTGTTGATGGCCATGGTGCGCTCGATGAAGATGTACACGGCGACGACAGAGAGCAGTAACTGGGGCACATAGATATAGGCGCCTTTGAGAAATTCATCAAAAATGCTTATCTCGGCTGTTGTTCTCACCGCCCCGGCTGCAGCAGCAGCTTGTTGAGCTCCGACCGTTAGCTGGTCCTGAAGAAAAATGAAGATATTCATAGTGTATCCTTGTGGTTAACGTGAATTAGGGGTTTGATGCCGGTTGCGCCGACAGCCCTTTGCCGTTCTGCTTGCTGCAACCAACGCGAAATTCAACGCGATGTTGCCCGTCTGGAGTACCCTCCGGGGCTTTTTTTCACCCTTGGGTTGTTGGTTACGGAATCAGGCCCCGAAAAGCCAATACTCGATTACATAGGCCAGGGCACCTGCGGCATAGCCGAGCAAGGCCCAGATGCTCACATTTTTCAGATACCACATGAAGTCGATTTTCTCCAGGCCCATCACCGCCACTCCGGCTGCACTGCCAATGATGAGGATACTGCCGCCCGTGCCTGCGGTATAGGCGAGGAAATGCCAAAAATGTCCATCCTGTACAAAGTGCATCAACCAGGGATCGGTGGTGCCGGGCGGGGCCAGTTCATACATGCCCATGCTGGCTGCCACCAGGGGTACATTGTCAACGATGGCCGATAAGAGGCCGATGGCAATATCTATCAGGAAAATATTGCCGAGGTTCACCTCGAGCCAGCGGCTGGCAGCCAGCAGGTGGCCGACTTCGCCCAGGGCGCCCACGGCGAGCAGTATGCCCAGAAAAAACAGTACCGACGGCATATCAATCTTTCGCAGGGCATGCAGCGCGCTTAACGGTGCCTTTTGCTCATAGATTTTTCTGCGGTGCATCGTCTCGGTGACGAGCCAGAGCACGCCGAGGCTGAGCATCATACCCATGAAGGGCGGCAGGTGGGTCAGCGACTTGAAAATGGGCACAAAAAGCAGCCCGCCCACGCCCAGCAGGAATGCTACAGAACGCTCTCTGCCGCTAACTACCGGGCCATGCGCCGAAGACAGGGGTGGCCTTTCGACCTGACCTTTCAGCACAAAAGACAATACAATTAGCGGAATCAGCAGGTTGAGCAGTGAGGACAGAAAAATTTGTGAAATAATTGCTGCAGAGGTAATTTGTTTGCCGATCCACAGCATGGTGGTCGTCACGTCTCCGATGGGCGACCACGCTCCCCCGGCATTGGCGGCTATGATGATCATACCCCCGAAAAACCAACGGGTTTTTTTGTCTGCAATCAGTTTCCGGCACAGGCTGACCATAACAATCGAGGTAGTGAGGTTATCGAGTGCCGCGGAGAGGAAAAAAGTGATAATGGCGATGGTCCACAACAGCCTGACTTTATTTCTTGAATGGATCCTGTCGGTGATTACCCTGAACCCTTCATGGGCATCAACCAACTCGACAATGGTCATGGCCCCGACCAGGAAAAGAAGGATACCGGCTATCTCCTGCACATGGTGCAGCAGGCGGTGATCGAAGAAGCTGTGTATATCCAACGGAAACTCTCCTGAAGCGGTCAGAAACCGGTTGTAGTTATCAAAATATTCGCTCAGGTGCGCGGGCACTGCGTGCGATCCGAGCACCAGCAAACTCCAGCACACCACTCCGGTCACCAGCGCGGCGGCGGCCTTGTCGATCTTCAGCGGGTGCTCGGCAGCAATGGCAACATAGCCGAGCACAAATACGAGGAGAATAGCAATTTCCATGAGGGGCGAATGGCGTTGGAGGCTACAGCAGTTTATTCAATGCGATGTCAAACGCTGTGCGCGTGATGCCGGTTTTGTTTCGGTTTCTCTGCCTGACCGCATCGAGGGCTTTCCTGATGGTTCGGCTGGTATCTTCAAAAATAGCGGTATCGGTCAGTTCGATGTCTCCGTCGCTCATCAGGTAGGCAAACACCCTGGCCATGCCGCAGTTGGCGATAAAATCGGGAATCAGGCTGATGTGTTCGTCTGCGATTTCCGCTATGGGGCCGTAAAAAATCTGCTGGTCGGCGAAGGGCACATTGGCGCCGCAACTGATAATGTCTATGCCTGCGCCTATGAGTCGCTGTACTTGCGCTTCAGTGATGAGCCGTGATGCTGCACAGGGCAGAAAAACATCAGCACGCAGGTCCCAGATGGTTCGGTTGACATCGTCAAACGACAGCAGGTGTTCGCTCCGGAGCGCCGTTCCCTCGCGTGAAAGGAAAAGTTCCTTCACTTTGTCGGGCCCCAGGCCTTCTTCCGAAATGATGCCTCCGGCGCGGTCAATGATCCCCACAAGACGAGCGCCATGGTTCACGCAGTAAAATGCGGCTGCAGCGCCTACATTTCCCCAGCCCTGGACAATCACCCGCTTGCCCTCCATGCTACCGCCCCAGAGTTCGTAATAGTGCCTAACACTTTCGGCAACGCCATAGCCGGTAATCATATCGGCCACCTTGAATTTGCGTTGCAGCGACGGGCTGTAGCGGACATCCTCGAGCACCTTGATTACGCCCTGACGCAGGTTACCGATGCGTTTCACCTTCTGCGCTTCCGTGGGTTGAAAATGCCCGCTGAACACACCCTCCTGGGGATGCCACACCCCGCATTCTTCTGTAATGGGAATCACTTCGTGGATTTCGTCAACATTCAGGTCCCCGCCTGTGCCATAATAATGTTTCAGCAGGGGAGTCACCGCTGCGTACCAGCGTTCGAGTACCTCGCGTTTACGCGGATCTCGCGGATCGAAATTGATGCCTGATTTGGCTCCTCCGATTTGCGGACCGCTAACAGTGAATTTTATCTCCATGGTCTTGGCGAGCGATACCACTTCGTGCTTGTCTAATCCGGCCCTCATGCGCGTACCGCCTCCGGCGGCACCTCCCCGCAGGGAGTTAATCACCACCCAACCTTCAGCCTCAGAATAAGTGTCCTTCCACTCGAAAACGATTTCCGGTCGCTTGCGCTCATACTTTTCCAGCAGTTCCTTCATGCCAAACGTTATTTCGGTTCAAATGTAGTCAGCCGCACGACAGCACCTGCCTTATCCGTAGCAATAATGCCACAATCTGAGTAGCGAGCGGGCGCGGGCGGTTTTGGCTGCGCATCCTGTTATAATGCTTCCATTGACGTGCTTGGCGGATACGGGAGTACTTTCTACAACCTATCTGCAGGGTTGAGGGTCAACCATCGCCGCTCACAGGGGGCTGGCCCACCCGCATTCAGTTTCCGGAGATGACTGCAGGCACTGCTGCCATCGCGGTTTCGACCTGTTTGACTACCTCCTCCCAGGCAAACTGCCTTACCCGTTCTGCCGACGCTGCTCTTTTCCTGTCGAGGTCTTCAGGACTCAGGGCAACTGCCTGCGCAATCGCGTCCCTCAGGGCCGAAACACTGCCCGGCTGGATGAGCCAACCATTTGCGGCAGACACCAGCGCGCTGACTGCGCCCACGTCTGTGGCTATAATTGCGAGCCCGCGGGCCATACCCTCCATAATCACATTTGGCATACCCTCACTCCATGAGGGCACCACGAGCACATGGCACTGGTCGAGCAATGCCTGCAGCGACCGCTGAGTGGTAACAATGCCATGGTATGCAATATGGGGGCGATTGACGCGGCTGGATGCGTTGACTGGTCCGATGAAGTCAAATGTGAACGGGCTGTCGAATCCCGGTTCGCGCAGTACCTCGATCAGTTCGGGCATTCCTTTGCGGCGCTCATCCCGGCCGATGAATACAAACTTCACCGGTGGTGTCGCTGGCTTTCGGTCGCCCGAAAACCACGCTGATTCGATGCCGGTAGGAACTTCGGCAATTGCCTGCCGCGCGACACCGAGCTGCTCAATCAAACCGGTAATCTTTCCGCCATACGAAAACACGAGGTCTGCGTGCAGGTTGTTCCATTTCACCGGACCGCGCAACAGGGCGTGCTCCAGCCGCGAACGTGTCGTCGCCGCTACCTGGTACATCTCGTAGCCGTGCAATTTTACACCCACAGGAGGCATC
>DHLU01000095.1:0-2228 GCA_002405435.1 Flavobacteriales bacterium UBA4660
TTGGCTGTCTGGACTTCGTTAATCAGCAATTGGGAAAAAACAGGGGCCGGCAACATCAGCACAGCGCTCAACAGCACGCGTATCCTCATCTGGAGTCTTAATTGTGAAGTGAACAAAGTTAGGGCAGGGGGAAGAACAATCCAATGGCTTGTAGCATTTGCTTTCACGAAAAGGGCGGGCAGCCGGGTAGTTACTCCGTTGAAGGGAGCCCTATATTCGCGTAAAAATTCTCGATTCTATGGCCTTTTTTACGCGCTTTGCCCTGTTTTCTGTATTGTCGGCTTGCCTGTTGTCTGCCGGTTTAAACGCCCAACACCGCTGCGGGCTTGATCATTATGTGCAGCACCAGCGCGAACACAACCCGGCCTATTTTGAAGCCTACCGCCGGGTACTGGCTTCGTGGAAGGCGGCCGGGACCGAAAGGGGCGGAGGCGGTGTGTATGTGCTGCCCGTCGTGTTTCACGTGGTCTATCATGAAGACGACCAGAATGTGCCCGACTCAGTCATCTATTCCCAGCTGGAGGTGCTGAATGAAGACTACCGCCGGCTCAATGCAGACGCCGTAAATACACGCGACGCGTTTCTGCCGGTTGCAGCCGATTGCGAGATTGAATTTCAACTCGCACAGACCGACCCTGATGGTAATCCGACCACGGGTATTACCCATACCTACACGGAACAAACGGGGTTTTCGCTCGATCTCTTCGGAACGACCAATACGCTTGATGCAGTCAAAGACAGCGAGCAGGGCGGTGTAGATGCCTGGGATACAGACCACTATATCAATATTTGGGTCTGCAACATTGAGCCTACCTTTTTCGGACAAATCTTCGGACTGGCCTATCCGCCGGCCGGACTCGACAACTGGCCTGCCGGCAGCAGCGCGCCATCACCCGAGCTGGAGGGCGTCATTGTGCACTATACCACCGTGGGCAGAAACAATCCCTTCGCCGGAGCTGACGACGTCAACGACAACGACATGGGCCGCACTTGCACACACGAACTCGGCCATTATCTCGGACTGCGGCATACCTGGGGCGACGAATTATTTTTCGATGTCTGCTCTGAAGACGACGGCATCGGAGACACTCCGCTTTGCGGATCGGGTGACCAGTATGCCTGTGACTATACGGCCAACAGCTGCGACGAAGGCACGGGAGACCTGCCTGACCAGTTGGAAAACTACATGGACTACACACGCGATGAGTGTTACAATATGTTTACCCAGGAGCAAAAATCGCTTATGCGCTATGTGATCGAAATGCTGAGGCCAACGCTGTTGGAAGGGGTGGGCCTTAAAGAACCCTGTTACGACGGAAGTATCTCGGTACGCCCCAATCCGGCGTCCGACTGGATCACATGTAATTTCGGAAAGTCGCCGATGCGCCATTCCGTGCTGATTTACGATATGAGCGGAAAGTGCGTGAAGACCGTGCAGCAAGCGGATGCCAACACGCGCATTTACACCGGAGACCTGCCGCCAGGCCTGTATGCGGTAACCCTGGGCGACAGCCGGCACACCTTGCGGGTTGTCATTCAGCGCCCCTAACCATAACCCGGGTCAATGCAAGGCAGGCTAAGAGGCAAGAACTTGCAACCATGACACGCAAAGAATTTATCCGCCAAGGCGCTGCAGGACTGCTGATGACCACCTCACTCAGGGACTTTGCTTCCGAGGCACGCGCATGGCCGGCAGGACCGCGCATGCCTGTGCTTTTTGTGGGCCACGGCTCACCGATGAATGCCATCGAAGACAATGATTTTTCGAGGCGGTGGGCCCAACTTGGCCGGGAAATTCCCCGTCCTGCAGCCGTGCTGTGCATCAGCGCCCACTGGTACACCCGGGGCACCCGTGTGACAGCCATGACGGCTCCGCCGACACTGCACGATTTCAGTGGCTTTCCCGCTGCCCTTTCTGCCGTGCGGTATCCTGCTCCCGGCAGCCCTGCCCTGGCGGGCGACATCGCCGGTTCCATCACGGCGACACAGGTCGTACACGACCATGAATGGGGACTCGACCACGGAACCTGGAGCATCACACGCCACATGTACCCCAACGCCGATATACCCATGCTGCAACTGAGCATTGATTTTTCAAAGCCCGCGCCCTGGCACGCAAGTCTTGGTGCCGAACTGAAACTGCTGCGCGACAAAGGCGTGCTGCTTATCGGCAGCGGCAACATGGTGCACAACCTGGGGATGATGGATTGGAATAAACCCGATGAAGG
>DHLU01000095.1:2369-7310 GCA_002405435.1 Flavobacteriales bacterium UBA4660
GATGGATTGGAATAAACCGGATGAAGGCTTTGACTGGGCCATCGAGCAAAACGAACGGTTTAAATCAGACATAACCTCCCGAGACCTGAAGGCACTGACGGCAGCGGATGCCTATGGAATGGCAGGAAAACTGGCCATGCCAACGCCTGAGCACTACCTCCCGCTGCTTTATGTGCTCGGAGCGAGCGACACCAAAGACGAAATCAATATCTTCAATGACCGGGCTGTGATGGGCAGCATTACCATGACCTCCGTGTGCATGGGCTAACCGCACGAAGCCCACAGGCCTTTATTCTCCGGCACGCAGCAGCATAACCCATCCGGAAAACTGTTGGTCGTCACTTCGGTTAAGCGTCCAGTAGTACGTTCCACCAGGCGCCTCTCCCCCATTCCACTGGTTGCTGTAATTGGGATCTTCAAAAACCACGCTGCCCCAGCGGTTATACACGGTAAGTCCGCTGTTCGGATAACCATCCAGCCCGTTAATCACGAAAGTATCATTATCACCATCTCCATTGGGCGTGAAGATGTTGACGGCAGAGGTCGAACATCCGCTCACATCGATCACGAAAGAATCTTGGTTCAGACAAAGGTCCTGCACGGTGACCAGCGCCGGACCGGGAATCCAACCATAAAAGGCATTGCCGTCTATAAAGTCAAGCGTATCGAGGTTATAGGTGAAGGTATAAGGAAGCACACCGCCGGTGACCACTACCTCAGAAGGCACACCCACACAGAGTTCAAAATTTTCAGACACGGCAAAAGGTTCCTCGGCGATGTAAACACCCACTGTTGAACTCGCTGACGCTGCACTGCCGCATTCATCACTCACCGATACCGAGTAGGTAGTCGCCTCTTCGGGGCTAACCTGCACCGACGCGGTGTTTCCGCTCACAGGCGACCAGTTGTAGCCGAGTGTTCCGGTTCCGCCAGAGGCGACCACCTCAATGTCTACAATCTCTCCCGGACAGATGGTCTGCCCCGGTGTAATGCTCAGGTTGACCGGCACCAGTGCCGCATCTACCTCCATCAGGTCAGTATCGGAAAAGCCGCACTGGTCGGTCACAGAAAGGCTGATGAGCAGATCTTCGTCTGTCTGCACGGTCAGTGTAGATGCGGTTGATTCCACCACTCCGTCAACCGTCCATTCAAAGGTGAAATCGCCGGCACCTCCGAACACCGTCGGGAAAATTGTCGATACATCGAGACAGTTAACGGTAAAATCGGAACCGAGGTCAACATTGAGCCCCGTGGGAAGCACACTTATTTCTATCTGTGCCGACTCCACATTTCCGCACTGGTCAGTGATGGTCAACGCCAAATCGGTGGCCGTCGTCACGCCGGGCACCACCACGGTAGGATCATCATCAGCTACCTCACCATCCACTTCCCAGAGGTAGGAATAGGTGCCGACTCCGCCGCTAACAATGGCCGTAACCGTCACCTGAGAAAGGCACGTGACCTGCTGGTCATCGCCAATATCGATGTTGATGGTCTCGTCGGGGAATGTCACCTCAAATGAGTCAAAAGCCTCCGTATTACAGGCATCCGACACCGACAGGGTGAAGGGGCCTTCATTGGGTACGGTTTCCAATTGCACGATTTCCTCAAGGGAGATAACCGCCCCGTTATACGTCCACTCATAGTCGTAACTGCCGTAACCGCCGGTTCCGCTGCCTTCGGCATACAATTCAGTGAGGCAACTGATGACCAGGTCAGGCCCGGCATCGGCCACCAATGGCGGGTATTCCGGAAAACCTACAGTGACGGTTCCGAATGCAGGGGTGACATTGCACGTATCGAATACCGTGTAGAAGTATGACGTCTCCGTAAGTGGATCGACATAGATGGATGCTGCGCTCTCTCCCGTACTCCACTGGATGCTGTAAAGACCAATACCTCCGTCAATGTCAGGCTGAAGCAAGACGCTGTCGCCGCAGTTGATCTCCACATCGGAGATGGTACTGGTCAGCGGCGGAATCTCCTGTATCCACAAGGTGAAGGCAGCGGTATCGCTTGAAACACAGGCCACGCCGCTGAGAATGACAATCTCTATACTCTCCAGTTCCTCTTCCTCAAGGTCGCTGAAAGCTTCGATGGGCAACTCCACCTCTGTAGCGCCGATCGGAAATACCAATGAGCCGGGAATTAAGCTGTAGTCGGTGCCGTTGATGGCCGTGCCGCCCACCTGAAGTTCAAACACACTCTCCACATTGCTCTGACTGAACGGACGGGTAAAGGTCAGGCTTCCAAAGGAGCAACCTTCATAGACACTGGTATCTGTGGGAGCCAGGTCAGGCGACTCAAAAGACAGCTGCAACTGGTTGCTCGAAAAACTGGCCGCCTCAAGAAACACGTAAGAATTGAAGCCGGAATCTCCTGCGTCGGCAATGGCAATCTTGATGTGGTAGGTTTCTCCGCATTGCACCGGTGCATACGCCTGAATCACCGAAGTGAAGCCGTCGGGCTGGATGTAAAAATTGCTGGTGTTATAGGGCGACTGACCTCCGTTGCCGTTATGGATGTAGTATTGGCAGAATTCACACGGACCGTTGGTGCCGGTATTTCCGTTGTTGAGGTTGTTGATGGTTACGGGTATGGTAGTGCCGGGAATGAGGGCAAGGTTCACCGCATCCATGGAGTAGACCCCGTCTATGCCCGGACCGCTGAGAAAAAAACCAAACGCATCGTTGAAACTCGAATTGGAATACTCCGGGTACTCCTCACTGCCCCAGACAAAATCAAACACCAGGCTGTCTCCGGTCGGTACAAAGTCAAACTGTAATACCGCTGCATCGTTCAGCGACGCACCGGCCAACAGTGCCAGGTCAGGATCTCCGGCTCCGAATGCATAACTACCTGATGAAGATCCCGTGTTGTTTGGACCGGCCGCAGTGCTCACGCTGCCCGTGCTCATCACCATACCGGTGGGAATGCCGAGGTTGCAGTTGGTGCACTGAAAAGTTCCGATCTGGTCGTTGTTTCCGGTATACACAATATTGTACACCTCAACGCCCTCACCCAACAAGGTATCCACGGCCTGCACCGCGTTATTGGCGTTATTGATAATCAGCTGGGAATTTCCGGTGTCTGCGCAGAAAAAAAAGGCCAAAACCAGCACACAGCTAGGCAGAATTTTCATGTTTCGGTTATATGCACTGCAACACACACCCCGTGTGACACAGCAGGTTAATACATGTCACGAATGTAGGGCAAATGGCTCAATAGCGTGACAGGAGGCGAAAATTAACTGCGCCTCAGAAGTACCTTTGGTGCCATGCAGGAAGTCATCAGGCTCATCGACATTACCAAGTTCTTCAAACTCGGCGAAGAGGTCATCCGCGCCATCAATGGGGTGAACCTCAGCATCAGCCGAAACGAATACGTAGCACTGATGGGACCTTCCGGGGCAGGGAAATCCACCCTGATGAACATTATCGGTTGCCTCGATACCCCGACTTCCGGACAGTATTTGCTGAACGGTCCGGACGTGGCCAAACTTCATGACAACGAATTGGCCGTCATCCGCAACAAGGAAATCGGCTTCGTTTTTCAGACCTTCAACCTGCTGCCCAGGTATTCGGCCCTTGAAAATGTGGCCCTCCCGCTGGTCTACGCCGGCACAGGCAAGTCAGAGCGGGAAAAACGGGCCGCAGAAGTGTTACGGCAGGTCGGCCTCGGCGACCGCATGAAGCACAAACCCAATGAACTTTCCGGCGGGCAGCGGCAGCGCGTGGCGGTTGCCCGTGCCCTTGTCAACCGGCCCTCCATCATACTGGCCGATGAACCTACGGGCAACCTCGACACCAAAACGAGCCACGAGATTATGAACCTCTTTCAGGAGATTCACGACACCGGCAACACTATCATTATCGTCACCCACGAAGAAGACATAGCCCGCATGGCGCGGCGTGTAGTGCGACTGCGTGATGGTGTTGTGGAAAGTGATACAATCAACCTGCCTGCTGACGCCAGGGCGTGAAACGCAGGCGGTCTTTGCGCAAGGTAACAGCCAAACGATGCCTAAGGCTTTACAAAGGACCGGCTCACGACGATGTTGCTTTCGTTGAGGCTGCGGTCAACAGCGGAGATTTCAAAACGCGCAGTATCAAAATCGCTGAGCAGGTAGTAAAACGGCATGCTGACGCTGATGGTGCCCTCCTGAGACTTGTTCTGGCCACTGGGCGCAATGAGGGGAATGCGGTAATAAAACGGAATCTGGTTCCACGGATCAAGGGGAATATGGGTCCAGGTACCATGCTGCAGTTCGTAATACTCCATGAAAAAATTCCAGTAGTAAATGCATTCGTCCGTGCAGAAATCGCCCGTGGTGTCTGAAGGATTCAGCCCGAAATTCCCGTCTACGTCTGTAAAGTTGATTACCATGCGTGCAGAGTCGTCCCCAAAAGTCATGAAGTCGGCAAACGTGAGCACCGGCTCATTGGGGAACTCTTCCACCTCAAGACACGACACCCATAGGCATGCAGGAAGGAAGAGCCAAAAAGTCCGAAGGTATTTCATGCTACAAATGTAATTTCACCCCCGGTGACCATGCATCCGCAAGATATCATCAGGGATCTCGATTCCTGCGCTTTCAACGAAGCAGCCCTTCGGATATTTCGTCACCAGGCCAGGAACAACCCCGTATACCATCAGTGGATCACGGCCCTGGGCGTGCAACCGGAACTGGTGAGGGAGGTCGGCGCCATACCGTATCTGCCCATAGGCTTTTTCAGAAACCGCGCGGTGCTGTGTTCAGGTCCGGCCGAACGGTATTTCTCCAGCAGCGGCACCACCGGTGCTGCCCAGAGCCGCCATTATATCACTGACCTCAACTGGTACCGGTGCGCAGCAAGGACCGGTTTCGAGCAGGTTTATGGACCCGTCAGCGAATGGTGCTTGCTGGCCTTGCTTCCCGGCTATATCGTAAGACCCGATTCG
>DHLU01000179.1:0-927 GCA_002405435.1 Flavobacteriales bacterium UBA4660
CCTGAAATTGGCAATAACCTCGTCTTTGAGCTCGTCGTTAGTCACGCCTTCCTTTCCCTTGATGAGTATGACGCCGTTGTCTTCCCCCAACCTGATCAGCCGGCCGCCAAACCGAATCGGGAGCAGGATGGCCTGGTCGAGGCCATTGCCAAACAGCGAGGCACCCTCTTTTTCGATCACGCCGATTACCGTGGCCTTAAGTCCGCCCACCTTAATGTCTTTGCCAACCGGGTCGTTGTCGCCGAATAGCTTCTCCCTGATGACGGCACCGATGATGACCTTGTTGGAAGATCCCGCACATTCCATGGGGGTAAAATAGCGGCCTGAGGACAGCCTGAAGGCCAGCACATCCTTGAACTCGTACGTCAGCGCAATGGCATAGACATCGTTGAAATAGTTGTTGCCGTATTCGGCAGTGGTCTGCGCAAAAGCCCGGAAGGCGATGTGCTGCGCCAGTGTCATGCGGTCCTTCAGTCGCTCCATCTCCTCCAGGGTTGGTTGCGGACGCGCCGCATACTTCCACCACTCGTATTCCTCATCGCCCTCTTCTGGGGTCATGGGCATGATCTGAATGAACAGGATGTCGCTGCCGATCATGTCGAAACTGCTCTTCATGTCGGCCTCCAGGCTATCGACCATACTCAGCACCAGAATGATGGAAAATATTCCGATGGTCACGCCCAGCAACGACAGGACCGTCCGCAGTTTATTGACCACCAGCGCCTGCCAGGCAAACCGAAAACTCTCCTGTAAAAGTCGCAGCCACAATTTCATCGCAGTGACGAAAGTAGGCGCAGGGGCCCGCTCCGGCGCCCGACATTTTGATGAATGGTGAAAAACTCGGTCCTGCGCACCGCGGCCCGCCCGACTAATTTCGCGGCTTCGCTGCCATCAACCGTTCCCGCCATGACTTCAGACCTGCCCATT
>DHLU01000179.1:1086-2993 GCA_002405435.1 Flavobacteriales bacterium UBA4660
CATGACTTCAGACCTGCCCATTCGTTCCGCCCTCATCTCCGTCTACGACAAGACCGGACTTGATCCGCTCGTGAAACTGCTGAACGCAGCCGGTGTGACGCTTTATTCCACAGGCGGTACGCGCCAATACCTGCAAGACCTGGGTATTCCGTGTGTGGCGGTCGAATCGGTTACCGGCTATCCCTCCATCCTCGGCGGACGGGTCAAAACCCTTCACCCCGGTGTGTTCGGCGGTATACTCGCCCGCCGCGACCGGGCCGATGACCGCAGCGAAATGGACCAACACCAGCTCCCCTACTACGACCTGGTTGTCGTCGACCTCTATCCCTTTGAGGCCACCGTCGCCGGCGGAGGCACTGAAGCGGAAATCATAGAAAAAATTGATATCGGCGGCATCTCCCTGATCCGCGCTGCGGCCAAAAACTACCAACATGTTGCGGTCGTCGCATCACGCAGTGGATACAGCCGCCTCGAAACCATACTCTCGTCGGGCATGTGCACCAACCTGGCCCAGCGAAAGGCCCTGGCCGTGGAGGCTTTTGACGTGACCTCCCACTACGATGCCGCCATCTACAACTGGATAGCCGGTCCGGACGCCTCCTCTCTTAAGGTCAGCGCCCCCGAATCGGTACCGCTGCGTTACGGTGAAAACCCGCACCAGCAAGGCCGCTTTTTCGGAAAACCCGGCGATATGCTGAAGCAGCTGTCAGGAAAAGAACTCTCCTACAACAACCTGCTGGATGTCGATGCGGCCGTTTCGCTGATGGACGAGTTTGACGGCGACGACCCCTCCTTTGCCATTCTCAAACACAACAACGCGTGCGGAGTGGCCACGCGCTCCAACCTCGCGGAAGCCTATGCTGCCGCACTCGCGTGCGACCCTGTGTCGGCATTCGGTGGCGTGCTGGTCTGCAACCGGCCCCTGGATGCAGCCACCGCTGCTGCCATACACCCACTGTTTTGCGAAGTCGTCATTGCGCCGGGCTTCGAACCCGGGGCCGCCGAACTGCTGATGGCTAAACCCAACCGCATCCTGCTCGAGCGGAGGCCCGGCAAAACCCCGGCTGTACAACACCGCACCCTGCTCAACGGAATCCTCTGGCAGCAAAAAGACCTGACCACGGAAACCCGGGAAACCCTGAAGCTCGCCACGCACACCGCAGCGTCTGAAAACGAAACCGCAGACTTAATCTTCGCCGCAAAAATTGTGAAGCACACACGCAGTAATGCCATCGTGCTGGCCAAAAACAAACAACTCTGCGCCAGCGGAACCGGCCAGACCTCGCGCGTCGACGCCCTGCAGCAGGCCATTGAAAAAGCCGGCCGGTTTGGTTTCGATCTGCACGGTGCCGTGATGGCCAGCGATGCTTTCTTTCCCTTTCCCGACTGCGTGGAAATCGCAGGCCGCGCCGGTATCAGCGCCGTAATACAGCCCGGCGGCTCTGTCAAAGACCAACTCTCGGTCGACTACTGCAACCAGCACGGCATGTCAATGTACCTCTCCGGCACAAGGCATTTCCGCCACTGACCGCACCCGTTGAAAACTATACTTAAAAGTTCGGGGTTGAATGCAAACACCGCCAATGGCTAAAATATATTTGTAACCAAGTAGACTGATTGCAGAAACCCGCATCAGTCAAGGTTTTCAGCAAAAACGTACGACCGAATTTTTACCACGCAATGGGATTGTTTTCCTTTCTCACACAGGAAATTGCCATAGACCTTGGCACGGCAAACACCATCATCATTCACAACGATAAAGTGGTGGTTGATGAGCCTTCCATCATCGCCCGTGACCGCACCACGAACAAAACCGTTGCCGTCGGACGGCTTGCCCAGCAGATGCATGGCAAGACCCATGAAAACATCAAAACCATCCGCCCGCTCAAGGATGGAGTAATCGCCGA
>DHLU01000115.1:0-2993 GCA_002405435.1 Flavobacteriales bacterium UBA4660
GAGTATGCGGAAAATGTGGAAGTCGGTGAGCTTCCATCCTTCAATGCAATTGGAAGGAAAGCATACCGTGATCTGGAACGCACCGGACGATATATGCTGCGTGCCATTGCCCTGTATCTTGGGCTGGATGAAACGTATTTCGATGACAAGATTCATAACGGCAACAGCATTCTGCGCCCCATACACTATCCACCCATTACGTCTGAACCCAAGTCAGCCGTTCGGGCCGGACAGCATGAAGACATCAACCTCATCACGCTCCTCATTGGGGCCAGTGCCGACGGATTGGAAGTGCTCAACAAAAAAGGCGAGTGGGTGGCTGTTACGGCATTGCCCGACCATATCGTGGTCAATGTGGGCGACATGCTCGAACGGCATACCAACGGCAAACTAAGGAGTACTACCCACCGCGTAGTGAATCCTCCGCGTGAAAAATGGTCTACACCGCGCTACAGTATTCCTTTCTTCCTGCACCCGCGCAGCGATATGCGTCTTGACTGCCTGCCCTCTTGTGTTCCCGCCGGAGAACAGCCCCAGTGGGCGCCCATTACCGCCGGCGAGTTCCTCGATGAACGGCTCGCAGAGATCGGTTTGAAAAAGTAGGCATGAAACTGCGACTCAAAGGCGATACGGTCAGGTTGCGTCTTACCCAGACGGAAGTCAAACAACTCGCCGAGGGTCTGCCGGTTGAACTGGAGACCCGCATAGACCTGGCGACTGTCTTTCTGGTGAGGCTGCAAACCTGGCACCTGGCCGTGGCTTCTGTCGTGCTGCGCGAAAGCACGTTCCAGATACAGGTGCCTGCCGGCGATACAACAGCCTGGGCTGACAGTATGCAGGAAGGACTCGAGTACCGTGTAGACAATGGTTTTCCTGAGGGATTGCTTCTTTGGGTAGAAAAAGATTTCAATTGTCTCAAACCACGGCCGGGTGAGGACGAGAGCGATCACTTCCCCCATCCGGGCGGATCCACTTCAAGATGCTGACTGACAACCACGGCCGACCGGTCAACTACGCCCTCATCGCGGTAACCGACCGTTGCAATCTGCGCTGCCGCTATTGCATGCCGGCCGCCGGACTCGACTGGGTGCCCCGCCGAGACCTGCTGACGCTCGAAGAAATCGAAAGCCTGTTTCCCGTGCTCGGATCGCTCGGCATTACGAAAATTCGCTTTACTGGCGGAGAGCCCTTTTTGCGCAGGGATTTTATGAAACTTGTACGATCGGCCGCTTCCGCCGGCCATTTCAGCAAAATCGCCATTACCACCAACGGTACGCTGACGGCGCCATTCGTTGATGAGTAGAAATCGCTGGGCATTCACCACGTAAACCTGAGCCTCGATACCCTGGACCCGCTGCGGTTTGCCGCTATGACCCGACGCGATGATTTCGCTCAGGTGATGAAGACCCTCGAATGCCTGGTCAGGGCCGGCATCTCGACCCGGATTAATGCGGTCATTCTGCGCGGTATCAACGAAGAGGACCTGCTTCCACTAGCTATGATGACCAGGACCCACGGCCTGGATGTGCGATTCATAGAAGAAATGCCGTTTAACGGGGAAGGCCATCGCGGTGAATTGATGTGGGATTTCCGCAAACTCAGGGAGGAACTCATGAAATACTTTCCCTCCATGCGGCAGGTGCCCGGTGAGCCCAGTGCCACTGCGGTTAACTATGCCGTGGAGGGCCACGCAGGGCGTATCGGCATCATAGCGGCTTATTCGCGTACCTTCTGCGGCACGTGCAACCGGATACGCATTACCCCGCAGGGTCAGCTCAAAACCTGCCTCTACGACGGGGGGGTGCTTGACATTCGCAAGTTGTTGCGCGAAGGCACTTCGGAAGCCGGCCTGGCTGCCGCCATTGAAAAGGCGGTAATGAACCGGGCCAGGGATGGTTTTGAAGCAGAACGAAACAGGGTGAAAAACCCGGTGCATGAATCCATGGCCACAATCGGAGGATAGGCAATGGTGGGAGTAGAAGAAGCGCGCCGCATTATCGCTGCTGTGCCCCGGCACACGGGTACCGAACAGATACCACTCGATGCCTGCCTGCACCGGATACTGGGCGCTGACATTACGGCTGACCAGGACATTCCCGCCTTCGACCGCGTGATGATGGACGGCATCGCCATTGCCTTTCACAACGGACCACACACGCGCTATATCCACCAGGCGATACAGCGTGCTGGTCAACCACCGCTCACCCTGTTATCGGCTGGCCATGCGATTGAAATTATGACCGGTGCGGCATGTCCCGAAGGCGCCGACACGGTGGTGCCCTACGAAAAATGCTGTCGCATTGGGGATGAGTGGGTGCCGGAAGCGTCTGCCATTGTTCGCGGCGCAAACATCCATCCGCAGGGCAAGGATTACCTGCGCGGAGCGGTGCTGCTCACGGCAGGCACCCGCCTGGGTCCTGCTGCCAGCGGGGTGCTGGCTTCAACAGGCCATACCTCCGCCCTGGTTTTGCGCAGGCCCGGGATAAAAATTTTTTCGACGGGCGATGAACTGGTTGATGCCGGGTCGGTACCACTGGCCCACCAGGTGAGGCGCAGCAATGCCGTTTCACTCAAAGCCCTGCTGGCGTCTGAGGGTTTTGCGGCGGAAGATGCCCACCTGCCGGATGACGCAGCCGCCATGGCAGGTCCCCTCAAGGAGGCCCTCGATGCCGGAGGCGTGATTCTCGTCAGTGGCGGAGTTTCGCGCGGAAAGTTTGACCTCATTCCTGAAGTGCTGGAGCGCCTGGGCGTGGAGCGGCATTTTCATTCGGTTCGTCAGAAGCCCGGTAAACCTTTTTGGTTTGGCCGCTCTACTTCTTCGGTGGTGTTTGCCTTTCCGGGCAATCCCGTCAGCACCTATGTCTGTGCGTTTATCTACCTGCTCCCCTGGCTCCGACGCAGCCCGAGCCTTATGCCTTCGCTTTTCGCACCGCTTGACCGCGACTACAACAAGCCGGCCGGCATGACCCATTTTGTGCCGGCGGTCTTTACCC
>DHLU01000115.1:3135-4518 GCA_002405435.1 Flavobacteriales bacterium UBA4660
GAAGGCCGGCTCTCGCTCAGGCCCGGCAATGGCAGCGGTGACTTTACCAACCTGGCCCACGCCGAAGCCATGGTAGAATTGCCTGAAGAACAAACCGCATGCAGGGCCGGTGAACCGTTTCGCTTTATTTTGTTGCGTGGATAATCATTTTACCCATCTCGACGCTACCGGACGACCGGGCATGGTAGACGTTTCCGGAAAAGAACCTACACACCGCAGGGCTGTGGCCGAGTGTTTTGTGGACCTTCCGCCCGCCGTGCTGGACAGGCTTGAAAACGGAGACATCGTGTTGCCCAAGGGGCCCGTATTCCAGACCGCCGTGCTGGCAGGTATCATGGGTGCCAAACAGACCAGCACGCTAATTCCCCTGTGTCATCCGCTCGGCCTCGACCAATGTGATGTGCGCATCGGAGTAGAACAGGGCCGTATTCGCATCGAATGCACTGCAGGACTGGTGGCCCGCACCGGTGTGGAGATGGAGGCCCTTACGGCTGTTTCTATCGCGGCACTCACGGTATACGACATGTGCAAGGCACTCTCGCATGACATCGTAATTAACCAGGTTCGTCTGATCGAGAAGACGGGCGGAAAAAAAGATTTTCGGAGGTCTGACTGAGTTTCACCTCACCGCATGCACCACGCGCACAACGAACCCCTTCCGCAGGCTGCGGAACTCAAAGCCCTGGTATTGGCCGGAGGCCAGAGCCGCAGGATGGGACAAAACAAGGCCCTCCTGCCGGTGCATGGTCTTCCGCAGTATGCGTATCTGCTGGACTTGCTCTCGCACCATGCCACCGCGGTGTTTGTTTCGTGCAAGGCCGGTCAGGAATCAACCTATCCTGCGCCGGGTGCGCGCTACCTCACCGATGCACCCGAAACTGTCGGTCCCCTCGCAGGTATCATGGCGGCCTTTGCCTATGATCCGCGTGCCGCCTGGCTTGTGGTGGCTTGCGACCTTGTGCTGCTGGATCATGCCGTGATGGCTGAGCTCATTGGTGCACGCCAGCCACAGCGTGTGGCTACGTGCTTTCGCAGCGGCTTTGAAGGCTTGCCCGAACCCCTTGCAGCCATCTGGGAGCCTAATGCGGTCTCACCTATTCTCAAGGCCAGGGCTGAAGGGTTACAATGCCCGAGAAAAATTCTCATGCGCAGCGATGTCTGTCTGGTGGAGGCATCAGACCCGCTTAAACTCAGCAATGCCAATACACCCGAAGACCTCGCGTCTGCCTTGAAACGCTGAGCGAAAAGGGTCTTCTTTCGCCGTGGGATTTTAACGATTGTTACATGAATGGCAGACAAGAACTGTCGCCGGCATTTTACATTCGCTTTAAATTATCGCGATGAAACTACCTTAATCTGTTGTTGTTTTCTTTTCAAACTGAG
>DHLU01000045.1:0-1126 GCA_002405435.1 Flavobacteriales bacterium UBA4660
AACTGTCTGAAAAAACCCATACCCAGGGAACCGTTTGGTTCAATCCCTTCGTGACCAAGGTCATTAAAACGAATGTGCAGCTCAATGACATTGAGTTGTCGCTCAGTTTACCAAGTAAAGAAGGCCTGAGCGTCGTGGCCCAGATATCGATTCTCTACAGGATTGACGAAACCCGTGTGCCTGATGTGATTCGCACCCTCGGCCTCCGGTATGAGCCCATTATTTCAAATGTTTTTCGTTCTGCCTCGGCGGATGTTTGCTCAAAGTCCTTCGCCAAGGACATGCACTCGGGCATGCGGGCGGAAATTGAGGAATCAATCAAGGTTCAGATGAATGAAACCCTTTCCGGACAGGGTATCAAGGTGAATGCGGTCCTGATGAAGAGCATTCAGCTTCCGCCCGGACTGGCGAGTTCTGTTGAGCAGAAACTGCAGGCTGAGCAGGACGTGATGCGCATGGAATTTATTCTTCAGCAGGAGAAACTGGAGGCCGAGCGTAAGATAATCGAGGCGACTGGCACCAGGGATGCGCAAAAGATCTTGTCGGAGGGACTGACGGATAACATCATCAAGGTTCGCAGCATTGAGGCCTTTATCGAATTGTCGAAGTCAAACAATGCGAAGGTGATACTCACCGATGGTAAGGTGCCTTTTCTGGTAGAATAAAGTTTCCGCACAAGACCGGGTGCACAGTTACACTTGTTTTGTTGACTGAGCGTGTGCGCCCGGTCATCCTGTGCTACTTTTTTCGCTTTGTCTGCTGGCCCTTTTGTTTGGGCTTGGCGCTCTTCGCCTTGGTTGCCGCGCTGTGCTTCCGCGGGATGTATTCGCTGGCCTGCTCGAGGAAGAGGGTAGGGCGCGAGAGGTTTGGCAACAAATCAGCAAGATTGCAGTCCAGGGCCGAAGCGATTCGGAGCAAGGTCAGGAGCTGGGGATTTGATTTACCGTTCTCGATTACACTGAGATTCGGAACTTCCATACCGATAATTCCCGACAAGTCCAATTGAGAAAAGCCAAGGGCCTTCCGGCGTGTGGCAATCGCTTTACCCAGCATTTCAAGATATTCCCTGTCTGTTAAATACATTAACGCCACAAATCAATTCTCACAGGCCGCATTGGCTGCTATT
>DHLU01000045.1:1258-5254 GCA_002405435.1 Flavobacteriales bacterium UBA4660
CCACAAATCAATTCTCACCGGCCGCATTGGCTGCTATGTAAATACATAGACTTCCAAATCTCTCTGAGCCCGTCCGGGACAGTTTTCGACCCAACGGGTGCTCAGTTTATTAGAGGTTCGAAATATCTGCGGAATACGGCGATTTTGAGCACGAAAAGAAAAAAACTTCGGCTTAAGTTATGAAAATACATACATTTGACCTTGACCAACGTAGATTCGAATGCTTCTGTTTTAAAAAAAGGGATATCTGTTTATCCTTCTTCGGTTGTTTGCATTCCATCTTCAGAAATTCGGATATCGACATCGCCATGCTTCCAGCCGGTACCTACCAGTTGGTGGTGGCCGGAACGTCTGGTCAGGTGGTGCTGCCCTTTGTGCGTTTGTAACCGGCATCGCGTCGCCCGACGCGACAGCGGATGCAGAAAGAGCAGGCGCTTGAGTACTTTAATACTTTGAGGAAGGCGTCAGCCGGAAATGGACACCATGCGTTGGTGTCCATTTTTTTTGCTGTTGCCGGCAGGGTGGCCCCGGAGTGGGGTACCACAATACCCTCGTGGTGCAGCGCCGGCGGCTACATCATGGCGTGGGCTGTGCGGTGGGTCCTGGCATGGTTACGCATAGACCGGTGCTTAAGCCCACTCAGATACATTTGAAATAATCGAAAGGCTCCATGCAAACATCGCATTTATAGAGCGACTTGCAGGCGGTAGAACCAAACTGAGATACCATGGTGGTTTGCTCAGAACCGCAGCGCGGACAGGCTATGGCGCGCACCTTACCCATGAGCAGGTTTTTATCGGCCGAACGGCCTTCAGGCGGTGCAATACCCGTTTGGCGAAGTTTTTCCCTGGCCCCGTCGGTAAGCCAGTCGGTGGTCCAGGGCGGCGAAAGCAGGGTCTTCACCCGGAAATCGCTTACGCCATGTTCCTGCAACACTTCGGCAATGTCTTCTTCAATGGTTCGCATCGCGGGACAGCCGGAATAGGTAGGCGTAATGGTTACTTCCACGTCACCATGCACACCTACGGAAACGGAGCGAACAATGCCCATCTCCACCACATTCAACACGGGTATTTCCGGGTCGGTTACTTCCTCCAGCAGTTTCAGTACTTCCCGGTCTGTGGTCATACGATTACCATTTGGCTCCCGGATAGGTACGCTGCAGGTATTGCATTTCCGCCAGCAGGTGCCCCATGTGCTCGGTATGCCGGCCACTGCGTCCGCCTGTCTGAAACCATGTATCGGCGGGAACCACCAGGGTAGCCGATTCCAGCAGTGCGCGCACTTCTTTTTCCCAGGCGGATTTGAGAGATCCGCTGTCTACCCAGCAACCGGTTTCGACCAGCGCAGCATCGGTCGCATCAAACTCAAAAAACTCGCCTGTATAGGCCCACAGAACATTCAGGGCCTGCTGGATGCGGGTATGGCTTTCCGTCGTACCATCGCCCATACGAAGCACCCAGTCGGAGGCGTGCTGGTGGTGATAGCGCACCTCTTTCAACGCCTTGGCTGCGAAACCCGCCATGAATTCGTCTGACACGGTCGAGAGCTTTTCAAGAAACAGGCGGTACCACGCAGAGAACAAATACTGACGCGCTATGGTGAAGCCATAGTCGCCGTTTGGTAATTCGCAGATCAGCAGGTTGTGATATTGACGGGAATCCCGAAGGAAAGCGTGGTCGTCTTCATCCCGGCCCAAACCCTCCTGCACGGCGACCTGCTTGAGCACCAGGGTTGCTTGTCCGAGATAATCCAGGGCCGTATTGGTCAGCGCAATGTCTTCTTCGAGTGCCGGGCCATGTCCGCACCACGCACTCAGCCGCTGGCCCAGTATGAGGCCGTTGTCTGAGAGCCGGTATAAACCGACCTGTAATTCCTGAGGTGTCATGGTGATGTGAATCTGAGCGTAAAACCCGCTATGCGCGTTTTTTGTTTTACATGTGTCCTACTTCAGGCGGTATATCATAAAAAGTTGGATGGCGGTACACCTTGTCATCGGCCGGATCGAATAGCAGTTCCTTGTCGTCGGGGGACGAGGCCGTAATATGCTTGCTTTCGACTACCCATATGCTAACACCCTCCATCCGTCTTGTGTAAACGTCACGGGCATTCTCGATGGCCATTCTGGCATCCGCGGCATGCAAACTGCCGGCATGTTTATGGGCCAGTCCGCTTTTACTGCGTATGAATATCTCCCAAAGAGGCCAATCCTTGCTCATTTTGCGAATTTTGTGATCAGGCAGCGAAAATAATCCCTTTCATCGCTCTTTAATTCGCCGCTACAGAAATCATGACAGCATTACAGACCCGTCTCAAACAACTTTTTCCCGACTTCACGGAAGTGGCCCTGCTGCAGGCCATAGAGCAGGAGGCACAACTGGTTAGGCTAACACAGGACGAGGTGCTGATTGAGCCCGGACAGTTTATCAAAAATATACCCCTGGTGCTCTCGGGTATGCTTAAAATTCTCCGTGAAGACGACGATGGCCATGAGTTGCTTCTCTATTATGTACGGCCGGGAGAGACCTGCGCCATGTCGCTTACGTGCTGCTCGGTTGATGCGAAAAGCAGCGTACGTGCCGTGGTGGAGGAAGATTTGGAGATGTTGACTATTCCTGTTCGGTTTCTCGACCAGTGGACACAGGAATTCAGGTCTTTTAAAAATTTTGTGATGTTCACCTACCAGAAGCGGTTTGACGAATTGCTCAGGACCATTGACGGCATAGCTTTCCAGAAACTGGATGAGCGTTTGTTGGCGTTGCTGCGTGAGAAGCAGCGTTTGCAGGCTTCGCCGGTCGTGCAGGCCACGCACCAGGAACTGGCCCAGGAACTCAACAGCAGCCGTGAGGTGATTTCCCGCCTGCTCAAGCAGATGGAAAAACGCGGAATGGTTAGCCTGTCGAGAAATAAAATTGCGCTTCTCCACATTGTGTGACCTGGGTTACGGAGGCACCCCAGACAGAAGGGTCAACTTTGCCTGCTGAACAGACAGCAAACCGTTGTCTGCCAAGTCAAGCATATTGCCCATGTTCTCATTCCTAAAAAAATCATCAGGTCGCCCCGACCTGTCAGCGCTCATCACTGCGGGCGCCAAGGTTATCGACGTTCGTTCACCTGAGGAGTTCCGCGCCGGTCATTTCGGTGGAGCGGAAAATATTCCGCTGCAGGAACTCGGCGCCAGGATTGGCAAATTCGGAAAGGATGATGCGATAATCCTGTGTTGTGCTTCTGGGATGCGCAGCGCAAGAGCTGCTGCCGCACTGAAAGCCGGAGGCTACACCCGGGTGTATGATGCAGGTTCCTGGATGAATCTATAGGCCATGACAGGAAATAATTTTTTCAGGCGTATGCGACAGGTGTTGTACCCTGCCTTGGTGATGGGGGTTGCGTGTATGGCCTCTCTTGCAGCCTGCACGGGAACGGGTGGGCAGAAAGTTCATTCCGACTACAATGTCGAGCAGGCCAGAGAGGCTGCGGAGCAAGCAACCGTGATGCCGCTGGATGTGCGTACGGCCGACGAATTCGCCAGCGGACATATCAGCGGAGCGGTCAACATCGACTGGTATGATCCCGGATTTAGTGCAAAGGCGGGGTCGATTGACAAACATACGCCCTTGTTGGTCTATTGCGCCGTGGGAGGCCGGAGCGCTGAGGCGCAGGCTTCGCTGCAAGGGCTGGGCTTTAAGGAAGTTCATAATCTGACGGGTGGATTTGATGCATGGAGAAAGGCCGGATTTCCGGTTGAAGTGCCCTGAAACCAGCTGGCCAAAGCAATAATCAGTGAATATGAAAGAAAACTTTTTTGACATTATTGCCGGAGACGGGTTAGTGCTGGTTGACTTCTACACCGAAGGATGCGCACCATGCAAGACCCAGGCAGAGATACTTAAACGCCTGGCCGCTCAAACGGTAGGGAAATGCCGCATCCTAAAAGTCGATGCCGCCCGCAACATGGAACTTGCTTCCACATACGTCGTGATGGCTGTTCCCACGCTG
>DHLU01000045.1:5404-8703 GCA_002405435.1 Flavobacteriales bacterium UBA4660
AAGTAAAGTGGCGGGCTAAGGGATTACAATCTGAAAACGGACTCGCTGAAGTCATCTCCAAATTCACTACATGACGGAATACCTGCAGACGATTGCCGACAGTTACCGCGGCTATTGGCATTACCTGTGCCATGAGGTGATGGTTCCCTCATGGCACAACTACTTCTGGTGGCTGGTGGCGCTGTCGCTGGTGGTTTGGCTGCTCGAAATCATTTTCCCGTGGCGGTCAGGTCAGGCAATCTTCAGGCAGGACTTCTGGCTTGACGGATTTTATATGTTCTTTAATTTTTTTCTGTTTTCACTGATTGGCTACAATGCCTTATCGAATGTAGCCGTAGACCTGTTTGAAGATTGGTTGGGATGGCTGGGCATCAATAACCTCGTGGCGTTGCAGGTGCAGTCATGGCCGGCCTGGGCGCAATACATACTCCTCTTCGTGCTGGCTGATTTTATTCAGTGGAACATTCACCGCCTCCTTCACCGCGTGCCCTGGCTCTGGGAGTTTCACAAGGTACACCACAGCGTGCAGCAAATGGGGTTTGCAGCGCATCTCCGTTACCATTGGATGGAAACGCTGGTCTACAAGAGCATTCAGTACATACCGCTGGCTATGATTGGTTTTGGTCTGAGCGACTTTTTTATCGTCCACATCATTGCCGTGGCCATCGGACACCTCAACCACAGCAACCTCCGTATTACCTGGGGACCGCTTCGTTATCTGCTCAATTCTCCGGTCATGCACATATGGCACCATGCCAAAGAAATTCCGTCGGGCCAATACGGGGTGAATTACGGACTCAGCCTGAGTATCTGGGACTATCTCTTTAAAACCGCATGGGTACCGAGAGATGGAAAAGACATTGAACTCGGCTTCGAGCAGGTCGAATCTTATCCGAAGTCGTTCATCGGTCAAATGATAAAACCCCTCAGGCGGTGAAGGAACTCCTGTATATGTGGAAGTTTTGGCTGATTCTCAGCCTGACGCTGGGATTGGCTCCGTTTCTTCCCGAACCCCATCTTGTTGGCAAAATTCGCTGGATTGCCGGCGGCGCGGTGGGTATGAGTGCCGCTGATTGGTTTGACTTTGCCATGCATACAACACCTTGGGTCATGCTCGCGGCCAGCTTGCGCATGCGGTGGCTTGCGCGCAAGCGAGCACCTGGTAAAACCGGGGTTTGATCGGCAACTGCCGTTCATGGGAGCGCGACATATACTTCTTCTTCACATAACAATGGCGCTGCGGCACCGCGGACCGGTGAACATTCGCGGATATGCGGTGTTTTTATGTAAACCACTAGCTATGCTTAATAGATTTTCCGCTGCTGACAAATTTCTTTTCGTTGCGGCGATGCTCTCCCTGATCTTCTCCGAAGTCCTGTACTTTCAGGGTAACAAGGAAGATGGTACCTTCATAGGACTATGGGTCCCATCCATACTGGCCTTTGGTATTTATCTCAAACTAATTAATAAACCGAAAGATGACTGAGTTTATTCCCTATTTCGCCGGTCTGATCACCGTGCTTTTCGGCATTGGTTTTGCCCTCGCGGTCACGCCTGCCCGGAAAGACAAGCGCTCCTAAAACATAGGTTGCAGCGCATCGAAGGTTTGTTGTGGTCGTTGAGGCGGTCGCCGCGCTGTTGTGCGACAGCCAGACAAAAAAAATGGGACAAGCTGATTATATCGCACCGCTACAACCGTTTTACCTTGCTGTCTTCCGACCCTGGGGAAGTAAACAGGAGCTGGTCGTATAAGACTTGTCCCGTTGCAAAAGTACGTCATCCTACTCCATATCATTCATTCGCGGAAGCTGGTTTTTTTTCGGCTTGCCCCGGAACTGTTGAGCCTTAGTCACTTGACAGCACTTTTCGTTCAGTTCGCCCATGCGGGTCGTCTGCCGTTATTCCGCGCAGCCGGCTGTCGGCACCGATAATCTGCCGCTCATAAAGCAAACGCCTGCGCCGGCGGTGTGTTCTGCTATTTTTGGCCGAAATAACAACAACGTCATGAACGAATCACTTGATATCCCGGGATTTGAAGGCAATCCCCGCAAACCCCTGCTGCCGGAGGCGTTGAAATACGCACTGATGTCCGGATTACTCCTCATTGCCATGACAATGGTATTTTTTGCCCTTGGCGTTTCAGAGCAGCAAGTTGCATTGCAGCTGTTGAGTTGGGCCTTTTATGTGGCCATTCCCTTTGTCTTCCTTAGTCATTACAAGAATAAAATCAACAAAGGCTTTCTCAGTTTTGGTCAGGGCGTAGGCTTGAGTGCACTCACCGGTCTGTTGCTGGGTGTGATTATGGGCATTTTTATGTACGTGTACGCTGCCTACATCAACCCGGATATGATTGTCGCCATTGAAGACAAGGCCATCGAAGACATGCGCAGCCAGGGCCTGGGTGATGATATGATTGAAAGCAACATGGCTTTTGCCGGAATGTTTTTCAGTCCGGGCTTCTTTGCCATCTCTACGCTGTTATCGATGCCTTTTATTTTCACCATTGTAGGCCTGATTGCTTCGGCAATCCTGAAGCGCGACTAAGTACCGGATGGATCTTTCGCTCGTAATACCGCTTTATAATGAAGCGGAATCACTCCCCGAATTGCACCGCTGGATCAAGCGAGTGTGCGAAGCCAACAGCCTTTCCTATGAGATACTTTTTGTCGATGACGGAAGCACCGATGGTTCATGGAAGATATTGCAGGCGCTGAAAACCGAAGATGCCTCGGTGAGGGCCATCCGTTTCAGGCGCAACTACGGAAAAAGCGCAGCGCTCAATGCGGCTTTTGAAGCTGCCCGTGGCGAAGTGGTCATCACCATGGATGCCGACCTTCAGGATTCACCAGACGAAATACCTGATCTGGTAAAAATGATCCGCGTGGATGGATTTGACCTGGTAAGTGGCTGGAAAAAAGTGCGTCATGATCCGCTGAGCAAGACCATTCCCACCCGGTTCTACAACTGGGCCACGCGGTGTATGAGCGGAATTCGCCTGCATGATTTTAACTGCGGCCTGAAGGCGTACAGGCTCGATGTAGTTAAGAGCATAGAGGTGATCGGGGAAATGCACCGATACATTCCGGTGATGGCAAAAAGGGAGGGTTTTTCTCGCATTGGAGAAAAGGTTGTTGAGCACAGGGCGCGCAAATACGGCAAGAGTAAATTCGGATTCGAGCGTTTCATCAATGGTTTTCTCGATCTGTTGACGATCTCATTCCTTTCCCGCTTTGGTAAAAAACCTATGCATTTTTTCGGATGCATCGGCATGCTGATGTTATTCGTCGGAATTGGAGCTG
>DHLU01000220.1 GCA_002405435.1 Flavobacteriales bacterium UBA4660
TGCTGGCCGGCGACCTGGTATGAAACACGGTGCATGCGGTTGTCGCACAGAAAAAAATCGATGTCGCCAACAGTGAATTGGGTGCTGAGGTCTTCCTGTCCGTCTGCTCCCGAGCCGGGATTGGCCCAAAAGAGCCGGAATACGTCAAAGGCGTCTTTCTTGTGCGCGAAACTGCCGTCGGAGTCATTGGGTCCGAAATCGTGGTCATCCCAGATGGCATAGTGGGGGCAGGCCGCGAGCAAAGGCTGCAGTTCGGGAGTGGCGCGCACATGTGAATAGCGGTGGATCATTCCGCTGCGCGTCGTCCAGTCTACTTCTCGGAAATAGACGTTGTCACCCAGCCAGAGCATAAGGTCTGGTTTTTTGGCGGCGATGCTTCCGAAGATTTCATAGCCACCGCCGTAAGTATTTCCAGGCCGGTCGAATGCCACTTCGTTGATATAGACACAACTGCCGGTGGCTAGGGTGAAGGTGGGTGGTTCGGTGCGGTATTGCCAGAGCGGCTGGGTGGTAAAGGATTTAGTGCCTTCAAATGCACCGCGGCCTGCCGTGCTGATCGCATAGCGGTATTCAGTTCCGGGTGCGAGGTTGCTCAGGGTGAGGCTCAGGGTATGTCCGCTCGCTGCCGTGCTCGTTCCCGATACCTCCTTCATAGCCAGGGTGTCGCTGGCGGGCCAGTAGCGGAGTTGGCATTCGGCCGGTTCATGCGTCTGTATCCAAATGACAGCCTCACGCATTTGGCAATGGCCGATCATGGGACCGGCGGCAAGTCCAGACTTTTCAGGCTGGGCAGATTGTGCGGCTGAGGGAACATGCCCGATCAACCAAAGCGTTAACAGGCAGGCCAGGGTGCGCATTGTGAAGTGATTTTGGTGACAAGAGTAAGCAGGAAAGCACAGCGCTCAGCCATTTCCGAAGAGCCTTTGGCCGAGTGCGTTAAAATCAATTCCGTCAAAATTGCCGCTGCTCAGCATCAGCAGGTTGGTGTGGGTCCATTCCATGCCGGCCAGCCGCTTCGAGAGCGCTGCGCTATCGGTGAATACTTCCACCCTTCCTTTTCCGAAAGCGGCCTCCACCCGTGCAGGGTCGATACCGGGTAGTTTCTTGTGCTTGACGGTATGCGGATTGAAGTAGACCAGTGCGCTATCGGCGGGGTCCATGGTGCCTGCATACTCATCGAGGAAATTGTCGTTGAGGCTGCTGAAGGTGTGGAGTTCCATGCAGGCCACAAGCCGGTGGTGTGGATAGGCTTCGCGCACGGCCGCGGCGGTGGCCCTTAGTTTTGAAGGGGAGTGGGCAAAATCGCGGAACATGGTGCCGGTGGCATGGGAAGCAACCCGTTCGAGCCGCCTGCTGGCACCCCGGAAAGAACGGATGGCCGAGTAGAAAGCCTCATCTGAAATGCCGGCCTCACGGCAGGCGAGCCGGGCACCTTCGAGGTTTTGCAGGTTGTGCCGGCCGAATATTTTCAGCGGCACATCGCCTACTGCGGTTTCAAGCACGGCCTGTCCGGCTTCAATCCGGTACTTAGGCACATGGTAAGGAACAAGCCGCGCTGTTATACCGGCCTCGTCGGCCAGTGCACTGACGTGGGGATCATCGGCGGCATAAACCAAAACACCGCCGGGCTCAATGAGCGAGATGAAAATCCTGAATTGATCGAGGTAATTTTCAAAGGTGGGAAACACGTTGATATGGTCCCAGGCGATGCCGCTGATCAGTGCAATATGCGGCCGGTAGAGATGAAACTTGGGCCTGCGGTCAATCGGCGAACTCAGGTACTCATCGCCCTCGATGACGGCCAGGCCTTCACCCGGACTGAGTTTTACCATGCAGTCAAAGCCCTCCAGCTGGGCCCCTACCATAAAGTCTGTTTCCACACCCAGCTGCGACAGCACATGCAGGATCATCGAGGTGATGGTTGTTTTGCCGTGGCTGCCGCCGACCACGAGGCGTTTTTTGTGTCGTGTTTGCTCCAGGAGGTATTCGGGGTAGGAGTAAACGGGCAGGTTGAGTGCCTGGGCCCGCAGGAGTTCGGGGTTGTCAGCGCGCGCATGCATGCCTACGATCACGGCGTCGAGAGCGGCGGAAATCCGGCCCTCATCCCAGCCGATGGCATCAGGCAGCAGTCCGTGCGATGCGAGCCGGCTGCGGCTGGGTTCGACAATTTCGTCATCGCTGCCGGTGACAGTGAGGCCTTTCTGGTGGAGGGCAATCGCCAGGTTGTGCATGGCACTGCCTCCGATCGCAATGAGGTGAACGCGGGAATGCATGCCGGTAAAACTCGCACCTTGAAAGCAGACCGGGCCGCTGCCGTGCGTGAAATATGAAAGTCGGGGTGTTGAATAAGCCCTTTTCCGGCTAACCTTTGTCGCAATGGTACAAGGTCCGCTGCGTACAAGAGGAGATAAAAGGGGGCTGATGCCCGGCACGCTCATTCATGTGGGTCCGAAACGCGAAGCCCGCGTGCCGGTGCGGGTGCTTGATTACGACGCCGACAATTTCCGCGACATCAGTATTGACGAAATCGCCAGTGGTGCGCCCTTCACCTCCAGCGACTCCGTTTCATGGATCGACGTTGACGTCATTCACGACGCCGGCATTGTAGAATCATTGTGAAAATTGTTTGATATCCATGCCCTGGTGCTGGAAGACATCATGAATGCCCACAGCAGGCCCAAGGTGGAGTTTTATGACAATTTCACCTTCATCACCCTGAAAATGCTCGAGCAGCGAAAGGGCGGCGTGATGGAGTCTGAGCAGTTATCGCTCATTATCGGTGAGAAATTTCTGTTGATGTTTCAGGAGGAGCCCGGAGACAACTTTGACCCGATTCGCACGCGCATCAGGACTTCCCGTGGCAAGGTGCGCTCCCGCGATGCGTATTACCTCGCTTACCTCGTTTTGGATACCGTCATAGACAACTATATCCACGTGGGCGAAAAACTGGCACTGCAGATCGAAGACCTGGAGAAGGCTGTAGTGACCAGGCCTACGCAACTCATCCAGCAGCGTATCCTAAGGCTGCGCCGTGAAATCCTGGGTTTTAAGCACAGCATTGACCCCCTTAAGGAAGCGATCAATTCCATACAGCGCGAGCTGGACGACAACATTTCCAGGTATTACCGCGACCTGTATGACCATATCATTTACGAGTCGGAGAACCTGGCCATTTACCGGGAGATGCTCGACAACCTGCTTGAGCTTTACCACAGCAGCCTCAGCGTGCGCAACAATGAGGTGGTAAAGGTGCTTACCGTCGTAACAACCATCTTTGTGCCACTGACCTTCCTGGTCGGGGTGTATGGGATGAATTTTGAATATATGCCCGAGACGAAGTGGCGCTATGGCTACCCGACCATACTGGCGTCCATGCTGGCCCTGGTCATCGGCATGCTGGTCTATTTCCGGCGTAAGCGCTGGATTTAAGCCCTCCTTCTGGGCAACGGGCTGGTTTTGGGAGGAAAAAAAGGATGCCTGTCTCTTTTTGCTATAACATTGCAACCGCT
>DHLU01000224.1 GCA_002405435.1 Flavobacteriales bacterium UBA4660
CAGGTGGCTTCGGGAGCACAGGCCTCGAGTGATTCTAACCTACCTTCGCGACATACCCCAGGCACTGGCATGAACGTCATCATTCCCATGGCGGGTATGGGTAAGCGGTTGCGGCCGCACACCCTGACCACCCCCAAGCCCCTCCTCCCTGTAGCTGGCAAGCCCATTGTTCAAAGGCTGGTGGAGGATATCGTCCGACTGAGCCACCGACCCGTAGAGCGCATCGGATACATCACCGGGCGATTCGGCGAAGAAGCCGAGCAGCATTTGCTCGCGGTAGCTGCTGCGCTTGGAGCGCAGGGCAGTATTCACTACCAGGATCAACCCCTGGGCACGGCCCATGCTATACTATGCGCTGAGGAATTACTGAGCGGTGAGGTAACTGTTGCGTTTGCTGACACCCTGTTCCGCGCAGACTTTGAGTTGGACACCTCTCAGGATGGGGTGCTGTGGGTTCAACAGATTGCCGACCCCCGGCAGTTTGGCGTAGTCGTTGTCAACGAAGAAGGAATCATCACCCAGTTTGCCGAAAAGCCAACGGAGTTTGTGTCGGATCTCGCCATGATTGGCATCTACTACTTCCGCGATGGAGCCTGGCTCAGGCGTGAACTTGATTACCTCATCACGCACAACATCAGAAACCAGGGCGAATACCAGTTGCCCGATGCCCTGCGCAACATGATGAAACAGGGCGCGAAGTTTGTACCCGGCGCCGTTGATCTTTGGATGGACTGCGGAAACAAGGAAGCCATGGTGGATACCAATACGAGTGTGCTGAATTATTTGGGAGACCGCGCAGGCGTATCGGAAGACCTTCAGCTGGTCAACAGCCGGGTAATTGCCCCGTGCTATATCGGGCGAAATGTGAAACTCGTGAATACCACCATCGGTCCTTGTGTTTCGGTCGGCGACGGGTGCTCACTGGAGAACTGCGAGGTAGCACATTCCATCATCCAGCACAATACAAAGATCAGGGATGCCCGCCTGCACCGCTCAATGATTGGTAGCTTTGTCGAGTTCACGGGCGAAGCCACCAGCCTCAGCCTGGGTGATTATTCGACACTTAAATAGGAAGTGATAAGAAACCTTACATATCTCCTGTTCGCCTGCGCCGTGCTTGCAGCCTGTAAAGCGCATGAGGATGCTGCAGGAACCATTCCGGCAGAAGCACAGCAGGACCGTCCGCCCGACACGCGGTTTTCAGACCGTTTTTTTGAAGGACAGACCGCCCTGGCACTCGGTCAACCCGACAAGGCTTACACGGCTTTTGAGGCCTGCCTTGGTCTTGATCCTAAAAATTCCGCGGTGCATTACGAACTAGCCAGGCTGGATACCGCCTCGAGCAACTACACCGGGGCTACCCAACATTTGCGCGCTGCCCTTGACGCTGATGAAGACAACCCGTGGTACCACCGCATGATGGGCGAACTTTACGAGGCCGAGGGAAAATGGGAACTGGCCGCGAAGGAGTACGCTGCGGTGAGGAAACTTAATCCGCTTGACCCCGAAGTCATTTTCGCCCAGGCCGACGTATTGCTCAGGGCCGGAAGGTTGCAGGAGTCCATTGCTGTCATTAATGAACTGGAGAAGTCAGACGGTATAACCCCGGAAATTTCGCTTCAGAAACATCAGCTTTACCTAAGGCTCAACGACGCGGAGAAAGCCGGGATGGAACTGGAAAAACTGGCCCGTGCCTTTCCGCAGGATCCGCGCTACTGGGGCATGTGTGCACAATTTTATCAGCAGATCGGACGCAGCGACAAGGCCGTGTATGCGCTCGAGCAGCTCAGGC
This sequence comes from Flavobacteriales bacterium UBA4660, assembly GCA_002405435.1. Lineage (GTDB taxonomy): Bacteria > Bacteroidota > Bacteroidia > Flavobacteriales_D > Sanyastnellaceae > UBA4660. Next base: position 1,793 of record DHLU01000224.1, read on the forward strand.
TCAACAACCCGGAAGACGGTCAGGTGCACATGCAGCTGTCGGAATACTATGCTGCATCTGGAGAGGAAGCCAGGTCGCTTGAAGAACTTAAACTGGCCTTCCGGGCTCCGGATGTTTCCATAGACCAGAAAATAGGTATGCTGCTCAGGTATTTCTCGCTCACCGATTTCGATCCAACCCAACTACCGGTTGCGTATGAGTTGCTCAACAGCACGGTTGAGACCCACCCCGGAGAGGCCAAGGCCTTCAGCATGTATGGTGACTTTCTCTACCGCGACAACAAACTTGCCGAGGCAAGGGAAAAATACCGCAAGGCGGTTGCGCTCGACCCGGCCAAAAACATTATCTGGCAGCAGGTGCTCATCATAGACAATGAGCTGCGTGATTATGCTGCCATGGAAACAGAAAGTGCCCGCGCCATAACCCTCTTTTCGCTACTGCCTGAGTTTTACTACTACAATGGTCTGGCGCACATCAAACTGGGCAGCTATAGCAAGGCGATTGAGTCGCTGCGCACAGGCAAGGACCTGGTCATACTCGACGACGCTATGCTGATTCAGTTTTTACTGGCATTGGGAGAGGCCTACCACCGTGCGCAACAATACCTCCTGTGCGACCAGGCCATGGAAGAAGCGCTCAATGTCAACCCCGACAATCCGCGCGTGCTGAATAACCATGCGTATTTTCTCAGCATGAGGGGTGAAAACCTCGACAAGGCCCTTCAAATGGTTACGCGTGCCATGGAACTTATGCCCGGTAGCGTAGCGTTTACCGACACCTACGCCTGGATCCTATACCGGCAGGGACAGTTTGCACGCGCACTGGCAGAAATTGAAAAGGCCATAGCGATGATGAATCCACCAGATGCCGAATTGACCGAGCATTACGGAGACATCCTGTTTCGCAACGGAAGGGAAGAACAGGCCGTTGAGCAATGGAAGGCGGCGCGTGCGCTCGGTGCGGTTTCACCTGACCTCGATAAGAAAATTTCTACACGGCGCCTTGAGAACTGAATTGCGGTCAATGGCCAGGTCTGAATTTCTAAAGAGCCTGAAGCAGGCATTTGGAAGGCTGGTGCCATTTTCATGGCTGCTGCCCGGTGTGCTGATTCTGAGCGCCTGTGGTGCAAAAAAAACAGTTCAGGTTACCGCTGAACCCCTGCGCGACAAGAGTCCCGGATACCTGCTCAAACGCTATGAGCGCAATGCCTTTGTATATGACTGGGTCGGCATGAAGATGGACGCCGAACTGAAAACGCTCGGTGAAACGCAGGAATTCAAGGCTACCGTGCGCATGAGGCGCGATAGTGTAGTCTGGATTTCCTTGTCACCTGCCCTGGGCATCGAGATGTTGCGGTTGCTGATTACGCCCGACTCGGTGCGCTATGTCTCGAAGATTCCTGAAAACAAATACTATTACGAGGGCAACTTCGAGGTGGTCAATGAGGTGATAAAGACCAACATCGACTTTGATATGCTGCAGGATATTCTCGTGGGCAATGCCATCGGCCTGGAGAAAGACGAGGGCAAGTTCAGGTCGGAAATTGACGACGACAAGTACCTGCTTACCTCGCGTTACAGAAGGAAGGTAAAGATGGCCGTGGGGGTCGATGACCGGCGCATGGAGGATGTCGACACGATTGCCTACAACCCGGCTGACCGCAGGTACCAGCGCGCCGTCGAAAAAGTAGACGAAGAAGACCTCGTCATCTCTCGCTATTGGCTCGATGGCCAGTATTTCCGACTGGTTAAAAGCGTATTCAATGACCTGCTCAACAAGCGCACCATTGAAATCGAGTACAGTGATTTTCTAGAGTCGGAGGGCCAGTACTATCCCTCACGGGGCACATTGCGTATACTGGATTGGCACCAGATCAGTGAGCTGAATTTCAAGATTGACCGCATTGCCGTCGGAAAGCCCTACGAACTGGAATATGAGATTCCTGAAGGTTTTGATCGCCGGAGCAATCCATAACGGCCTGTGGACAACATCGGCTGCCGTTGTCCGTTCCCGTCTGCAGGCACCATAGTTTTGAGCGCTCAGGCATATATGCTTCCCGATAACCCCAACGACACCCTGTTGCCACGCCTTTTTGCGATGGTATTTGGCTTGTTCCTGCTGCTGGCTCCGGCGTGCGTGACCGGCCAAAACAAAAAGGAACTTCAAAAACAGCGCGACGACCTGAATAAGAAAATCGAGACCACCAAAAAACTGATCAACCAGAGCGAGAGTGAACAGAAGAACACGTTGAATCAGATTCAGGTCATTCAACAACAGATACAGTTTCGCGAGGATTTGCTAAAGAACATCCAACAGGATATTTCTGGAATCGAATCGGAAATTGGGCGCCGGGAAGCGGTCATAGCGGCGCTGGGCGAACAGGTAACGCAGCTGAAGGAAGAATATGCCCAGATGATACTGAGTGCATACAAAAACCGGTCGGCCTACGACCAGCTTGTCTTTATTCTGAGTGCCGACGATTTTAACCAGGCGGTCAAGCGAATGAAAATGACCAGTCACTATGCCGAGGTGCGTAATGAGCAGCTTGCGCTTATAGCCGAAACACAGCGCAAGCTGGAAGAGAGTGTCAAGGCCCTCCAAGCCGACATGCAGGAGAAGACGCGGCTGGCCGGAGAGAAAGAGCGGGAAAAATCCCAGATCGCATCCGACAGGAACAAGAAGCAACAAAAACTCACCCTCCTCAAGACAGAGGAGAAAAAGTTGCGCGAACAGCAGAAGAAACATGAGGCCGACCGCAAGGCGCTCACAGCGAAGATTGAAGAGATCATCCGCAAGGAGATGGAAAAATCGGTTAAGCCCGCTGCCGGAGGTTCTACAGCAAAGACGATCGAACTGGCACCTGAGGCGAAGATCCTCAATGCAGATTTTGAAAAAAACCGCGGAGCCCTGCCCTGGCCGGTGGGTTCCGGTATCATCACGACCTCATTCGGCAAACAGCCCCATCCTGTCGTTGAAAACACCTACATCAACAACAATGGGGTTGACTTCACCACAGAAAAAAATACACAGGCACTGGCCGTATTCTCCGGCACGGTAACCAGTGTGTTCAGTATTCCCGGAGCGGGCCAAAACGTCATCATTACCCATGGCAACTACAAGACCGTGTACTCGGGTCTTTCCACCGTTTCGGTAAAGAGCGGCGACCGCATTACCGCCAAGCAGAGTATTGGCAGCGTGCTTGACGACGGCGAGCAGGTAGTGCTTCATTTCGAGTTATGGAAGGTAACCCCGGAAGGTGGTGTGCCTCAGAATCCGGCTCTCTGGCTCAAAAAGCGCTGAGCGTCGGTACCCGGCTGCCGCCGGTCTCTGGCAAAAAAAGCGGTGCTGCCGGTATGGAAATTCTGCCCGGCGGGCATCTATCCTGAAAAAAACCTATGAGAAAGTCAATTCACCACCTGCTCCTTGTGGCGGCCATCTCCCTGTCTGGCCTTGCGGGGGCTCAGGAATTCGGGGAACTCCACGGCACCGTCGCATTTGATGACGGCACTCCGCTCGAAATGGCAGCAGTCACTGCCTTTGATGGGGTTGTGGTCAGGGGCACGTTCACAGACGCAGACGGACGGTTCCGGATCAAGCCGCTGCCGCCCGGGCGCTACACAGTGCGATGCGAAATGTTGGGCCTGCAAAAATGGGTGCGGGAGAGTGTGGTGATTTATGGGGGGCAGATTTCGCGCCTGAGCATCGTCATGACCGAAGATGAGGTGCTGCCCAACCCCGGTCTGGTCGTGACGGCCGACCTGGATCCGCTGATCAGACCAGACGGAGGCACCCAGGTGACATTGCGCTACGACCAACTGAAAAACATGTCTTCCTTCAAGGGGGGAGGCATAAGGGGGGCCATCAAGGATATGGCCAGCGATATCAAAACCGATTCGCGCGGAACGGAGCTTTACTTCAGGGGAAGCCGCAATGGAAGCACCCTTTGGTTTCTCGACGGAATCAAGATCAGAGAGAATGTACCCAACATTCCCACCAGCGCGCTTTCCAGCGTCACGGTGTACACCGGAGGGCTCCCGGCGCGCTACGGTGACTGCACCGGCGGTGTGGTGGTGATAGAAACCAAAAGTTATTCGGAGGATTATTACAAAAAGCAGGTGCGGTAGGTACAGGCCTGCCGACAGCCGCGCCGAAACGGGTTGGCCGATATTTGTAGTGCAGAAAAAAAACAACGCATTGAATAACCAGTGGCATACAGCAGCCGATGAGCACTTGCTCAGTCATTATCGCCAGTCGGGTGACCAGGCGGCCATTGGCGAGTTGTTTAACCGCTACCGCCATCTGGTCTACGGCGCCTGCCTGAAATACTTAAAAAATACCGATGAAGCGCGCGATGCCGTATCGTCCATTTTTGAAAAACTGATGCGTGACCTCCGGGTGCACGAGGTGCTTCAGTTCAGGTACTGGCTTTTCACAGTATGCCGCAACCACTGCCTGATGGCCATCAGGTCGAGAAACACAAGGGCAGCACATACGAAGGGTTTTGCCCTGGCGCAGCAGGAAACCCCGGAGGAGTTTGTACTCAATAGGGAAGAGGCACTGAGCACCCTGGAACAGCACATTGCACAACTCAACGAACACCAGCGACTTTGTGTGCGCCTCTTTTACCTGGAGGAAAAGAGCTACAGGGAAATCGTCTTACAGACCGAGTTATCAATCAATGAGGTAAAATCTCACATACAGAACGGTCGTAGAAACTTAAAAATTCTGATGACCGGAAAACCATGAAAAACCTGAATGACATCGCACTTCCCACGCTGGAAGAAATCAAATGTTACCATGAGGGGTCATTGACAGATGCCCGCAGCCGCGAAATTGAAATGCTGGCGCTGGAGCATCCCCTGGTGGCTGATGCGCTGGAAGGTTTTGGCGAGATTCCGGCCTACGGCAGTGTTCCTGAATCACTCGTGCTGAAATCAAAGTCACTGGTTTGGCGTTTGTCGGGATGGTTTTCAGCCGGAGTGGCGGTAGTGGCCATCGGTGTTGCAGTCTACCTGCAGCGTTTGGAGGAACCCTCGGGCCCGGTTCAGTCCATAACAACGTATGCGGAAGCGCTTGAGGCCGAGAGGGGGCAGGTAGCATTGGCGAAACTTGAGGCAGCCTCGGAATCGGGAGTCACCTTCAAACCAAAAACACCGACCAGAACCGACAGGATGCAGCCGCAAGCGCAGAAGGCCGACAGCGTAAGGGCAGGCGAACCGGCCGCTCCGCTGAAACCCAGACAAAGCGGTGGGGTATCCTCTTACGAAGCACTGAACGATAGTCCTGAGGTATGGCCGTCATACCCTGACGACGATGGGGTGGTGCTGAAGCACATCAACAATTACAAGGTGGTCGACTACGGCGCCATGCGCCACGACCACTGGAAACCCATTGAGCCGGTGCTGGAAGGAACGCCCGCAAGTGAGGCCAGCCCGGGACAGGCACATGAACGCCAGGACCAGCCCTTGCAAATCCCCTACCTGCGGTTTATACAGACGTGTATTGAGGCCTATTACGATGGGGAGACCAAACGCTGTCTGCAGCACTTTGCAACCGTGCTGGAACAATACCCCGACGATGTCAATGCGCAGTTTTATTCGGCCATGTGCTTTTTCAACAGGGGCGAGTATGCGAATGCCATACGCTACTTCGACATGAGCCTGGCCAATGAAACCCGGTCCTTCGGGGAAGAAAGTCTGTATTACAAAGCCATGTCGCTGAAAAAGTCGGGCAAGTCTTCAGAAGCCTGTAAATTGTTCACATACATACGCGATGCCAAGGGGTATTATGCTGCCAAGGCATCGCAGGCGCTTGCCGGGTGTGCAGTCGAGTAATGGGGGCTGTTAGTCAGCGCATTCAGACTGAAGCTCGCGCAGTCAGCAACCCGGGGCGAAGGCTTTCAGTGCGATGGTTGAAAACGCTTACCAGGGAGTAATGAGGCAAAGATGATACACCATCACCCCCCCTTCAGCAAAACCGGTTTTTCGCATGAAATGTGGTATCTTCGTCAGCAATGGTGCAATGCCGGAAAATTCCAATAGACATGAAAACCCTTGTTCTCTGCGGTCTTTTGCTCGCCGCGAAGTGGGCGGTAGCACAGCAAACGGTTGAGAAGTTTTACAAGGATCCGGAGCTGCAAAAAGAAGTCGCGCCGGGCAAGGCATCCTATAAAAAAACCGAAATCATGCAGCCCGACGGCAGCATTACGGTGTTTGTCGCCAATCTCGCGACTGATTGCGTAATTCGTGAAGAATACTACAGCAACAACAAGCCCAGCGGGGTGTGGGTGAGGCGGTCAGCAGCATGCGACCCCCTTCGTGTTCGCGATTTTACTAAACTGGTTTATGCCGGTGCCGGATCCCAACCGGTAGGAGGGTATGAATCCGGTGTGCTCATTCCTCAGGTTATGCCGCGCTTCGGAGAAAACGATCTCGCCGTGCACAGCTATTTAGCAAGTCAAGTGCAGTATCCCGAAGAGGCAATAGAAGCAGGTGAAAGCGGCACTGTGTATATCCGCTTTATTGTGCAGGCTGATGGTTCAGTGAAAATGGATGCCATCCTCAAAGGCGCACACCCGATGCTCGACCTGGAAGCATGGGAAGCTATAGAAAGTATGCCCGCATGGAAGCCCGCAGAAGATGAGGGCAAACCCGTCAGTGCGGCGCTGACCTTGCCCATAAAATTCACCCTGCGATGAAGCCCCGTTTTTTTGGGCACCTGAAGACAAGTGCACCATGAGACTATCTGCAGTTGTTTCCACCTGGGCGCTGCTGTTGTCCATCGCCACAACGGCGCAAGAGACGGAATACTCCATAAACATTTCGGAAAAACCGTTCCGGTTTGAGGTCTATAAGTCAGATACAGCCCTGCTTGTAATCAATGGAGTCGCCCTGCAGCACTTCACCAACAGTATCCCGAAGGAGCGCAAGCCATATTGGGTATGGACCGAAGGTAGATCTGATTACAGAGAGTATGTGGCCTGGGCTGTAGAAAAGCCTGCTCAGGATGACTGGAGACATTTTGTATTGCTGAATGAGCGCAAAGACAGCCTGTTCTACATGAAATTTAGACTGGATAACGATAAGTTGTTTTTTGATCTCACAGAACGGCGCCCTCCCCGTGAAGACGAAACGCACCATTCGCGGATCAGTATTGAAATGGAGAGCACCGTTGCAGATAGTTACCTCGGAATGGGGATGCGCTTCAACCAGGTGAATCACAAGGGCACCGTGGTCTCCAACTGGTGCCGCGAGGTAGGCGCTGACCTGCCCGACATCTCACAAAACGGATCTCCGGAAGGAAGAGACCTCACGTACTACCCCGTTCCGTTTTTTCTCAACCTCAAGGGTTACGGATTTCTGCTGAACAGTTACTATTTCAGCGAATTTGATTTTGCCGCAACCAACCGCGAGAGGGTAACGATTACCAACTACACCCATACATTCGAATCGGTTTTCTTTCTTGCCGATGAACCCCTCGGTGTCATCAGCAGTTACCAGAAGCACACCGGTACTTACCGCAAACCCTCGCCATGGGTCTTCGGCGTTTGGGCCGCCGCTTCCGATGACTGGCAGTCAAAGGAAGACGGACAGGATGTCAACGAAAAAGTGCTGCGCGTTCACCGCGAAAACAAAATACCGCTGAGCGCAATTTTCGCGGAGGACTGGTTCTGGAACCGGAATATTTTCCGCCCCCTTGATGCATGGACGCTCAACAGAAAGCAATACCCCGACTATGAGAAAATGATTGACGAGCAGCACAAGGCTGGAGTCAAACACATCTCCTACTTTCTTCCCTACCTCACTACCAACCTGCTTTTTAAAAAAAGTCCGTTATTTGAAGAAGTAAAAAAACTAGGCTACTTCACTAAAAACACCAAGGGAAAACCTTATGTGTTTCAGTTTGCTGTCTGGCGCGATACCCAGTTTGACTGGACAAATCCCGGCGCAGCCCCCTGGTTCTGGAACCACTTTTACCAAAAACTCGCAGAGGCCGGCGTAGACGGCTGGATGAACGACTTTGGCGAATACACGCCTTACAATTCGGTTTCCCATAATGGTGAACGTGGATTTTCGATGCACAACCGTTATCCCCTGCTTTGGGCCCAAAACGCAGACGCATTTTGGAAGACGACCTATCCGGGCCGCGACTTTGTCATTTTCCCCCGAAGCGGATACATCGGCCAGCAGTCCAACGCGCCTTTCCATTTCACGGGAGACCGCAATGCCACCTACGATGAACTCTCCGGACTGGGCGGTCAGGTAGTGGGCATGAACACCGCAGGGATATCGGCTCACCCCAATACCTCGATAGATATAGGCGCGTACAACTGCGAGCAGACCAGGCCTATGGACAAGCTCCTGATGTTTCGCTGGATTGAAATGGGCGCATTGGTACCGGTCATGCGCCTGCACCGAGGCCTGCCGCTCTGCGACCACTGGCGCTTTGATGAAGATGAAGAGACGCTCCAGCAATGGAAAAAATACGCCACACTGCACGCCAGGTTGTTTCCCTATATCTATACGCTCGCCAGACAGGCCGAAGACAAGGGCTGGCCGATGGTCAGAAGTCTCTCCATCCTCTACCCGAAAGACAGGGAAGCCCGGGCGCAGGACTATCAATTTATGCTGGGTGACCGAATCCTCAGTGCGCCGGTTATATCAGAAACAGAGGGTGGAGCGCGCAACGATATCACCAAAGGACGACTGACCTGGAGGGTGTATCTGCCCGAAGGCAACTGGTACCATTATTTTTCTGAGTTGAAATATGCAGGCAGCCAGTACCACGAGGTACCTGCAGCCCCGGGTAACCTGCCCATGTTTGTCAGGGAAGGAAAAATCATTCCCACCTACAACCGGGAGGTTGACACCTTTGTGCAGGAGGTTGCCGATCCGTCGATAAAGGATTTTGACTATGTGGATGGATCCATGGAGATCCGGTTTTACGGCTGCGGAGAAGACTCCCTGGTACTGTGGGACGATACGGAAATTTATTGTGGGCGGCAGCCGGGCAGCGAGGGAGTTTTTGAGGTAAGAAACGGCCGCGGCAGAACCTATCAGGTAGTATTCATTGACTGATCAACACAAAACCTAATGGTGAAAGCAGACATAAAGTTATGGTGGTTGATTGCAGCGGTCTTTGCACCTGCACCTTTGTGTGCACAGTATTATTTCGACAGCACGTATATCAAAAAATATTACAACCAGTCGGTGTGGTCGTTGTACCAGAATTACAACAACCACTCACTGTTTATCTCCCAGCGGTATGTTCAAGACACGGCCTCAGAGAGCCGCCTGCAGGCTATGGCCGAAAGCCTCACCGATGTGGGGTTTTCCTATGCGGATGAAAAGCGGGTCATTGCCTTCAACCTCTACAGTGTTCCTTACCAACCGTCAGAACGCAAACCACCGGCCCGTGCCTTGAATATAATGCTGTCGCAGATCAGCGGTCCGTCCGTAGTGGAAATGGGCGCCAACTGGTTCACGGGGTATTTCGAGCAGAATTCAGAAAACGTATTGCCGGGCTTCAACGACAGCGCGGCTTTTTACCGGTACGAGGGGTCACACACCCTGAATACCTTCATGAACTTTATGCACTTCAGTAACCGCCGGAAATTTTCGTATGGTGCGGTATACAGGGGCAATGCGTTGCAGAAGAAATCGGCATCCTCGTTTGTTTCTTACGCAGGGTTTAACCACAACAACCTGCGGTCAGACAGCGTCTTTATTCCGCCCGCTGTCAGAAACCGGTACGATCGTTTTGCTCAGTTAAACAAGCTCAGCAACACATATTTTTCTATGGGCATCGGCTACTCGGGCACGTTGGTCATTGCCAAGGTGTTTTTTGCCAACCTGACCCTCATGGCGGGGCCGGGTCTTCAGTACCAGCGCCTCGGTTTTGCAGACACCGAAAGTGATTCCGGCGATCTCAACCTGTTGTTGCATGGTGACCTCCGTACATCAATCGGATTTAATTTTCCTCATTTCTATATCCTTTCCGCCAGCGTCGTAACCTTCAGGTCTTACAACATGGACAGGATGTCTGTTACCAGCGGCCACTTGCTGAACCAGTTTACCATCGGGCTTCGGCTCAACAGGAGAGGGAAGGTGTTTTGAGTGGCGCGGTTGGCTGCCCGTGTCCGCACAACAAGGCAAGCGCACGGTATTTTTGCCATGCTGCGGAGAAAGTGCACGCCACGGCAGTCCGGAATCCCCGAACTCCATCATACGCAGCCCCGATGCTATGAGAACCCTGTTTGCCGCCATCATCCTCTTTCACGCGTTGATTCACTTGGCCGGATATGTCAAAGCTTCCGGAATCAGAGAAATCAAAGAACTGACCATCCCCATTTCGAAGCCGATGGGTTTCGTGTGGCTGGCTGCAGCAGTCATGCTGCTGCTCTACGGACTGCTCAATATGCTCCATTACCGCCATGCATGGCTGTTGGGACTGGCGGCGGTGGTGTTGTCGCAGTACCTGATCATCACCAGCTGGAAAGACGCAAGGTGGGGCACACTTCCCAATATCATCCTGCTGCTTGTGGTGCTAACCGCGATGGCATGGCAGGGTTTTGAGGCGCGCTCGCGACACGAACGCATTCAGTTGCTTCGGGCAGACACAGGCACTGCAGACAGGTTGCTGCAGGAAGAGGATCTCGCTGCGCTTCCGGCTCCCGTCAAAAGATGGCTTCACCGCACAGGCGCAGTGGGCAAACCCCTCATGCGCAACGGTCGCATCGACCAGCAGGCGTCCATGCAGATGAAACCCGGTCAGGACGACTGGATGGAGGCCCGGGCGGTGCAGTATTCCACCCTCGGTACGCCGGGCTTTGTATGGACTGTCGAAGCGCGCATGAACAGCCTGCTCTTTTTTCAGGGCAGAGACAAGTTTCACAACGGCAAGGGCGAAATGCTAATCAGGCTCAACTCGTTGGTTGGCGTGGTAAACCAGCGCGGAGGCAAACTGGATGAAGGAGCACTTCAGCGGTTCCTGGGAGAAATGGTCTGGTTTCCTTCGCTGGCCGTCAGTCCCGCCGTCGTGTGGGAAGCCATAGACGACAGCACCGCACGCGCGACGTTGAGTTGCGGCGGCATCTCAGGAAGCGGCACCTTCCATGTCAATGGCGCCGGAGACGTAACCCGGTTTGAGGCCCTGCGCTATAAGGGCGGAGAAGATGATGCCGTCCGTTATCCGTGGCTGATGAACATTTCCGGCTACGACTCATTCGGCGGCATCCGTGTGCCGGTGCAGATGACTTCTACGTGGAAACTGGATACCGGCGATTGGACATGGCTGAAACTTGCAGTGACCTCTGTTAGCTACAACATAGAGGAACCGTAAGGTGATGTGCTTGCCTGCGCCTGTTTAGGCTCAGCGCCAGCCGCCTCCGAGTGCACGGTACAGGTTGATTTTAGCGCGAATCAGCTGCATCTGTATTTCCGTTAACTCCATGCGTGCATCGAGCACTTCCTCCTGAGAGAAGAGCACCTCGACATAATCGGCCCGGGCAGAATTGAATAAACTTCCGGCGATAGCCACAGACTGGGTTCTCAGACTAACTTCCTGCGATTTGGTTTCAACACTTTTGCGGGTGTTTTCCAATCGGGCTAGCTCATTCACGACATCCACGTGCGCCTGCAGCACCGTTTGCTCGTAAGCATAAGCCGCCTGCACTTGTTTGGCATTAGCGGTATAATAAGATGCCTTGATGGAATTTCGGTTGACAAGCGGTGCAGCAAGGTCTCCGGCCAGGTTGAATACCAGCGCCTCCGGGTTAACAAGGTACACGGGATTGAAGGCCTGAAATCCAGACTGTGCGGTAATGCGGAATGTTGGATAAAAATTTGCGCGCGCAGCCTTTACTTCCAGTCGCGTAGCCGCAAGGTCATGTTCGGCCCTGCGGATGTCAGGTCGGTTGGTCAGCAATTGCGAAGGGATACCCGCCTGGAGTGTATCGGGAAACAGGGAGAAAAATGCGGAAGAATTCCTTTTGATTGGAGACGGGAATCGGCCCGATAAAAAGTTGATCCGATTTTCGGTTTCGGTAATTCTCTGCCTGAGGTCATTCAGGATGTTCTGTGTCCTGAGCAGCTGTGCCTCAAAGCGGTTTACAGCGAGTTGGGTGAGCTTGGCTGCTTCTTTTTGTTCGCGTGCCACGGTCAGTGCATCTTGCTGTAATAACACGTTCTTTTCGACGATCTCGACCAGGTTATCGAGCATCATGAGTTCGTAATAGGAAGCCGCCAGCTCGGCAATTAACGTGGTAACCAAAAAGTGTCTGCCTTCGATACCGGCCAGGTATTTTTCTGCTGCTGCGGCTTTGGCATTTCTCAATTTCTTCCACACATCGAGTTCCCAGGACGCGGTTGCTCCGAAAATAAAATCTGAACGCGACTCAAGCAGCTCAGGGTCTTTTACGTTGTTGATGTTTTCCTCAACCCCGTTTCTCCAGGTATAACGTCCTGTTTTTTCGTAGTCGCCTGCGGCTGCCACGCCGATGAAGGGAAGATACTCGCCCTTGCGCGCACGGATCTCGTTTTGGCTGATGGCGATTTCCTGCTGTACAATATTCAGTTCCTGGTTATGCAGCAGGGCGGTATCTATCAGGGCCACAAGGTTGCTGTCGGAGAAATAGTCTGCCCAGTTGATATGCGCGATGTTGGTAGTATCCATGGAATTCCGATATGCTGCTGGAACTGACCTGTTTTCAGTTTTCTGCAGATTGCCCGGAATATGACATGCTGTGCTGGCAACGGCCAGAAACAGCAGCGTGAGGTATGTGGTGTTATTGCGGCGGTAAGATGGCCTGCAGCACCGGTTGCCGGTCGCAGAGGCAGCCCTCCCTCAACCGGTGCAAACCGCTACTTTTGACTACGTAAAGACAGGTAATGCGGCAACCAGACAGCAACATGATTACCACAGACATCGACAGGGCCATAGCGGTTTTGCAGCAAGACGGGCTGGTCGCCATCCCGACGGAAACTGTCTATGGACTCGCAGCCAACGCCTACTCGGAAGTGGCCGTGAGAAAGATTTTTGCACTGAAGCAAAGACCCCTCAGCAATCCGTTGATCGTGCACATACCCTCAACAGAAGTGCTTGATGAAATCGCGCTGCATATTCCGGATGTGGCCTGGAAACTGGCAGAAAAATGCTGGCCCGGACCCCTGACACTGCTGCTGGAAAAGCGGGCTCATATTCCTGAGGTGGTTACTGCAGGAAAAGATACGGTAGCCGTGCGGGTGCCCGCTCACCCGCTCACCCGGGCGCTGCTTGAAAACCTGCCCTTTCCGCTGGTCGCACCGAGCGCAAACCCCTTCGGCTCCATCAGTCCTACACGGGCCGAACACGTGAGCAAGTATTTTGGCAAAGAACTGGAGGTTATCCTCGACGGCGGTGAATGCCGAAAAGGCCTTGAGTCAACCATTGTCGGATTTGAACACGGACAGCCCGTGTTGTACAGGCGGGGGTCAATTCCCGCTGAGGAGATTGAAAAAATTACCGGTCCGCTCAAGGCGGTTACAAACAACGACGAGGCACCCCTTGCGCCGGGCATGCAGTCAAGGCATTATGCTCCCGATACACCGACTATACTGACAGATGATGTTGCCGGAAAGTTGGGCGCCCTCGAAGGAAAAAAAATAGGGTTGCTGCTTTTTCAAAACCCGGTTGAACACAAAGACGTCGTGCACTGTGAAATCCTGTCTGCAAGCGGAAACCTCGAGGAGGCCGCCAGCAACCTCTACGCCGCATTGCACCGGCTCGACGGTGCAGCACTGGATATGATTGTAGCCGAAAGGGTGCCCGATACCGGACTGGGTAAAACCATTAATGACAAGTTGGAAAGAGCCTCAGCCGTTAAACCCACAATGCCGTGACCAGCCCGTTACCCTATGTCCTGATTGGGTGAATAAATCAGGTTTTGTTTCACCGCGTGATACGCCGACTTTTGTGCACCGCCGTTCTTCCGCAAGGCATTCACTGAAGTGCAAGGCGGGAAGGGCCCAACCATGGTCATTGCCGGCCAGCAACGACCAATGCCGCGCGGGCATGTAAGACAACCGCACAAACACAACCAAAGCGCAACCAGGCTGTTATGAATTACAGTTTACTCATCGAAAACCTGACCAACCCGGCGCTGTTGTTTTTTGTGCTGGGCATCATTGCAGTCTATGTAAAAAGTGATCTGCAGATTCCGCCTAATTCATCGAAGTTCATTTCGCTTTACCTGCTCTTTGCCATTGGCTTTAAAGGCGGACAAGAACTTTCGCATGAGCCCATAACAGCCGAGATCGGTTGGACCATGCTCTTTGGTATTTTCATATCCATGGCCATTCCCCTTTATACTTTTTTTCTGCTCAAAAGAAGACTCAATGTTTTTGATGCAGGGGCTATTGCAGCGGCCTATGGTTCGGTGAGTGCGGTGACTTTTGTTACGGCGGTGACCTACCTGGAGTCGCTGGGTTTATACCTGCACGGGCACATGGTGGCGGTGATGGCGTTAATGGAATCTCCAGCCATTATTATGGGACTGTTGCTCGTCACTTTTTTTAATCCGGATGCATCTGAAAACATCAACAAAAGCACCGCCATCAGGCATTCACTGACCAATGGAAGTGTACTGCTCATCCTCGGCAGCCTCCTGATCGGTTACTTGGCGAGTGCCAAACAGGCCGAAGGAATTAAGCCATTTACCAATGACCTGTTCAAGGGATTTCTGGCGATATTCCTGCTCGACATGGGGATTACCAGCGGCAGAAAGCTGAGGGCATTTTTTTCTTTCGGATGGTTCCCGGTAATTTTTGCTTTCATCATTCCGCTGGTCAACGGTTGTGTGGTGGCCATCACCAGTTCTGTCGTGACACCTGATCCGGCCAACCGTTTCATGCTGGCAGTGCTGGCGGCCAGTGCCTCGTACATTGCCGTACCCGCCGCCATGAAAATATCCCTGCCGAAATCAAATCCCGGTCTGTTTTTGCCCATGGCCCTCGCGGTTACCTTCCCGGTCAACATCACCATAGGAATGCCCGTCTATTACATGATGGTGCAGAATACCTGAGCGCCCCCCAAGGCGGGACTTGCCCTCCGTGATGAGGCTAAGCGACAGATCCTCAGGCAGGCGATCATCTGACTTATTTCACCCCGCATACCCCTTCGCGTTACATCTTTGCCGAAATTGTTGACGCCATGAAATTCGGCACGAAAGCGGTCCATGAAGGGATTACCCCTGATCCAACCACCGGGGCCATTATGACCCCCATTTACCAAACCTCTACCTATGTGCAGGAAGCACCCGGTCAGCACAAGGGCTATGCTTATGCGCGTGGCAAAAACCCCACGCGTGTGGCGCTCGAAAGAGGCATTGCCTCGCTCGAAAATGCCCGTCACGGACTATGTTTCAGCAGCGGCATGGGAGCGGCCGATGCCGTAATCAAGTTGCTGCGACCCGGTGACGAAGTGCTGGCTACCGACGACCTCTACGGGGGCTCATACCGGATGTTTACCAAGGTATTTGCCCACTTCGGAATCACCTTTCACTTTGTCGATATGCACGACCTGCAGGCACTGGAAAAGCATATCACACCGGCCACGCGGATGCTGTGGCTTGAGTCGCCAACCAATCCGATGATGAAGATCCTCGACATCGCCGGATGCACGGCACTGGCCCGCAAGCACAAGCTGCTCTGTGTGGTTGACAACACCTTTGCCACCCCGTACCTCCAAAACCCCCTCGACCTCGGAGCCGACATTGTGCTCCACAGTGTCACCAAATACCTCGGCGGACACAGC
The DNA here is from genome assembly GCA_002405435.1 of Flavobacteriales bacterium UBA4660. Lineage (GTDB taxonomy): Bacteria > Bacteroidota > Bacteroidia > Flavobacteriales_D > Sanyastnellaceae > UBA4660. The sequence goes on from DHLU01000224.1 coordinate 17,582, forward strand.
GATGTGATTATGGGCGCACTCATGACCAACAGCGATGAGCTGCATGAGAAACTCGCATTCATTGCCAATTCGTGCGGAGCCGTTCCGGGTCCGATGGACAGTTTTCTGGTCTTGCGCGGACTCAAGACCCTTCACCTGCGTATGCAGCGGCACTGCGAAAACGGGAAAGCCATCGCACACATGTTGCGGAAGCATCCGAAAGTAGCGAAAGTATACTGGCCCGGTTTCGAAGACCATGACAACCATGCCGTAGCGAAAAAACAAATGCGCGACTTTGGTGGCATGATCTCCTTTGCGCTTCGCGAAGATTCTTTTGAGGCGGCGACCCGTGTGGCGAAGGCCACGCACTTGTTTTACCTGGCAGAATCACTGGGCGGCGTAGAATCGCTGATCGGACATCCCGCGAGCATGACCCACGCCTCGATACCGCGCGAAGAACGCATCAAAACCGGCATTACCGATTCACTGCTTCGCCTGAGCGTAGGCGTGGAAGATGTGGAAGACCTGATAGAAGACCTCACACAAGCGCTGGACAAGGCATGAAGTCAAAACACGTAGCCATTACCGGAGGTGGCCTGGTCGGCAGCCTGCTGGCCGTAGTGCTGGCCCGAAAGGGACACAGGGTAGAAGTATTTGAACGCCGTCCCGACATACGAAAAATGAAAGTGGTTCAGGGCAGGTCTATCAACCTTGCGCTGAGTGACCGGGGCTGGCGGGCATTGCAGGAAGCCGGGCTCGAGTCCGAGATCCGTTCCATTGCGTTGCCGATGTCAGGGCGTCTCATGCACGCAACCACCGGAGCACTCACTTACCAGCCGTACGGAAAGGAAGGGCAGGCCATCTATTCCGTCTCTCGGGGATTGCTCAACCAGCAATTGCTCGCGTGTGCAGACGTGTTTGATAATGTCAGCCTCCACTTTGATCACCGCTGTGACGAACTCAACCCGATCTCCGGCACCCTTGGATTTCATCATGAAGGACAATCGGTAGAAAAAACCTTTGACCATGTTTTCGGAACTGACGGCGCCTTCAGCGCTGTGCGCAACCGCCTGATGCGCAGCGACAGGTTCAATTATTCGCAGGAGTACCTCAACCACGGCTACAAAGAGCTCGAAATTCCGGCTAACCCCGACGGGACTCACCGCATGCGAAACGATT
>DHLU01000105.1:0-1788 GCA_002405435.1 Flavobacteriales bacterium UBA4660
TGACGACGGATCTTGCACCTTCCCGGGTTGTACCGATTCATCGGCCAACAACTATAACCCGTCTGCGGGCTGCGATGACGGCTCCTGCACCTATGATGTGCTGGGCTGCACCGATGCTGCCGCATGTAACTATAATGCCGCCGCAAACGTGGACGATGGTTCATGCACCTTCCCTGGTTGTACCAACATAACAGCTTGCAACTACAGTGCGACCGCTGCTTGCGACGATGGATCATGCGATTTCTCATGCTACGGATGTACCGATCCGACCGCATGCAACTTTGATGCAGGAGCCACCATTGACGATGGTTCTTGTACCTACGCACCGTGTGTCATTAACGATACGCCCGGCGGAGCCATTGCACTGCCCATCACCCAGCTCGGCTCTTGCAGTCTTACCAGCGTTGATCTTTCGGGATCTTCTGATTCTCCGCAATCGCAGGGTTCAGGAAGTGACCTCTGGTACTCATTTGTAGCTGTAACAAGCGGTGCCCGCATCGAAGTATATGATGTAAGCGGCCAAAACGTTCAGATTGAATTGTTCGACACAGGCTTGAACTCTGTGAGCTATGAGAACGTGGTGTCCGGTAATGGTAATGAAATCCTCAACGTGGGCAACCTCGTACCAGGAAACACCTACATCTTGTCTGTGAGCGGTTCAGGTTTGGTGAATATGTGTCTGCAGTGGATCCCCGATACGGGTTGTAACTACGGTCCTGGCCCCTACAACCTGTGCTCAACCTTTAAGGCAGTGTGGGTGGGTGCCAACGGATACACCTTCTACTTCACTTCGAACACCACGAACATCACCTACAGCAAGTTCCAGTCTTCACCGAACCCCGGAACCTTCGTTCTGCTGAGCACTGTTCCCGGTCTGACATGGGGAGATACTTACTCTGTATCGATCAGTGCCAACTGGACGCTGACCAACGGAGCCGGTACCGAAAGTGTGGAAGTTCTGACTGACTCGCCTTGTCCGGTGGTTATCAATCCGCAACCGCTTATGGAGCTGCGTGCCTCTGACCGCTGTTCAAATGGTCCGCGTCTGCTCGGCAGTTCAATTGCCGGTACGCCCTTCGTTTGCGCTTCTATCGATTTCGAATGGGAGTTCACCCGCACAGATGTGCCTGAACTGCCATTTACTCACCTCCGCGGAGCGGCTAACAGGTTCCTGACTCTGAGCACTGTTCCGGGTCTGGTTCCTGGTGCTACCTACAACGTGCGTGTGCGTCCGATCTTTGCCAGTGGTCCCGGCGTCTATGGCGCTGCTCACTGCATGAGCATTGTCGGTCCGACAGGTGCGGCCGAAGAGGTTGTTTCTAATCCTTTCGCTCAGGATGAGCGCCTTGATGCAGTCGAAACTACCCCGATGATTTATCCGAATCCGAATACCGGAGAGTTTGTCAACCTCAACCTCGATGGTATCGAGTCGGAAACAGTCAGGGTACGCATTATGGATGGCGTCGGCAAAGTGGTGTTTGACCGCACCTACGCTGTAGAGGGTAGCTTGCTGAAAGAAATCACTTTCGACAATCCGCTCGCAGCCGGTTCTTACACTGTAAACATGATCGCCGGCGATATGATTCGCACGGAGAAGATGATGGTACAGCGCTAAGATCGGTTTGATGATTTGTGAAAAGGCCCCGGCTTGTGCCGGGGCCTTTTCTTTTTGTATCCATCTTACACCAGGTTGTTATACCGGCATGCGCAGTTGGCCTGCGCGTTGGGCCCACCAGCACAGGTAGTGGCGTGTATTGTGTCAGCCAGTGGGCCTGTGGGTGTCTATGA
>DHLU01000105.1:1925-9159 GCA_002405435.1 Flavobacteriales bacterium UBA4660
ACCAGTGGGCCGGTGGGTGTCTATGCACCGGATGTGTTCATCGCACAACCGCTGTCTGCGCTGTCAACCGGCGTTTAAGGCAGACCGGAGCTTTCCTTTGTGAATCGCCCGGAGCTAATGCACGGCATCAGACAGGGGTAAAGCAGGCGGTATATGGGTCTTACGTGCGGCTCGGTCAGCACAGCGGCGTAAGTTTTTGTAGCCCGTCGCCGCGGGTAAGGTGAAGTGAGGCTTGCTGGAAAGAGGCAGTGCCCGGCAGTCAGGCTCAGAGGGCTAATGGACTACCGACACGGCTATGTTGGCCTGCAAACTGTCAGCGCCAGCCATAGGGAGGTAAGCCGCGCTTTTTGAGGCAGAAGGCGGGAGCAACCGCCTGCGCCGCGCACTTATTCATGGGGAATACCGGTCTGGTCTATCAGGTACACCAGCGTGGCCATCGAAGCCGCGCCCATCAGCAGCTCACGTTTGTTTACGTTTTCCCAAACATCATTATTGGAATGGTGGTAGTCGAAGTACCGCTGGCTGTCTACCGTCAGTCCGAATAGGGCGACCTGGCCGTTTTTAAGCGGACCAATATCCACCCCGCTGCCTCCCCGCCTGAATGCATGCAGGTTGTAGGGTTCCAGTAATCCCGCCCAGCGCTTGAATTGTTCGAATTGTTTGTCGGTACCCTGCATACTGAATCCCCGGGGGGTGAACCCCCCTCCATCGCTTTCTATCGCTGCAACATGGTAAACCCCGTCGCGGCGGCTATTTTCGGCATAGGTAGTCCCGCCGTCGTTTCCGAATTCCTCGTTGATAAACAGTACTACCCTCAGGCTGTGCCTCGGCCGGTATCCGATGGCCCGCAAGGCGCGAAGGGCCTCGATCGAGTGCACAATGCCTGCACCGTCGTCGTTGGCACCCTCGCCGATGTCCCAGGAATCGAGGTGGCCGCCCACCAGGATGTAACGATCGGGAAACTCCGCGCCTGTGATATCGCCGATGACGTTGAACTGGATTTTCCGTGGTAATTCACGGCAAGACAGTGAGAGGGTGAAGGTCAACATAGGATTTTCCTTCAGCGCCGCGCTCAGCGCACGTGCATCAACGACGCTGAGTGCCGCTCCGGGAATCTTCGGCACATCGTCCTGATAATCGGTGGCTCCTGTATGGGGAAAACGGTCCTCAGCGGTACTCAGCGACCTGATGATGCACGCAACGGCTCCCTTCCGGGCGGCCTCAGAGGGTCCGCTGCCGCGGATATCATAAGCCCCACCGTACGCGGTTCCGGTGTTAATGGCTACCGGATCCATGGGTTTGTTGAGAAATACGATTTTGCCTTGCACTGCTTCCGGGGCCATTTGTCTCAGTTCTTCGATGGTGCGGGCCTCCACAACCTGTGCGGTGATTTCTCCCTGGGTACCGACACTGCCGCCAAGCGCTGTTACAGGCACTTTGTATTGCTGGTCGTTGTAGCTGTACCAGGCGTACTCTTCGCCACGGATCCACTGGGGCACCTCAACGGGCATGAGGGTGACCCGGTCGAAGTGATAGGATTCCAGCAGGTTTTTGCCCCAGGCGATGGCGCTGTCGGCGGCAGGGGAGCCGGCAAGCCGGTGGCCGATCTGCTTGCATAAAACATGGAGATTTTCATGTGCCTCGCCGTGATGAAGCACCTCGCTGAATATCCCGGCAATCAAGGCAGAGTCTCCGGGCTGAGCCTGAAGGTCGCCAGCGTCAATGAGCATGCTGGCCGCGGCCAGGGTGACAGCAGAAAAGGTTTTCATAGCATAAAGGATCCGTTGTTGATATCGATGCCCTGGCCGGTAATCGAACACTGTTGGTTGGTAAGCAGGAAACGTACCAGCGTGGCAATTTCATCCGGCGACGAAATTTTACCGGTCGGCACGTACGACATCTGCCGGTCGAAACTTTCCTGATAACTCAGGCCTTCACGGTCAGCGAGTTTCTGAATGCCCGCCCGCGCCATGTCAGTCTCGACCCAGCCCGGACAGATCGCATTCACCAGCATGCGCTCGCTGCTCAACTCGACTGCCAGCGCGCGTGTCAGGCCCAGAAGCCCGGTTTTCGCTGTGCAGTAGGCGGTATAGTGCGCCACCCCGAAGCGCGCCAGGCAGGAGGAAGTGATTACGATGTTTCTCCAGGGTTGAGCCGACTTCCGCAGGTAGGGAAGGGTCTCCATGATGGTGACATAGGTGCCGGTGAGGTTGATGCCGATGATTTCATCCCAACGGTCATGAGGTCCGTAGTGGTTTTCCCCGCCGGTGCCGGCATTGGCAAACAACCCGTCTACGGCGCCCAAACCGCCTTCAAGCTCATGGTAGGCCTTTTTCCACGCTTCCGCCCCTCTGACATCAATGGCGGCGATGGCGTGTCGCCCGGGCTCGGCACACAGTGATCGGGTTTCTTCAAGCTGTTCGCGCCTGCGGCCGACGAGCAAGAGCCTGACATCTTCCTGCGAGAGCAACGTGGCGGTGACGCGGCCCATGCCTGTGCCGGCGCCGGTTATAACGTAAGTTTTCAATGGAGAACGATTGTGATGACTGGCGTAAAAATAGCACAGCCATCTTGCATGTAAGTCAATAGTTTTGGGGCAAGATCTCCCGATGATGAAGTACAACCTGAGTGAAATCACCCACCTAATCAGAAACCGAAGGTCTATTCCGCCTGAATCCTACACCTCACGAAAGGTTCACAGGGAGATGGTCGAACTGGTACTCACCAACGGCACATGGGCGCCTTCGCACGGGCTTACCCAACCCTGGAGGTTTGTTGTCTTTATCGATGAAGGCATGGAAAAGGTAAGACAGGCCCTTCCCGCCCTCTACCGGTCGGAAACCCCCGCTGAAAAATTTAAGCAGGCGAAATATGACAAACTCTCCGCGCGTTTGTCAGCGGTGAATGTGCTGGTCGCCGTCGCTGTGGAATACGACAAAAACGGAAAAATTCCTGACCTTGAAGAAGTGGAGGCTGTGGCCTGTGCCATGCAAAACATGAGCCTCACCTGCACGGCATACGGGTTAGGGTCGTTTTGGAGTTCTCCTTCCTTTATCTACTCTCAGGCGATGGCAAGCCTGCTGGGCATTGAACGCGGAAAATGCCTCGGGTTGTTTTATTTGGGGTATGTGGACCATGCATGGCCGCAGGGTCACCGCAAACCCCTCGAGTACCTCTGCCGATGGGAGACAGGGGCCTGATAATCTGCCATCAGTGCATAACAACAAAAGGACCGCTGCCTGAGACAAAACCTCACATATAACTTGCAGATCCTTGCGGTACACCGCGCCTTCAGGCTGTGTATGGCGCTCTGTCTGCCCTTGGCCCTGCACGCCCAGGAAAATGTGACTACGCTCGGCATTCAGTTCAGGCCGATGGTTCCCAGCGGGTATTTTGGTTCCGGGGAAGAAGTATGGCAGAACGATTCAATGCAGGTGGGCCTCGCGCCGCGCTACGGGCACAATTTCGGCTTTGTCATAAGAAAGGGGCTCACCCGCATGTGGAGTCTCGAGACCGGCATTGCCATGGTGCAGCGCAATTACCGCATGGAGGTTTCCCATGTATGGAACCCGACGGTCCAGCGGCTCGACTACCGGTTGGTGGGCTATGAAATACCCCTGCAGGCGCTGGTTTATGTGCAGTTGAGTGATCACATATGGATGAATGCTTCCGGCGGACTGTCCCTTGACCTCTATCCCAGCAATGTGGAAAGTTTTGGTGATGTCAGACAGGATTCGATTGTCTTTGATTATTACCAGAAAACCTGGCGGAGAAACTGGCTGCAGGGGGCGCTCCTGGCCAATTACGGATTTGAATGGCGAACCGCCGACAAAGGTTATTGGTATGTGGGCGCATCCTATCACCGGCCCTTCGGCCCCATCGCTGACGCCGTGGCACAGATCAGCCGAAACGGATCAACGCGGAAACTCGAAGTGCCGGTCACGGGAAACTACCTCACCCTCGACCTCAGGTACTTCTTTCATGAAGATCCGGAGAAAAAGCGGAAAACCACCAGCAAATAGAGGGCTGCGAAGGTAATTGCGCCCTACGGCCCTGTGACCTGATGCAACCCTGGCCGGTGGTGCTACTGCCGAGAGGGAAAGGTCGATACACAATATGCCCGGATAATAACGCTGTGTTGTTGAAAAAGCCTTCGTGGCGAGCCCGGAGAAGCGGGTTTTCCAACCAATTTTGCTCGCATGAGGGGACTGTTAACCTTTCTTTTGTTTTCCTTCGCCCTGGGCATTTCTGCACATGCTTACAATGTGAAGCGCGCGTGTGATGAAAACCATATGATTATCTATGGCAGCGTGTACGAATATGATCCTTTTGTCAAGGGCGAAAAGTTGAGACCCGGGGTGCAGATTGTGGTGTACCAGGATATGGAGATTTACGTTGCTTTTGTCACCAACAAGGGCGGGGAATACGAATTTAACCTGCCGCTGGGCCATACCTATGAGATATGGTACGGGGGCAGCGAATATGGCAACAAAATTTGCTACCTGGATGCCCGGGAGGTCCCGGTGCGCAAGGTCGGAAATGAACTTAACATGGATGTCGGGCTCTTTAAATACATAGACGGCTGCGATTTCAGCCTGCTTCAGGAACCCTTCGTAAAAGTGGGCTTCGACAAGGCGATCGACCGGTTGGTACCGGATCTCATGTACACAGATGAGCGGAGCAAACTGCTAGACAAGGCTTTCCGCAAGGCCCGGAGGGCCATCGAATAACGGACTTAACCTACGCGTAACAGAATATTTTTCCCGCTTTGATACGGCTGCAGCCGTGCAGTTCTATTTTCGCGTTTCTGCTTTGGTTTTATGAATATTGTTATCCTGTCCCGGGACCCAAAACTGTACAGCACCAAACGCCTCTTTGAGGCGGGTGAGAAGCGCGGGCATCACATGCGGGTGATTGACCACCTGAAATGTAACCTGGTAATAGAAAAGAAAAATCCCAAGGTATTTTACGGCGGAGAAGAGTTGACCGATGTCCAGGCTGTCATTCCGCGTATCGGCGCTTCGGTCACTTTTTACGGAACGGCAGTCGTTCGCCAGTTTGAGATGCGCAATGTTTTTACGGTTGTGGAGTCACAAGCCATCGTGCGCTCAAGAGACAAGCTGAGAAGCTTTCAGATTCTTTCCAGGGCTGGACTGGGCCTGCCTAAAACGGTTTTTACCAATTATTCCAAAGACGTAGAAAAGATCCTCAAGGAGGCCGGAGGAATTCCGGTGGTCATCAAACTGCTGGAGGGCACCCAGGGCCTGGGCGTGGTGTTGGCCGACAACAAAAAGGCTGCCGTAAGTGTCATCGAGGCATTTAACGGACTGAAGGCCCGGGTGATTGTACAGGAGTTTATTCGCGAAGCCCGCGGGGCCGATATCAGGGCTTTTGTTATCGATGGTCATGTGGTCGGTGCGATGAAACGACAGGCAAAGGAAGGCGAATTCAGATCGAACCTGCACCGGGGTGGCCGGGCAGAAGTCATCGAACTCACGCGCGAGGAAGAGATAGCAGCGGTGAAGGCTGCCAAGGCGCTGGGCTTGGGGGTAGCCGGTGTCGATATGCTGCAGAGTGACCGTGGCCCGCTTATTCTGGAAGTGAATTCATCACCGGGACTGGAAGGCATTGAGCGCGCCACCCAGAAGGACATCGCCGGTCAGATTATCAAGTACATCGAGAAGAATGTGTGAGCGCCATAGGGCTCAACCAAGCACAAATTTTTTCTGCACGTTAACCCGGTATCTTCCCCTGAGTGTTTTCCTGCCGATGAGCACCTGATAACGCATGTCACTTCTGTCGGTCAAAGACACCTCACACCGTACTGTTTTTTTTCCCAACTGCATAGGGGTGTTGATGATGTAGCGCATCTCGGCGTGTCCCGATGAACTGCGCACGAGTTTTTCATAGAAGCGCGGAAATTCAAAGGTTTTTTCTCCAAGGCCGTCGAGGTTAAATACGGTTACCAGCAGGGGCTTACCGTCGCGCAGTTCTTCATGGCAGGAAATACAATGCAGCACAGACCTGTAGGCGCCTGTATCTACCTTGGCTTCAATGCCAAAGGCCTCCAGCATGGGCAGGTTTACCCGTTCTCTCCGGCCGATCGTCCTGAGTCTGTTGGGCTTTTTAATCATAACGCCGCTTATCCGCCAGCGAGAAGCTTTTTGACCATGTCGGCAATGGCCTTGCCTTCGGCCTTGTCAGCGAGCTGTTTGGTAGCAGCGCCCATCACCTTCCCCAGGTCTGCGGGTGAACTGGCACCCGTACCTGCGATGATTTCGCGCACGGCTTTTTCGAGGGCTTCTACGTCGAGCATCTCCGGCAGATAGGCCTTGATCACTTGCGCCTGTGTGAGTTCTTCATCCACCAAATCTTGCCGCTGTTGTGCCCTGTAAATGTCAATGGATTCCAGACGCTGTTTGTACAGCTTGTTGAGTATGGCAATGCTGCGGCTGTCATCGACACCGCCATCTCCCCCTTCCTTGGTCATTTCCAGCAACAATTTGCTTTTGATATCACGCAGGGCCATCAGGCGAGGCTTATCGCCGCTTTTCATGGCTTCCTTGAGGTCATTGTTGATGCGTTCTGAGATGCTCATGGAGAATTTTTTTATACGATGCAATGTTACGCAATTGGCTTCGCGCGGCACACCATATGCAATAAAAAAGCCCGGCTGAGCCGGGCTTATGAGAAGTTTTATGCATTAGTCAACCTTGGTGTGGAGAAAGGGGTTTTCCCTCAGTTCGGTTTTCTTTTCACCGTTTTCATCCACGCTCTCGGTGAGCGTGTAGCGCGACACCTGACTGTCTGCACTGGACAGCGTCTGTTCAAGGTTTACCCGCTTGCGCATATAGGCGGGCTCATTTTCGAGATCAGTGATGCCGGTGGCTGATTTGATTCGCATGGTTTGTTCGCGTATGCGTGCTTCGCGTTCCTTGTTGAGTGCCAGCACCTGGTCGCGTGCCGGTCGGACTTCAAGTGATGGCTCTTCCTTAATAGGGAGCGAATCGGTGGCCGAACCTGCCGCAACCACATCTGTCAATTTTAAGACCGTCTTACCGGTGTCAACATCTTCGGCTTTGTGCTTAAACACCACGGGCTGGGGAAGGCCATCCGTAGCCATGGCTGCAGACTTGACAGAGGAGGTTATGTTGTGGGTTAAATCGACTTCCGTAGCAATATCTTTCACCGTAAGGATGGGTTCACCCGGCACGGTGGGGCCGGACGTGAATTC